>NZ_JBVYOL010000040.1:0-50261 GCF_056120505.1 Paenibacillus sp. sgz302164 | reverse complement strand
TGGATGACAAAAAGCCTCTCCCTTTCCCGCTTACCGTGCTGACATCCGATTACTTAGGGGTTACCAATGACGTTTGGAACAAATACGAAAAGGAATTTACTTCCTGGTCCGGGTCCGTGCAAGCGAAGCAATTAGTGCTTAAGGATACCGAGCATTATATTCATCAATATCGCCCTGATCTCGTTGCAGATGAAATATTGGCCTTGGCCAAGCGGTAGACTTTCTGAAAGTCTGGAGAAAAAAAATTTTATTAAGCCTAGGGATCGTGTTTTTGCTTGTGACCTTGTTGCGCCATCTTAGTGAGAATGATGCGCACCCCATAAGGTTGCTTATGGGGTGCGCGAGTTTTTCCTCGAATCCGATTTTAGTCGCGGTTCAGCTCGTTCAGCAAATCGCTCAGCATTTGCTCGGTCACCGATCCTTGGCTGAAAGCGGCCAGCGCCCGCAGCGGCATATATTTCATCATAGCCGCCATCATGTCGGCGTGGTCGTCGCCCGGCTCCGCCGTCAATGCGCTTGTCTCTTGAAAGCGGCTCATCAGGCGCTGGACGGGTTCCGCACTGGACGGATCGCCGAGCAGGTCGCCGATCGTCGTATTGCGGGTGTATGTTCGCTTGATCGCGACCGTCGATTGAACATGCGCGGTATCCTGCAGTACGACGTCCTGCGACGATTTGCCGATCAGAATCGCGAAGTCGCCGGTCTCGACGTGCCAATCTTTCAGATCGACGTTGTAGTAAGCAAAAGAGCGTTTGTCCAGAACAAACTCGACCGCTTTTTCCTCCCCGGGCTGAAGCTCGACTTTCGCAAAGCCTTTCAGCTCTTTAGCGGGGCGAATAACACTGCTTTCGACATCCTTGACGTACAGTTGGACTATTTCCTTGCCCGCGCGCGAGCCTGTATTTTTGACCTTGACCCGGACCGTAACCGTATCCGTATCTTTGATGTTCCGTTTATCCAGCTCGATGCCCGTATATTCGAACGAAGTGTAGCTCAATCCGTATCCGAACGGGAACAGCGGCTGCACTTTTTTCGCGTCATAATACCGGTAGCCTACGTACAAGCCTTCTCTGTACTCCACCCGGTCGCCTTCGCCCGGGAAGAACAGGTAGGAAGGATTGTCGCTCAGCTTGAGAGGGAACGTTTCGGCCAGCTTGCCGCACGGATTCGCTTCGCCGAACAGCAGGTCGGCAACAGCGCCGCCAACCGCTTGCCCGCCCAGGTAACCTTCGAGCACGCCTTTTACTTTGCCGATCCACGGCATCTCGATAGGGGACCCGTTCAGCAGTACGACAACGACATTGCTTTGCACGCCCGCCACAGCTTCAATCAGGCTGATTTGATTGCCCGGAATGCTCAAATGCTCCCGGTCATACCCTTCGGATTCGTAGCGGTCCGGAAGCCCTGCGAAAACGACCGCAACCTGCGCCTCGCTTGCCGCCCGCTTCGCTTCCTGAAGCAGCGCTTCGTCATCGGCATTGCTATCCAGCCGGTAGCCCTGCGCATAGGCGATCGCTGCCGAAGCGCCGGCCAGTTTCCGGATTTCTTCGACCGGATGGTCCAGTTTTGTCGGCGTAATGTGGGAGCTGCCCCCGCCTTGATATCTCGGTTTATCGGCAAATGCGCCGATGATCGCGATTTTGCTCTCCTTCTTGAGCGGGAGAATGCCGTTCTCGTTTTTCAAAAGAACCATGCTTTCGCTTGCCACTTCTCTTGCCAGCAAATGATGCGCTTCCTGATCGTAGGCAGCGTTTTCTTTCTTGTGGTCGACCGCCATGAAAATAATGTTCAGCAGTCTTTCCACCGCTTTGTCCAGCGCTTCCGCGGACAGCTTCCCGCTCTTCACGGCTTCGATCACTTTCTGCTCCCCGACGCCGCTGTTTGCCGGCATTTCCAGCTCCAGACCGGCCGCAAGAGCGTCGTCTCTTTCGTTAACGGCACCCCAATCGGACACGACAAAACCTTCGTGGCCCCACTCATTTTTCAAAATATCAGTCAGCAAAAACTCGTTTTCGGAAGCGTACGTCCCATTCACCCGATTATATGAACTCATTACCGTCCAAGGCTGAGATTTTCTGACAGCGCCTTCAAAACTCGCCAAATAAATTTCCCGCAGCGTACGCTCGTCCACGACCGCATCCACCGACATGCGGCGGTGCTCCTGGTTGTTGACGGCAAAATGCTTCAGCGACGTGCCGACTCCCTGGCTTTGCACGCCCTGGATATGGCTTGCCGCCATTTCCGAAGATTGGAACGGATCTTCCGAGAAATATTCGAAGTTTCTTCCGCACAGCGGGGAACGCTTAATGTTCGCGCCCGGTCCGAGCAGCACCGCTACGTCTTCCGTCTGGCACTCCTCGCCCAAAGCGACGCCGACCTTGCCGATCAGCTCCCGGTCCCAGGAACATGCCAGCCCCGCGGCCGAAGGGAAACAAGTTGCAGGAACGCTGTCAAACAGCCCCAAATGGTCGGCGTCCGCTTTTTGCTTGCGCAGTCCGTGCGGGCCGTCCGTCACCATAATCGACGGAATGCCGAGGCGCTCCACTCCTTTTAAATGCCAAAAATCAAGTCCGGAGCACATGCCTGCCTTTTCTTCGAGTGTCATTTTGGAAATAAGCTCTTGAATATTGCGTTTCATAGTTGTTTACCCCCTAAACGGTATTTTCCATCGGTCGCACCACCATCATAATTCACGGAACCTTCATTTTATGGTATTATTTTAAGATAAATTGTACTTATTTCAGATGGCGGTGATTGTTCGTGGTCCCATTGGAGGTTAAAAAAGAACTTGAATATATAGGCAAACTTATTTTTGAAAGCTTTCAAATCCCCGTGTTTTACGTGAATCCGGGCAATGAAATCGACTTCCGGCTGTCTTCTGTTTTTCATACAAGCCCATTATTTTCCAACCACGACGATCTCATTCGCTCATTGACCGGCTCCGAACGGGAACGAAGCTCGCATATGCCTGTCATCCGTTCTACAAATCACGAGGAAAATTTCGTTATGCTTTCCATCGAGCGGGACGGGCAATTTGCAGGCACACTCGTTGTCGGTCCCTCCGTCTATTCCGATTTGTCCGACGAGGCGATCGCAAGCCTTATGTACGACAACCATGTCCCGGTCAAACACCGTCCCCAGTGGTCCCAGTACTTGCGCAGTCTCCCGGTAATCCCCAAAATGCGCCTGCTTCACGCAAGCATGCTCATCCATTACCTTGTTTATAAGGAACCGCTCGAAATCACGAACGTACTCGAGTACAACCATCATTTCGAGCAGCGGTTCGTGCCGGTAAACAACGTGGATCTCAGCCTGTCGACGCGGAGGGAAAATTCCCTTTTCCACATGGACCCGGTTCACGAAAAAACGCTGTTCCAGCATATAAAAAACGGGGATAAAGCCGGGCTTCTCAAAGCGTTAAGCGTAGTCTTGCCGGGAGAGGTCGGCATCTTGTCGCGGCGCAGCCGGCTGCGAAGCCAAAAAAACCTTGCCTATTGCGGCATTACCCTGGCTACGCGCGCGGCGATCGAAGGCGGATTATTCCCGGAGACCGCTTATACCTTAAGCGACCTGCACATCCAGCATATCGAGGAGCTGAAAGAAGTCAGACATGTGGAGAACGCCTATGCGGACGCGTTTTTAGACTTTGCCGAGCGTGTCCGCAAGAGCAGGATGCACAATGTTTCGAAGCCGATCGCTTCCTGTCAAAACTACATTTTTAACCATCTGTACGAAGAAATCACCCTCAAAACACTTTCGCAATTAACTGGGCTAAACGCCAATTATTTGTCCCAGTTGTTCAAAAAAGAAACCGGAATGACGCTAAGCCACTACATCCAGCGGGAAAAAGTGGAGGAATCCAAAAAACTGCTCGTACTGACCGACTACCCGATTGCCGATATTTGCTCTCGCTTAAACTACTACGACCAGACGTATTTCAACAAAATTTTTAAAAAGCATACCGGCACGACGCCCAAACAGTATCGAAACAACCGGAGCGCGGAAAGCTTGTGGTAGCGCGGCATGGCGGGCAGGTACTGCACGCATCTCCCAACGCGCGGCGCGGCGGTCAACCAGCGCAAAGCCGCCCTGCGGCACCGCTGGCGTCGCGAACGAGGAAACCGCTGGCTTCAACCGCTCCCGCGTGTGGAGAGGCTGTGCTGACTAACTCGAGGAAGCGTTTCACCGCCACCAAACGCTTCGTGGGCCGAAAAACTGCGCGCTGACTTCCTCCAAGTGGCGCTTCAACCGCCATCAAACGCCTCGTGTGCTGAAAACCGCGCTGACTTCCTCCAGTAGCGTTTCACCGCCACCAAACGCTTCGCGGGCCGAAAAACCGACCTGACTTCCTCCAAGTGGCGCTTCAACCGCCATCAAACGCCTCGTGTGCTGAAAAACCGCGCTGACTTCCTCCAGTAGCGTTTCACCGCCACCAAACGCTTCGCGGGCCGAAAAACCGACCTGACTTCCTCCAAGTGGCGCTTCAACCGCCATCAAACGCCTCGTGTGCTGAAAAACCGCGCTGACTTCCTCCAGTAGCGTTTCACCGCCACCAAACGCTTCGCGGGCCGAAAAACCGACCTGACTTCCTCCAAGTGGCGCTTCAACCGCCATCAAACGCCTCGTGTGCTGAAAAACCGCGCTGACTTCCTCCAGTAGCGTTTCACCGCCACCAAACGCTTCGCGGGCCGAAAAACCGACCTGACTTCCTCCAAGTGGCGCTTCAACCGCCATCAAACGCCTCGCGGGCCGAAATCCACGCGCTGGCTACCTCCAAGAAGCGTTCCAACCCCCTGCGCGCGCCAAAAGCCTGCAAAAATACATCTTTTTGCTCCTAGATGCTCCTGGCGCGAAAAATTCCTGCAAATGTGCAGTTTTTAACGCCAAAACTCGGGAATTAGCCCCATCCGAGCAGAAATTCCTGCACAATCGCAGGCTTTTCCCCGAATTCGTCCGTTGCTATCGAAAATAACTGTACTTTTGCAGGTTTTCGCGCTGCCGGGCCGCTTAGCGAACTACTGCTCCGGTTTTAGGGGGACCTATCGCCTTTGGATTACAAGCAATTCAGGCTGCTTATTTCCAAATTTATGTAAACCATAGCCGATTGGGGCAACAATTATAGTTTCCTCACGTGCAATGGAATCCGAAAATTTAGAAATCCCTAGCGACGATTGAGGAATACTTGAGAGAGAACGAAACAACAAAAAGCAACCGCTGACTTTGCCGTCAGTGGTTGCTTTTTGTTGTCAGTGGTTGTTTGTTAGTGAGGCGTTTTGCCCATGCCTCCGACCCCGAAGCGTCCTCCCGCTACCTTCCGGCAGCTTAATGATCCGTGCCTATGTATGCTTCGTATTCAGCCGCGGTAAGCAAACCTTCGAGTGCGTCTGCGCCCGAGATTTCCACCTCGACCATCCAGCCTTCCCCGAAAGGGCTGCTGTTCACAAGCTCCGGAGAACCTTCCAGCGCATCGTTCACGGCCGCCACCTTGCCGGTCACCGGCGAAAAAATATCCGATACGGTTTTGACGGACTCGACGCTGCCGATGCTGTCTTCGGCGGTCACGGAAGCTCCCGCTTTCGGCAGCTCCACGAACACGATATCCCCCAGCTGATCCTGGGCAAAATCCGTAATGCCGACGCGAACCAAAGTATCGGACAGCTTTTCCACCCATTCGTGCTCTTTGGTGTAAAACAAATTGGCTTGTACTTGACTCATCGTTTTCCGCCTCGCTTGCCTGCAAATTTTGCTTTTAGCTTAATCCAACGGAAACCACAAAGTCAAGGCGGGCGGTCAAAACTTCTTTCCGGCAAAAAGGTTTGTGCACCGCGCTGAAATTTTTGGAAAAATTCCAATTGACAATCCGCAGCATGCTGGGCTCATAATAACGGTATACCCAATCGAATAAGCAGCGGATGAGGATGCAGGGAGAGACCGCCGAAGCGCATGAAACATGAAGCGTGGCGCGGCGCCGAAGGAGTAAACCTGAACGGGTGAATCTCTCAGGCAAAAGGACCTGTATCGGACGCATCTCTGGAGAGCTCCGGCGCACAGCGAACGCGCATGCCGGACACCCAAGGGGAAACTTGCCAAGCAGGCGGACGGCCCAAGCCCAAGGCAAGGTAACTCTCAGGTACAAAGGACAGAGCAAAAAGTATGTATGTTTGCCATGCGTACTTTTTGCTCTTTTTTGCTTTTTGGGCAAAATAACCGCAGTACGAAAATTGCGGATGAAAGGCGAGGGATACGACGATGTTAAAGCGAACACCGCTCTTTCCGGTATACGCGGAGCATGGAGCGCGGGTTATCGATTTCGGGGGCTGGGAGCTGCCCGTGCAGTTTGCAGGCATTCAAAAAGAACACGATGCCGTCCGGCGGCAAGCCGGCCTGTTTGACGTGTCGCACATGGGAGAAGTGCTGGTCAGCGGAGCGGATTCCCTTGCTTTTTTGCAAAAGCTGACGACCAACGACGTGTCCAGGCTCGAAGCCGGGCAGTGCCAGTACTCGCTGATGTGTTATCCGGACGGCGGCGTCGTGGACGATCTGCTCGTTTACAAGCTGGGCCATGAAAGCTACATGCTGGTCATCAACGCGTCCAACATCGACAAAGATATCGGCTGGATGAAGCAAAACGCCCCGGACAGCGTCATGCTGGACGACATCTCGGACAAAACGGCCCTGCTCGCTTTGCAGGGGCCGCAGGCGGAACCGATTCTCGCGCAGCTGACGGACGCGCCGGTCGGGACGTTGAAATCGTTCCGCTTTTTGCAGGGCGTGAACATCGGCGGCGTCCAAGCGCTCGTCTCGCGAACCGGGTATACCGGTGAAGACGGCTTCGAGCTTTACGTCGGCGCAGCCGATGCCGTGGAGCTGTGGGGCAAGCTGCTGGAAGCCGGCAAAGACTCCGGCCTGATTCCGGCCGGATTAGGTGCCAGGGATACGCTGCGTTTTGAAGCGCGGCTTCCCTTGTACGGGCAGGAGCTTTCCAAAGACATTTCCCCGCTTGAAGCCGGACTTGGCCCGTTCGTCAAGCTGGATAAAGGGGAGTTCATCGGACGCGAAGCGCTCGCCGCGCAAAAGGCAGCCGGCACTCCCCGCAAACTAGTCGGCATCGAGATGATCGAACGGGGCATCCCCCGCTCGCATTATGCCGTTTTCGCTGGCGGCAAACAAATCGGAGAAGTAACGACAGGCACGCAATCTCCGACTTTCAAAACGAACGTCGGCCTGGCGCTGATCGAAGCCGCCTACAGCGCACCGGGCACCGAAGTGGCCGTTGAAATCAGAGGCGCCCGGGTGAAGGCGAAAGTCGTCCCAACGCCGTTTTATAAAAGAAAACCGTAGACCCAGGGCGGAATTCCGATCCCTGATCGAGAGAGGAGCTGCAAGCTGTTATGAAGCATCGTTACTTACCGGTTACCGAGCAGGATCAAAAGGAAATGCTGGAGACGATCGGCATCTCGTCCATCGACGAGCTGTTTCAAGATATTCCGCAGCAGGTTCGCTACAAAGGAGAGCTGAACGTCTCCGCCGCGCTCGACGAGCAAAGCCTGCTGCGCTACATGCGCTCCCTGGCGGGCCGCAACGCGGACTTCGACCGCTACGCCAGCTTCCTTGGCGCAGGCATCTACGATCACCATCTTCCGGTGGTGATCAATCACGTTATTTCGCGCTCGGAGTTCTACACGGCGTACACGCCTTATCAGCCGGAAATCAGCCAGGGCGAGCTGCAGGCGATTTTCGAGTTTCAATCGTACATCTGCGAGCTGACCGGCATGGCCGTAGCGAACGCTTCGATGTACGACGGCGCGACGGCGCTGGCCGAAGCCGGCGCCCTGGCGAGCGGCGCGACGAAGCGCAGCCGTCTGCTCATCTCGCGTGCGGTGCACCCGGAGGCGCGCGCGATTGTTGCCGCCTCCGCCCGCGGGCTGAGCCTGGAAGTGGTCGAGATCGGCTGCACGCCCGAAGGCGTGACCGATCTGCACGACCTCGCTTCCAGGCTGGGCGGCGACACCGCCGCGGTCATCCTCCAATCGCCGAATTTTTTCGGCTGTTTGGAGGATATCGCGGCAGTGGAGCCGCTCGCGCACGGCGCGGGCGCACTGCTCGTCGTGAGCGCGAATCCGCTCACGCTCGGGCTGCTTGAGGCGCCGGGCAAGCTCGGCGCCGACATCGTCGTCGGCGACTGCCAGCCGCTGGGCATCGCCGCTTCGCTCGGCGGGCCGACATGCGGCTACTTCGCCGTCGCCGAAAGCTGGATGCGCCGCATGCCCGGGCGCATCGTCGGGCAAACCGTAGACCGCGCCGGCAAGCGCGGGTTCGTGCTGACGCTGCAGGCGCGGGAGCAGCACATCCGGCGCGAGAAAGCGACGTCGAACATCTGCTCCAACCAGGCGCTGCTCGCGCTTTGCGCATCCGTGTACTTGTCCGCGATGGGCAAGCAGGGCATCCGGGACGTCGGCAAGCTGAACGTCCAAAAAGCCCACTACGCGGCGAACCGCCTCACCGCGTCAGGCAAGCTAAAGCTGCCCTTCGGCGGCAGCTTTTTCAACGAATTCGCCGTCAAACTGCCTGACGGCGCGAACGTGCAGGAGCTGAACGCCAAGCTCTTGCAGCATCAGATCATCGGCGGCTACGATCTCGGACGCGACTACCCCGAGCTTGCCGGCCATATGCTGATCGCCGTCACGGAGCAAAGAACGCGCGAAGATATCGACAACTTCGCCGCAGTATTGGAGGAGCTTGCATGAACGATCTGAAATCGCTGATCTTTGAAATGAGCCACCCGGGCCGCGTCGCCTACGCCTTGCCGGAATGCGACGTGCCGGAAGCCGACCTCGACACCCTGCTTCCGCGGCAATTTCAGCGCCGGAGCCCCGCAGAGCTGCCGGAAGTATACGAAGTGGACGTCATCCGCCACTATACCGCACTGTCGCGCCGCAATTTCGGCATCGACAACGGCTTTTATCCGCTCGGTTCCTGCACGATGAAATATAACCCGAAAATCAACGAAGACGTCGCCCGCTTTCCCGGCTTCGCCAAAATCCATCCTTACCAGCCGGAGGAATCGCTGCAAGGCGCAATGGAGCTGCTCTACAACTTGCAGCGCGATCTCGAAGCGGTCACGGGCATGGACCGGGTGACGCTGCAGCCCGCCGCCGGAGCTCACGGCGAATGGACCGGCCTCATGATGATCCGCGCTTATCATGAATCCCGCGGCGAGCGCCGGACGAAAGTCATTTGCCCGGACTCCGCGCACGGCACGAATCCCGCCAGCGCTACCGTAGCGGGTTTCGAAACGGTGACGATCAAATCGAACGAACGCGGCCTGGTGAACCTCGACGAGCTGCGCCGTGCAGTCGGTCCGGACACTGCCGCATTGATGCTGACCAACCCGAACACGCTCGGCCTGTTCGAGGAGCAGATCGTCGAAATCGCCGAAATCGTTCATGCCGCAGGAGGGCTGCTGTACTATGACGGCGCAAACGCCAACGCGATTATGGGCATTACGCGTCCCGGCGATATGGGCTTCGACGTCGTGCACCTCAACCTGCACAAAACGATGAGCACCCCGCACGGCGGCGGCGGCCCCGGCGCAGGTCCGGTCGGCGTCAAGGAAAAGCTGATCCCCTTCCTCCCGACGCCGCTCGTCGCGAAGCGCGAAGACGGCAGCTTTTATTTCGACCATCATTACCCGCAATCCATCGGCCGCGTAAAAGGCTACTACGGCAACTTCGGCATCCTCGTCCGCGCCTATACCTACATCCGTACGCTCGGTCCCGAGGGCTTGCGCAAAGTGTCCGAATACGCCGTGCTGAACGCCAACTATATGCTGGCCAGACTTGCTCCGCACTTCGATGTGCCGCACCCGCGCTTTTGCAAGCATGAGTTCGTCCTGTCCGGCAACCGCCAAAAAAAGTTCGGCGTCCGCACGCTCGATATGGCCAAACGGCTGCTTGATTTCGGCTACCATCCGCCGACCATCTATTTTCCGCTTAATGTCGAGGAATGCATCATGATCGAGCCGACGGAGACGGAAAGCAAAGAAACGCTCGATCAATTCATCGACGCGATGATCACGATCGCCAAGGAAGCGGAGGAAAATCCGGAACTTGTCAAAAACGCGCCGTACACGACGATCGTCAGCCGCCTGGACGAAGCGCTTGCCGCGCGCAAGCCGGTGCTGAACTGCAGCTGCGGATAGGCCTGGGCGCTTGATTTAACCCTAATGCATACTCTCCAGGCGAGTTGCGAGGCTGCACGGCAGGAACATCAGGCGGATCGGCTTGGCAGGGCCTGGAAAAAATACTGCGAAATCAGGCTGCCCAGAACCCCCGTGACGGAGCCGGTCTAGCTTAGTGGCGCTAAGAAAGCCTGCAAAAGTACAGCATTTTTGCCTGTTGATATGCCAGCAGCGAAACATTCCTGCAATTGTACAGGTTTTTCGCCGGGAATATGAATTCAGGTTCCTTTGTTGCGAAAATTCCTGCACAATCGCAGGTTTTATGCCAAAATGTTCCATTGCCATAAGAAAAACCTGCACTTTCGCATCTTTTCTCCCTTTTAAGCGAGTCCACAGCTCATGCCGGGTGTGGCGCGCGCAGCAAAAGATTTAGCATTCTGCGCAAAGAAAACCTGCAAAAAAAACGGTTCTTCGCATCATTGGCGAAAGAACCGTTTTTTCGTTTGCCTCGAACCGCTAGATGCTGTAAAAGTGTGCAGCCGTACCTCCCAATATGGCATCCTGCTCCGCCTTGGAGTATCGTTTCAGCGTTTGCAGCGTTTCCTCCCATACCTTTTTGTAACCACCCGCCAGATTGGCGATCGGCCAATCGCTTCCAAACATCAACCTGCTTGCGCCAAAAGTTGCAACCGCAGCATCCACATAAGGCCGAATGTCGGCAGAGCTCCAGTTCCCCCAGTCGCAAGCCGTGTTCAGGCCCGATATTTTGGCGTACACTCGCGGGTATTGCGCTGCGGGCCGGAGCTGGGAAGCCCATGGCTCCATGATCCCGGAGAGAATGGGCGGCTTCGCCAAATGATCGATCGCGATGCGTAAGTCCGGGACTTTCTCCGCCAGTGTAGGCACATGCTTCAAGTGATTCGGAAACACGGCAACCACATCGAAGGTCAGATCAAAAGATGACAGCACTTTCAACCCTTCAATAACCCGATCCCGAATCACCCAATCCGGGTCCGTTTCGTTGTGAATCAAATGGCGGACTCCTTTGAATAAAGGGTTTTTCTTGTATGCTTCCAGCCTCCTGCCCGCTTCATCCGGCTGATCAAGCGGAACCCAGCCAACGATACCGGCGATCCAGTCCGCTGCACCTGCTTGTTCCAGCATGTATGCGGTATCCCACTCATAATCTCCCGACTGTACAAGTATAGTCTTGTCGATGCCCGCCTCGTCTAGCAGAGGCTTCAATTCCGGCGGCTCGAAGTTGCGGTATAACAGCCCGTCATCCTCCGAAAGCCAGCTGTACCGATTCTCGATCGTCCAAAAGTGTTGATGAGCGTCAATTCGCATGTTGTCGTTCCCTTCTGCCCTTAACAGCGCAGCAAAATCTTCATTGCACAGCCTCCGCTATTCATAAGCGCAAGCCCTGATTCCAGCATTTCCAGCGGCAGCACTTCAGTGATCAAGGACTGGATCGGCAAGACGCCCTGAGCAGCCAGACCAATTGCTTGCTCGAAATCTTCCTTCTCATAAACCCTCGCTCCGTTCAGCTTCAGTTCTCTCCAGAAGAAACGGTGCAGATCGACCTGCGGCGGTTTGCTGAAAATACCAACGACTACAATGCGGCCTCTCGTACGCGGAAGCTTCGTCATCGCCGCGGCGCCGGCCTGAGAGGAGGTCACTTCAAAGACAACATCGCAGCCCGCCCCTCCCGTTCGCTCCGTCACATACTCGGCGATGTCCCGTTCCAGCGGATTGATCGTCTCAAATCCGAGCTTAGCCAGCAGTTCCAACCGGAACGGATTAATTTCAGAGACGAGCACGTTCGCTCCTGCTTCCCGCGCTACCATCGCAATCAAAGCGCCGATAGGCCCGCCTCCAATCACAACGGCGTATTCGCCCTGCTTGACCTCGCCGATACGCACATCATGACAAGCCACTGCAAGCGGCTCGATCAGCGCGGCATGCTCCAAGGGCAGCTCGGAGGGCAGCGGCAGCACGGTAAAGGACGGCACGGTCCAGTACGTCTGGAACGCTCCCGGAGTCTCGATGCCCAAAAAATTCAGCTTGTGGCAAATATGGCTGTGACCCGCCAAACAAGCGGGGCATTCGCCGCACGGATGCAGCGGCAGCACCGTCACCCTGTCTCCGACAGCTACATGCTCGACGCCTTCACCGACCTTTTCCACCACTCCGGACATTTCATGCCCCATAATTTGCGGAAAGGCGACGCGCTGATCCATATGTCCAAGATAAATGTGCAGGTCCGTTCCGCAAATGCCCGCGTAGGACACACGAATCTGCACTTCTCCGGCTTTCGGCGGCACTGCTTCTGATTCATCGACGCGCAGTGAACGGTTCCCTTCATAATAGACAGCCTTCATCGCGATACTCCTCTTTTCTCGTTCATCGTATCAAAGCAGTCAAAGTCTGTTACGCTTCAAAGGTTTCCCTAAACCAATCCACCATCCATTGGCATACTTCCCATAAATCGGTCACCGGCTGTCCGCTAAACGGCAGTGTGTGCATGTAACCCGGAGGGCCGAATTCCGGCGTGCAGGTCAAAGACTTGCTCCCGCGAAGCCGATGACAGCGGTGCACCTGCTCCCAGAAGCTGCGGTGAATTTGCAGCTCCTTGGCATATTCGGGCGCGCCGGGATGAGGAACCTGCGGCCCTTGCGGATAACCTACGCGCCCATGCAGATGGATCGTCCGCTCGGCGGCAAGCCGCAGCGCCTCCTGCTGGTCCTCCAGCCAGGATTCGCAAACGCACAGCCAATGGCTGATGTCGGCCGTAATTCTCAGCTCCGGATAGGCCTCTAGAAGCTTGGCTGTATGCCATGGCGTGAACATGGCGCGGCCGCGATGCGTCTCATGCGCAATGGCAATCCCTGCCTCTTGCTCTACCGCCAGGGCATTTTCAAAAAAACGGCGCTGCTGTTCCCATGGCATAGAATCTTTAGCCGATTGCGCATTGATAAGAATCGGGCCGTATTGAGCGGCCCGCCCTACTTCCTCGCGAAACGAATCGCTATGCGGTTCCGAAGAAAAAATTTGTGCGATAAAATCGAACTTGTATTCGGCCAGCAGTTGCTGAAACCGCGCAGGGTTACTTATCATAAATAACGGGGATTCCACTCCCGTATATCCCCCTGCCGCGATTTTCTCGAACATTTGCTCCACACTTCCCGTCATTCCCCACAATGATTTATACAGTTTCAGTTCCACTGTATACCCCCAGACTTTCGGCACGCATCCTCACTTGAACACGATCTGTTTTAAGGACAACCCGGTTTGCGTAAAATATTCCTTAACGGGGCCCACCGTAATATCGCGAATCGTCTCCAAATCCTCATCGAACATCTCCGGTGTCCATTTCCGGCCGAAAGCCGCATGATTGACTTCGTCAGCCCAATCGTAATCCTGGAACTGCGCCATCAACGGGTGCTTCGCCGTATTTTTGCAGAATTCAAATTCCGCCACTTTGCCCGGACGCTTCATTTGCGCATCCTCAATTCCGATGGATAGCCATGCATAGCGCATTTCCACCATCTTCGGCACGATCAAATCGTAATCGCCGGCAAATTGCGGACGGCTCCGCCAATCGTGATTTTCCGCTTCCAGAGCGGCTTGACCGAACATGCAATGTCTGGCTTCATCCCACAGATGGCGCGCTAAATCGCGGTAAAATTCCCACGGCATATTTTTTTGCAAATAAATGACGCTTGCAATCAATTCGCAGGCAACCATCTCTTCCTGCCGCACCCGCATCATATCCACCAGCAGTTGTTCGTCCGGGTTCTCAAAAGCGATGCCCATGCTTGCGCGTTGGTTCACAGTCGGTCCCATAGTCGAATCGCGAACAATGTTCGTTACCATCGTATACGGCTTGCCGGATCTTTGTTTGTCCGGGTATGCTTTGGATTTCTCGCCTTCCGCGTCAAAGCCTCCTCCAAGCTGCTCCAGCTGCATGAGGAAATCGACAAAACCCTGCACGTCCCTATCCGCTGTCTCCTTGCTAAGCAAATGCTCCAGAATGTCTGCTCCCCATACGACTTGCTCCTCCAGGTCCGCAATGATCTGTCTGAACATGCGAATCGTCGGTTGATCGACGATCTGCTGAGTTTCCTTCACATGCTTCCGATACATGTCCAGCAACTTGGGTTTCACAAAACCGTACAGCACCGTCGCCAGCTCCAAATCCGACTTCGCATGGATCAGCTCTTCGAAAAAAAGCTGCACAAACGGGTCGGGCGCTTTGCCCAACAAAGCGGCCGACGTTCTCATTTCGACGATCCGCTCGCGGAGCGCCGTCGCCGCTTCCGCGTCCTCGTAGAGATGGCGGCTGATTCCCTGCTTCAGCTCCCAGTCCTGCAAAGAGGGCAGCTGCGCGCATTGTGCGAACATCAGTTCCTGATGGATATAGGCATATCTAAGCAGCTTCTTCGCGTTTTCCGCAACCCCGTATTTCCCGAGTTCGTAAGGGTTTTGAATGCCTGTAAATTTGATTGCAGATTTCATATCGGTGCCTCCCGCTCTTGGCTTATACTTTGGCGTAAGCTTTCTTCTCAATTTCTTCCCAGTCAAATTTGTAGCCGATTCCCGGTTCCTTCGGCGCAGTAATGAAACCGTCCGGCTCGACTTCATAACCGAAACCAATCGGTCCGGTCCCCCAAACCAGCACCTCAAAAAACGTATTGTTCGCTATTCCGCAGGCAAGCTGAACGTTCGCCTGGTCCCCGCCGTGAATCTCCGCTTTCATATTGAAACTATCCGCCAGATGCGCGATTCTCAGCGAACCCGTAATGCCGCCTTTCAGCACAGTTCCTGTGCGAATTCGGTCGCAAGCGCCGTGAACGATGAAATCTGCCGCATTGTAATGGCAGCCGTCCGAAGTCTCAGCCGCCAGCACGGGAATCGTCAGTTCGTCGCATAGCTTTTTATAATTCCAGATGCTGAACTCGCGCATCGGTTCCTCATACCAATAATAATCCGCCTGTTCCAGCGCCTTACCTAGATAAATGGACTCTTGCAAATCGAAGCCGGCCGAGCCGTCATACATCAGGATGATATCGTCGCCAACATGCTTTCGCAGCGCTTGGCAAAGCTTCGCATCCGCTTTGGCGTCCCCCCAGGCATGAAGCTTAATCGCCTTGTAGCCCTGCTCCAAACAATGATCCGCAACTCGCAGAAATTCGTCTGTAGTTGCATAGGTAACCGTGGAGGCATAGGCCTGAACGCGATCCCGGGAGCCGCCCAGCAGCTGATACAGCGGCATGCCGGCTTTCTTCGCCGTAATGTCCCATAGAGCGACATCGGCCAAGCCCATGTAATAAATCTGAAACTCCTCGGCACGATCCAGCTCCCAAATCTCGTGCCAGAGCTGCTCCTTCAGCAGCGGATCACGCCCGATTAACAAATCCTTCAACCTGCGCTGCGCGTAGTCTACGGTCATTAGTCCGCGCTGCGCTACCGCAACGCCTTCGATTCCTTCATCGGTTATAATCCGGAGAATGCCGGTCTCGTTCAAATGAGACCCTTGAGGCAATCCCTTTCGCCAACGGAAAGGGATATCTATGTTGTTTTTGATCGCATACGCTCTTACATCTGTAATTTTCATATGGTTTGCTTCTCCCTTTTACCCGATATGAAAACCGCCATCGATCGGGATGACCGCGCCGTTAATCCAGGACGACTGCCCGCTGCACAAGTACAATACGGCATCTGCAATTTGCTGCGGCGTCCCCATGAACGGTCGCGTTTTCTCCTGCTCAGCCAGTCTTTCCGCTTCCTCGGGATTTTCTGTAAACTGACGAAACCATGAATTGATCAGTGGCGTTGCCACACCCCCCGGCATCAGGACGTTACAACGGACTCCCGCTTCCCGGAGATCCAGAGCCAAGCCTTGGGTCATATGATTCAAGGCGGCTTTGATCGTATCGTAAATCAAATTGTTCGGCTTGTTGCGGATACCGTTCACGGAACTTACATTAACCACCGCCCCCTTGTTCTCTTTAAGCCATGGAAGCGCAGCCTGAATCAGGAGGAACGGTGCCTTCAAATTAACGGCAAGCAAATCGTTCCAGTCTTCGTTCCTTATTTCTTCCATCGTTTTGTTGCACACAAGCGCCGCATTATTAATAACAAAGTCGATGCGTCCCCATTCACGGACAATGCGGCTAACCATTTGCGCGGGAGCTTGCGGATCAAGCAAATCCGCTTGCAAAAACATCGCTTCCCCGCCATGCTTGCATATATCGGCAACCATCCGCTCCCCGCGTTCGGCATCCCTTCCGTGTACAACGACCTTCACACCCTGCAGCGCCAACGTCTCGGCCACCGCTTTGCCGATACCGCTCGTAGATCCGGTAATTACAGCTATTTTTCCAGATAAATGGATGTTCATTGCTTTCGCCTCACTTGCGGGGACTCCCCCATTTGTCAAACTGCTCCTGGAGACTAAAGATGACAGGGGCGGCCTGCCAGCTTTCGGCAAAGCAGGCACCTGTTACAAAATCCCAATCACTTTCCGCATGCTCATCGATCTGCCGCTCCGCAATTATCAGTGACTCGTCGATTTCCCATACCATCACCAAGGTCAAACCGCAGCGGGTTATATCCAGACGGGTATAACCTTTATCCGCGAGCTGCCTGCGAATCGCATCCGGAATCCGCAGGTGCAACCGCTCATACTCGCTTATTTGTTCTTCTTCTAAAGAAGCAACCCAGACTCCGTTCTTCATCGTTCGACTCTCTTTCGTACCCCTTTTATTGCCCCCAAGCCGAATCTTTCGCCGCTTTGGCTTGTGCGCTTCTTCTTTTATCAATATTTTTCAATATTTCGTTGGGCGTCATTTTTCCCGTCAGCATCGCACTCATATCTTTGCCCATATCCATCCACTGCGGATTCACATATTTGACAGCCGTCTGGAAAACGGTTCCTTGCTTTTTGCCGTATGTGTCAAAGAACTCTTTCTCTTCAGGTGTAAATCTATCCTTAATGCCCGAAAAGTTTATGGCCAGGAAGCGAGGCTCATTGTCCAGGAAAAATTGCAAGTTTTCCTGCTTAGTCAAATATTGGAAGTATTGCTTGGCGGCATCGATATGCTTCGAGCCTGAATAAATAAATTTGCTTGGCGCCGCAGGAGCAACGTTCATGATTTGATTGTCGACAAGCGGGATCGGAAAGAAACCGAAGGTGCTCGCTTTTACATCCGGAAATGCTTTTTCAATCGTAGAAGCTAATCCGAGATTGTGAACGGTCATAGCGAACTTTCCGCCGGCCATATTTTTCTCCGTATCTGTAAACGTATTGGACAAATAGCTTTCGCCCATATAGCCCGATTGGGCCAGTTCGTTAAACTGGGTCAGCGCCTTTTCCATGATCGCTACATTGGCGAATTGCTCTTTGTTGCTGTTTAATTTTTCCGTTAACCCCGGGTTGGCTTCCTCGTACTTCGGTCCGATTTCCGGGAACCAGAGCACGTGATGCCAGCCGTCAGCGACCGGTTCATAAATCGGCGTTATGCCGGAATCCTTAATTTTTTGGCAGACCGCTTTGAATTCATCATAGGTTTTGGGCACGTTCAGCCCCAGCTTTTCAAAGATTTTCTTGTTGTACACCACATAAAAATCATAGCTCGGGTCCCAAATCGTCAGCGCATACACCTTGCTTTTCCAAGTAGCCTGCTGCAGGAATAACTTGTCTTCCCGGTTCACCCATTCTTCGCCGCTTAAGTCCACCGCATTTTTCTCGACATCATAACTCGGGCCCAAGTCGAATTGGCCGTCCTGCCCGCCGAAAATATCCGGGGCTTCCTTGGCATTCAATTTCGTTTTCAAAAGGTTTTGATACTGATCCGCGGGCACGATCTGGTAATCAATATGGATGCCTGTTTCCGTCTCGAACTTTTTGGCCAGCTGCATTTCGGAATCCTTGATCCAGTCTTGGCTCGCCATATAGGTTAGCGTGATTTTTTCTTTGGACTTGTTGTCCGTCTTGGTGGAAGACGAGCCGCTTGAAGCTGTGCCTGCAGCAGCGGGCGTTTCCGTTGTGCCGCTTGTTGATCCGCAGCCGGCCACAAGGCCTGCCAGCACACTGATTGATGCCAAAATCGCGAGCGTTTTTTTCATGCCGAATTTCCCCTTTTTTTGATAGTCTTTGTGAAATTGATGGCAAAATTCATTGATTTGTTTGCGCTTTCATTGTAACTTGTGTCATTTATTTTAAAAATGCACAAATCCGTTTTGTTGTTTATCCTTTTTTTACTCGGCAACAAATTTGTTTGTTAACGTTCCCAGCTTTTCAATTTCTACGCTGACAATATCCCCATCCTGGAGATAGACCTGCTTCTCCGGCGGATAACCGAGCACGACACCTTCCGGCGTCCCCGTCAAAATAAGATCGCCCGGCTCGAGCGTCATATGCTGTGAAATATAGCTCACAATTTCATCGCAGCGGAAAATCATATCCGATGTGTTCGATCGCTGCCTTACTTCCCCATTCACCAGACATTTGATTTCCAACTGATTCGGATCTCCGATTTCATCCGCCGTAACGAGATACGGTCCTGCCGGAGCAAATTTATCGCATGACTTCCCAAGCAGCCACTGCGGTGTTCTCATCTGCAGGTCTCTTGCCGACACATCGTTTACATTGCAATAGCCAAAGACGTAGTCCAGTGCTTCCTCCTTGTTCACATATTTGGCTCTTTTGCCAATAACGATGCCAAGTTCAGCCTCATAATCAACCTTTACGGATGTACGGGGCAGGGGAACGTCCTCCCCGCAAGCGGCCAGCGCATTGTTGAATTTGTTAAAAAGTATCGGATACTCTGGAATAGGGGCATTCGTCTCCTCCGCATGCTTGCGGTAGTTCAGCCCTACGCAAATGATTTTACCCGGCTCCGGCAAACAGGTTCCCCACTCAAGTGCCGCCTCTTGATACAGGCAGGGAGCGTCCGACGCTGCCGCAGCGGGATTCAACTGTTCGACATAACTCCGCAAAGCATCTATTGCCTGAACTCCCCCACCTATCAATTGCTTCATCGTTTGAGGCACTGCGCAATCCGCTTCAGCGGGAAATCGTCTTAAAGCTGCGCAAACGTCCACAACCCCCTGTTCGATTTTCACCCCTAATCGGTACTCTCCATTTTCTAGAAATGCAGCCAATCTCATTTCACTGACCTCCTGTTTTTTTGTTTACGCATTTTTACCGAATACGACGCCACCGTCAATATAAAGCGGAGAACCCATCATAAATTTGGATTCGTCTGAAGCCAGGAACAGCGCGGCTTGGGCCACATCCTCAGGCCGTCCCAATTCCCCGCTGAGCTGCCGCTTTTTAATGTTTTGTATGGATACTTCCGGGTTGTCGTAAGCCGTTTTCAAGTAATTTTCCACAAACGGAGTCATAATAGTTCCCGGTAACAGCGCATTTACTCTGATTTGATACGCTGCATAATCCACTTGCATCGATTTCGTCAAAGCCAAAACAGCCCCTTTGGTTGCCGCATAAGAGGCTCTGCGGGCGAGACCGATTTCTGCAACGCACGAGGACATGTTAATAATGCTCCCGGCACGGCGCTCCATCATATAGGGAAGCACATATTTGCACGGCAAGTACACGCCCATGATGTTGACATTCATCACCCGCTCCCAAGCATCGGGCTCCACTTCATGGAGCGCTCCCACACCGCTGATTCCCGCATTATTAAACAAGACATCAATCCTGCCAAATGCCGTCACAGCCTGTTCCGCCATCGCTCTTACGGAGCCCGGGCTTGTAACATCCGCCTGAATAAAAACAGCCTCGCTCCCGAGCGCCCTAAGTTCCCGGACAGTCTCCTCGCCTTTTACTGCGTCAATATCGTTAACAATTAATGTCGCGCCTTCTTGCGCGAAAAGAAGCGCCGAACTTTTCCCGATCCCGGAGCCGGCCCCTGTGATCAATACAATTTTGTTGGATAGACGCATAACAACCCTCCTCAAAACGGATAATAGACTAGCCTTTTACGGAACCGGCCGTCATTCCTGCAATAATATAACGCTGTCCGATCAAGTAGACGATAATAACAGGCAGACTTGTCATCACGATATCCGCACACACCAAGTTCCACTCCATCTGGTATTGCCCAAAAAAATTGTATACCGACAGCGTCATCGGCCATTGTACGGCTGTATTTAAAAAATAAAGCGGAAGCAAAAATTCGTTCCAGGAATTGAGAAACGCCAAGATGAATGCAGTCACCACCGCAGGCTTAAGCAGAGGGAAAATGATGGAATAGAACAGTCTTGCAGGGCTGCAGCCATCGATGATGCCCGATTCATCCAACTCCTTGGGGACACTTCCGACAAAGCCATACAAGATAAATACGGTGAATGGAATCTGCACGACCGCATAGAGGATAATGATACCGATTTGCGTGTTGATTAAGTGAGTCATCTGCATCACTTTGGTTAGTGTAAAATAATTCAAGGGCATGGCGATCCCCAAAATGACGAACAAATAGCAAAAGCGATTCAATCCGGTTTTGTTCCTGGCGTACACATACGCGGCCATCGCGGACAAAACAATGCACAGAACGGTTGAAACTCCGGAATAGAGCAAACTGTTCCAAAGCGATTGTCCCAGCTTGCCCTTCTCGAACACTACCAAAAAGTTTTCGAAGTGCAGGCTGTTCGGCAGTTCCAAGCCCATCGAGCTTGCCTGTACCTTGTCTTTGAGCGAATTGACGAGAATGACGACTAGCGGTGCCATCGTAACCAGGCTTAATATCCAAGCTGCCGCATTTTTCAAAACATTTTGCAACCAGCTGACCTTCATTTTGCCGCTTCCTCCTCTCTGTTCATCAGCTTAATGGCGAAGTATCCGATGACAACCATTACCAAAAAGATCAAGGTCGATAAGGCGGTGCCCACCGCATAACGCCCCATCGAGAATTCTTTGAATACCCCTGTGAACAGCACCTCCGTTGCATATCCCGGGCCGCCATTGGTGAGCACGTAAACGGTATCGAAAACTTTCATTCCATAGAGCAGATTCAATACGGTAGTGATCGTAATCGCAGGCATAAGAAGCGGGATCGTAATATGTCTGAACTTATGCCAATAGCTTGCGCCATCGATGGAAGCCGCTTCATAATACATGCTTGGAATCGTTTGCAAACCCGCCAGCAAAATGACCATGATATACCCGGAACCTTTCCAGACATCCACTCCGATAATGGACTTAAATGCCAGATGTATATCCGTCAGCCAGTGCTTTGCCAGAAAGCCAAACCCTGTTGACCGCAAAAGTTCATTCAGCAGGCCATTGTCCGGATGAAGCACCGATTTGAAAATAAGCCCTACAATCAGCATGGGCACAACAGCCGGCATAAACATAACGACTCGATGGAAATTTTTCATACGGATCCCGTGATTCAGCATCAAAGCAAGCGCAAGACCGATTGCCGTTTTCAGCAAAATGGTCGATACCGTAAAGATCAGCGTATTTTTCACGTAGAACAAGTAATTTTCATCCGCAGAAAAAATGGTTTTGAAGTTTTCCAGCCCCGCATAGTTAATATCGGAAGTATAGCTGTTCCAATCCGTAAACGAATACATGATTCCCATGAAACCGGGCAATACGAAAAGCAGCACATACAGCAGAAACGCTCCCAACGTGAAATAGAAAGGGTACATATGTTTATTCATAGCTGACAGCTCCACTCGTTTTATTTCTCTAGCCTTCATTGTCCTCATCGATGATTACGCTTTCATTATAGTTTTATATGTTTCCCTAAACCATGCACAAATCAAGCTATTCGTTTGCACATATTTTACCTGCCTAAATATTTTGACAATAGTCGACACAAACCGCAAAATAAGATGGGAGGTGCGATTATGAATTTCAGGCAGAAATCCATCCGATCCATTCTGTTTCTGACCTACTCGATGATCATCGTTATCGTATTGACCATTTCGTTCATTGCCTTTTACTCCTGGTCCTCCTACTGGCTCAAGAATAAAGCCAAAGATTCAATTGCCAGCACGTCCGCCACGGTGAACGAAAAGCTGAATGCGGAAATACAGAAGATGGATACGGTTTCTCTCAATATTTTGTATTCCAATCTGGTCAAGGAACGGTTCCTCCAGTTCACCCAAGATTCTAAAGAGTTGGGAAAGCCGTCTTACAATGCCGGTGACGCTATTACTAATTCAAAGGATTTGACCGAAATACTCGTCGCAGCCAACGGCCCTGCTTTTCCGGCGCAGCAAATTTATTTGTACGATTTCGACGGCAATATGTTCGGTTCCGGCTACGATAACCGCAAATCCGTTATTCGTCTGGCAGATAAACCGTGGTATCAGGAAGTGCTGAAAAATGAAAAAGGAAAAGTGATCACCATTCCGGAAAAGGATGAAGAATTAGCTCAATTTCTTTCTTCCCAGGATGACGCCAGCTCCATTTCGTTATTAAGGGTTTTCTTCGACAAGTACAATACGCCGGAAGGAATAGCCGAGGTCAAACAATCCGTAAGCAATGCGTTTAAATCGGTAAGCAATCAGATCGCACAAACGGACGGGAGCGAGAAATTGATCGTTTACGACGATCAGGGAAATTTAATTTATCCGATTCACGCGAACAGTCAGAATTTAAACGAGTATATTCGTCATTTTCTGAGCCATTCAGATATATCCGACGGCTACATCATGAATCCGCAAACAAAAAACCGGGAATTGTACACGCTGAATCATTCCGACTACACGGGTTGGAATACAGCCGTCATCATTTCCGAAAAAAAACTTTTAGCACCTTTGACAGCGTTTACAAGAGCTTTTTTGCTGCTGAGCTTAATTATTCTGACATTGGCCATTTTCCTGTCTTATCTGGCGGCCAGGAGAATCACGAAGCCGATTGCTTCCATGCATGCAGCCATCAAGTCTACCAATCTCGAAACGATATCTTCCAACTCCCAATTGCAGCTGAACAGCGGGTTTAACGAACTGGATCGTTTGAAGCTTGCGTTTATTAAAATGAGCGAGCGGCTGAAACTGTCTATGGACCAGGTACTGTTATCTCAATCTCAAGAGCTGCAGGCCCGAATGCTGGCGCTGCAATCCCAGATGAACCCGCACTTTCTCTATAATACGCTGGCTACCATTAGCGTTATGGCAGAAGAGCATATGAACGAACAAATTGTGGGCATGATTGAAAACTTGTCCGACATGCTTCGTTACATTTCTTCCGACGATTCCAATCTGGTTGCAATGGATACCGAACTATCCTATACCGAAAAATATCTTCAATGTATAAAATATCGCTATGGAGGCAGTCTGCACTACGAATTCGAGATAGATGACAAGCTGCGGGATATCCATGTCCCCAAACTGATCATCCAGCCTCTTGTAGAAAATGCATTAAAATACAGCACAAAATTGTCCCCGCCCTGGCATATACACATACAAGGCTATGCGGATTCTTCCAGGTGGATAGTCAGCGTAAGGGATAAGGGTCCGGGGTTTTCATCGGAGGTTCTTGAGGAAGTGAACGCAAAAGTAAGCCATATTGAGCAAACGGGGCTAGTTCCGAATCTGCAGCTCGATGGAATGGGTCTCATGAACATATATATTCGTTTAAAAATGAGCTACGGACCGCAAATGGTATTTGAGATCGCCAATCTGCCTGAAGGCGGCGCTCAAGTTACCATAGGCGGAAATCTATAAAGGATGTAAGGAGGTGTATGCAATTCATGGGTACCATTAGAGTCGTTATAGCGGAGGATGAGCAGCTAATTTTGCATAATCTCGTAAAAAAGGTGCAGCAGATCGATCCTATATTCGAAGTATGCGGTACCGCACAGGATGGGGCGGCAGCCCTGCATTTGCTGGAAGATTCAAGCCCTGACCTGCTGATCACCGATATTCAAATGCCGGTCATGAACGGGTTAGAGCTTTTAAAACAAACGTCTCTGCTCTTTCCCCACGTTAAAAAAATCGTATTGAGCGGCTATGACGAATTCGAGTACGCCAGACAGGCGCTCCGGTACGAGACTGCAGACTACTTGTTAAAGCCCGTTAAACAGACTGAACTGGAGCAAGCGTTGGGCAGAATCAAAATGCAGTTGGATAAAGAGAGGAACCAAGCCAAGGTTCATAAACTCTCCATCCCGGAGAACCGCACTTACTCTCCCGAACAGATCGTTGACATGATTCAGCTCTTTATCAAAAATAACTACCGGCAAGAACTGACATTAGAGCAAATTTCCAAGCAATTTAATTTTAATGCTTCCTATCTGACGAAGTTATTTATCAAGCATACAGGCGAGCCGCCTTCCAAATATTTGATAACGCTTCGCATCAATGAAGCGCGGCACTTATTGAAAAACCAAAAAGAACTGTCTGTCAAAGAGATCGGGGAACGGGTCGGTTATCCGAATCCGTATTATTTCAGCCGAATTTTCAAACAGGTTGCCGGAGTTACGCCTAGTGAATTTCGGCTTCAGTAAGCGTCTTGGCCGGCAGCGCCGTCAAACGTACGGGGCTTTCCCGCATCGAACTACATCGATGGGAAAGCCCCGATTGTTATGGCATAGACAAGCAAGCAAGTAAGGATACTCTACTCATCAGGCTGTTGAAAAACCCCTGTGTCAGTGGCGATAACCACAATCTGCCTGGCAGCACGAAGAAAACCTGCAAAATTACATGAATTTGCGTCCTTGATCGCTGGCCTTGAAGAATTCCTGCAATTGTACAGGCTTTTCAGCGGGAACATGGGCTCAAGTTCACTTTCAGCGAAAATTCCTGCACTTTTGCAGGCTTTTCGCCAAAATAAGCCAGTTGCGGAGGAAAAACCTGCACTTTCGCAGGTTTTCTCTCTATCGATTCACCTAATCCCCCTTTGCTGAGAAGGCTGCAACCTGCAAGGGAGAAGCGCGCGCTAAGAAAGAGCGGCTTCGCCAAACATTAGGCTCCCCTTTTGATTCTCCTACCGCCGCAAACTTCCTCAACAGACAAGTCCATAGGCATTTTGGAGCGGTATTCCCTGCCCCCATCGTTTAAACTTACAATCTCAAAGTTGTTTTTGAGGAAAAGACTTAAATATCAAGTGTTTTTTACAATAACAACAAAGCCTCAATAAATCCTTAAAATAAACAATCTATGAAAATATTATATATTAATAGGTATATTTTCCTGATTTTCTATTCTAGTCAATTTGTATGATGAAATTTACAATTTTTGTGGTAATATTTTACTTGTTAATTAATACCATATATTATATTTATTTAGGAGGATTCTACGCCGTGAATCTAAAAACCATCACAGTAGCATTAGCAACAGTTTCCATGCTGGCATTCGGTACAAACTCCGCACTTGCTGCAAACAGTATTATTTATGAAAAATTAAACGACCAGAATAACAGTTTTAGCACTCCGGAACCGTTTCTTGCAGGAGACGTGACAGGTACTACAAATCCTTACACCTTCACCAAATTGGGTACATTAAGCAGCCCAACCGACCATGATTGGTACTCTCTCGAATTCCCTTCTTCTATTTATTTCCCAGGAATAACTGCAACAATAACACTAGTCATGCCGGCTGGCGGACAGGCGTACAATTGGGGAATCACTGATGAATGGGGCGGTTTTGTTTCTAAGGAATGGCTTGTTGATAACAATTCCATATCGCAGGTTCAAATTCATCCTCAGCCCAACACCAAGTACAAAATACATATTTATACGTCTCAAAATACTGTTAGTCCAAACTACTATCAATTATCAGTTAACTAAAATGAGTTGATTTGGGAAAAACACCGCCCCGGGCCGGCCCTCTTGAGCAGAGAGGCAGGTCCGAAGCGGTGTTTTCTACTTATTTACCTCGTACAAATAAAACACAAAATCGCTCGAAGCCCCGGCGTGTCCCGCTTGGCGGAGCATCGACGAAATGTTGCCGCGGTGGTACGTCCCGTGGTTGACGATATGGTGGATGAGTTCGTCGATGCTGGCGCGGAGCACGCCGTACGTCGGATGCGGGAACTCCTTGACCGCCAGCAAATCTGCCTCGTTTGCCAAAAAATCTTTATACTCCGCAGCCAGTACATCGTATGTGGCGTCGAGTTCTTCCAGCGTTTTGCCGCTCGTTCTTTCGCTGACTCCTTCAAGCAGCGCTACGACCTGCTCGTAGCTGCAGCCTTTCATTCCGGCCAGCCAGACGGAATCCGTTCGGTAGATTTTCATATTTACATCATAGCCAGTCTTCACTGACAACTGCAGTCAGTCAAGATAACGGGCCCGGTAAAAATCAAGAAGGCTGCCGGTGACTTCGACCAGCGCTTTTTTGAGACTGTCGGGCTCCATAACCCGGATCGTCCCTCCATAACTAAGCAGAAGATACGGAAGATGCCCGTCCATCGCCCTGGTTTCAATCATAAAATATGCCTCTGTCCGGGTACGCTTGACGATGGCGGCTCCCAGATACCAATGTCCGCACAAATCGTCGATGGCCTGCTCCTTGCCCTGAATCACTAGCTGCATGAGCTCTTCCGGCCGATCCGATGGCGGCAGCAGGTTGGACAGAAAGAACTGTCTGGCCGAAAATTCCGCCGGGCGCTCAAAGCGTTCGCCGGTCAAGCTCAAGCTGCGGATGCGGTCGACGCGAAAGCTGCGGATTTCACCGCGGAGCCGGCACTGGCCGACGACGTACCATTTGTTTTTCCAGTTGACGAGGCCGTAGGGGTTCAGTTCGCGCTTTTGGGTCGTGCTCCCGTATCCTTTTTGATAGTCCAAAACAAGGCTGCGGCTGTCGGCTGCGGCGCCTTCCAGGTCTCTCAGCATGGAAACCTCGGACGCATCCGCTTGCGGGCTGATCACATCGAAGCCCAGCTCGTGGCGGCGGATTGCGTGCTGCTGTTCCTGGTTCGTGTACAGCTTTAATTTCGCAATGGCCCTCTCCAACTGCTCGCCAAACGGGTACCCGGCTTCCTGGGCGAATTGCGCGGCATGGGTCAGCGCTTTTTGCTCTTCCAGGTCAAAAACGAGCGGGGAATCGGCGAACGGCCCCGACAAGCTGTAGCCGCCATGATGGCCGGAATCCGATATGATCGGAACCCCGCTGGCGCACAATGCGTCAATATAGCGGTAAACGGTGCGAACGTTGATCTCGAGCTTGTCCGCCAGCTGCTTGGCGGTGACCCGTTTGCCTGATTTTAACATCCACAAAATCGACAGCATATAATCGGCCTTGGACATCGGGCGTATGCTCCTTTTCCGACAGGATTGCCTGTTATTCCGAATCAAGCTACAATGAAAAGCAAAAAGGAGCTGCTTGCAAAATGGTTTCCGCCCTCTTGTTATTTATTGTCGCAGGTCTCGCCGAAATCGGCGGGGGTTACCTCATCTGGCTGTGGCTCCGGGAGTCCAAGCCTTACGGGTACGGCATCCTTGGAGGAGTCATATTGATCCTTTACGGCATTATCCCGACTTTGCAGAGCTTCCCGTCTTTCGGGCGCGTATATGCGGCTTATGGCGGCATTTTTGTCGTGCTGGCGGTTCTGTGGGGCTGGTGGGTCGATAAAAAAATGCCTGACCTCTACGACTGGATCGGGGCCGGGATATGCCTTGTCGGCGTTTCGGTCATGCTGTGGGCGCCCAGAGGGTAAACAAGCCGGCGCCGTTTTATAGCGATATCCGTTCCACCAGCTCATGCGAACCGAGCACAAGATCGGCGCGGATGGAGCAGGCTTGCGGATCGTCCAGGGCGGCCACAAAATGCCCGACGATTCCGGCAAAGCCGCGGCGCTCCAGCACCGAATCCCAGCTGCCGAACGTACGGATGCGCGGCGGGGCCCCCTTTTCGTACAGGATGGCGGATTCCAGATTCGTCACTTCCGCAGACCGTCCGCTGCCGTGCAGCTCGACTTTTTCCAAGTCGGCACCGGCCAGCCGGACCATGCTGTACGTCCCTGTCGCCGTGCCGAAGGACAAGCTTCCCGAAGCGTGAAGCAGCCTGCCTTCTCCATCCACCTGCTGATTGTACGTATTCAGTTCATACGGGCCGTCGCCCAGCCACAGCAGCAGGTCCAGCATATGAATGAGATCGTCGTACAGCGTTTCCTTGGCGCTGTTCGTCTGCTGCTTGATGCGGTGCTTGGCGGCCGAGCACCAATCGAACCCGCCCGTTTCCGCCAGCCATTGCCGGGCCTCCGCATAGAGCGGGGCAAACCGGCGGTTAAAGCCCACCGCCAGCAGGACGCCTTTGCGCTCCGCATAGGAAGCCATTTCTACAGACTGCTCCCATTTGTAGGACAGCGGCTTGTCGACGTATACGGCTACTCCCGCATCGATGCAGCGCATCGCGATATCAAAATGCGTCGGAGTCGGGCTGTGGACAAATACGGCGTCAAGACCGAGTCCAAGCAGTTCGTCAAGCTTGTCCGTTCCGAAAGGAATGCGGTACTTCGCCTTCATTCGCTCCACAGTAGCCGGCGTAGCGCTCATAATGCCGGCGATTTCCACCTGCTCGCTTTCCGACAGCAAAGGCAGGTACACTTTTTGCGCAATGTCTCCAAGACCGATCAGACCGATTCTTTTACGTCTCATTGTGTATACTCTCTCCTCTTCCATGATTCGTTCCCAAGCACAAGACGGCCTACCGTCAAGCCGAAAACAAGCAGCAAAGCGCCGGCCAGCACGGACACGCCGTATACCTGAACCCACATCGGCATTTCAGCGATCCATTCGTACACTTTGCCCCCGAAAATCGGGCCCAGAAATGCGGCAAATCCGGTTATAGCGGAATATGCGGCCACGTACATCGGCCTTTCCCTTTTGGGCGTATCACCGATCGTAAATGCGAATACCATCTGGTTGAAGCCGCCCAGGCCGATGCCGAGCACAATATGAACCGCATACAGCACGACAAGCGGCGGCAGTACGGCCAGCCCGCCCCAAAGCAGGCAAGCCGCGGCGATAATCGGCAGCGACCACAAAAGCAGGCGCTGTGCGCTGTAGCGGACGTTCAAGTTGCCCCAGACATAGTAGCTTCCCATCATAACAAGCGTATGGACGACCGTAATGAGCGAAACTTCTTCATAACTGATGTTCATCAGCTTGAGCATTACATATGAAAAAAACGGCACAGTCACGCCCTGCACGAACAGCCAGACCGACAGGAAGGCAATCGCCCGCACAAAACCGCGGTCCTTGAGCGGCTTGCCGATCATCCCGAGCGGATTGGCCTCCACAGACGGCTCGAAGGGCGGATTCGGGTAAAAGCAATACGCCAAAATATTCAAAAGCGCGCATACCCCGCTGATGATGAACAAATACTGGAAGCCTTCGCCGCCCGGAAACCGGTCAAGCACCTGGCCTCCGACGAACAAGGCCAAGCTGCTCATCGCCCCGAGCACCGTATTGCGGATGCCGAAATACCTTCCGCGCACCGCAGACGGCACCGCATCGCTGATCAGGGACGTCCAGACGACGGTTCCCGCGGCATTGCAGACGTGGGCCGAAGTGTACAGCACGATATACATGACCACCCACAAATCCTTGGGGAAAAGAAAGGGAATCAGACCGACGGCAGGCCACAGAAGGCGGTGCAGCGAGCCGAAGACGAGCAGCATCGCTTTGCGGTTATGAATTTTTTGCATCACGACCGCCATTAAAATCTGAACGACATTCACGACCGTCGTTATCGCCAGCACGAACCCGATTTCCTGGGAGGAAGCGCCCAGATAAAGCAAATACCCGGTCAGAAAAGGGCCTCCCAATAGCTGAAAAATAACGACGGCCGGAAAACCTTCCAAGATTGCTATCGTCAAGTATTTTCGTTTAGGCGACATTTTTTTCCTGGGATTACGCAATTTGTTCCAAATATTCATAGCTGCTGTCACCTCTTGTAGCCGTCTTGTGGGGTTTGTGCCTATCGGCCTATCTTTAAAGCTGCAATCTGCAAGTCTCTTGTGGTAAAATAGTTCTGTTAGCGTTAGACGAATCTATCACGTCAGGCGGGATTATCGAAAATCTATGAAACCGAACAACTTTGGACTTTTCACCAGTGTTCTGCTCTTTTTGATTTTTATTGTACTCTCTCTAGTTTTTCAGTCAACTGATTATTTGTACATCGCCAGCGTTTGTCCGCTGCTGATCGTCCCTTTTTTGCCGGACAGCAAGTCGAATCAATATATCAGGCCGGACAAAGGCCATGCCGTGCGCTTAATCAAGCAGCCCGGCAGCGAAACGGCGGACGCCGATCTGCTCTTTATTTTGTTTGAACCGGGATATGTGCAGTGGAACCGCAGCAAGCTTTACTTTAATCTGGACGACGTTAAGGTCGCCGGCTCTTCTCAGCCGGACCCGTATGCCGCCTCCATGTCCGTATTAAAACATGACCTCAAGCCGCATCCACGGAAAAAAAACTGGATCGGCATTTCGCTCAAACAGCTCGTCGAGCGCACTTACCAGCTTTCCTACACGACGAGCGAAATCAACCGCTTCGTCATTCGCATGGCCGACTTGCAAGAGCTGCTCGGCGTGCCGGGCAAGAGCGCCAAGACGCGCGGACAATCGCTGGGAGCCTGAGCTCCGCCGGCAAAACGAAAGTCACCACGCCAGACGCCGCCCTCATTCCCTTATCGGGGAATGGGAGCCGGCTCGAAGCGAGGTGACTTTTTTTGCCGCTAGATGCCGCACAAGTAAGCGGCGAGCGTGCGCACCATAACGCCTGTGCCGCCTTTGGGTTCGATGCCTTTTTCCGACCACAGCCAGGCAGTGCCGCCCGTGTCCAGATGAATCCATGGCGTTTCTTCGGCAAAATAGCCGATAAACAGCCCGCCTGTAATCGCACCCGCCCAACGGTCGGCGGACGTCGAATTTTTGATGTCGGCGACGTCGCTTTTGAGCATCGCTCTGTATTCCGGATAGTTCGGCAGCTGCCATACTTTTTCTCCGGCTTCCGCCGCAGCCTTCAGCAGCGGTTGCAGGAACTCGTCATCGTTCGTCACGGCCCCTGTCGCCACGTCGGCCAGGCAGATCAATATCGCACCAGTCAGCGTGGCGACGTCGATGAGCCGGTTCGCGCCGAGCTGCTTGGCGTACGCGACGCCCTCCGCCAAAATAATGCGCCCCTCCGCGTCCGTATTCAGCACTTCCACGGAATGACCGCTCAGCAAAGTGAGGATATCGCCCGGGCGATAGGCCGAGCCGGAAGTCGCGTTCTCCGCCGCCGGAATGACGACGATCAGATTGATCTTCGGCTTCAGCTTGCCGACGATGTGCATGGCGCCCAGCAGCGTAGCTGCGCCGCCCATGTCGCTGATCATTTCCTCCATGCCTTCGGGCTCTTTCATCGACACGCCGCCGGTGTCGAAGGTGACGCCCTTGCCGACGAGGCCCAGCGCGTCGGCGTTCCCCGGATCACCCTCATAGCGGAGGGTGATCATGCGCGGCGGGTGGACGCTGCCGCCGCCGACCGCGCTCAGGCCGCCCATCCCGCGGGCGGCGATGTCGTGCTCGTCCAGCACTTCTACGGCGAAGCCGTAGTGCCGGGCGAGCTTGACGGCTTCCTCTGCGAGGGAAGCCGGAATGAGTTTGTTGCCCGGGAGGTTCGTCAAATCCCGGGCATAGTTCGTGCCCTCCGCCACCGCCTCGGCGCGGAGGATCGCCTCCTCCAGAAGCGCTGCCTCGGCAGCCGCTTCTGTCAGCAGCACGGCCCGGCGGATCTCCGCCCGCTCGGGCCGGCCGTGCCGGTACGCTCGGATGCGGTACGCGCCGAGCAGCAGCCCTTCGGTCAGCGCGCCTGCCGCTGACCGCGCGTCGACGCCGCTTGGCAGCTTCAGCGCCAAGCGGTCGAGCCGCAGCGCGAGCGCCTCGCGCGCTGCGAAGACCGCGGCTGCGCGCAGCGTATCACGCGTGGCTGCAGGGCCGAGCCCTGCAGCCAGCACGTACGCGTACGGCAGCAGCCCGTGCGTGGGCAGCGCCTCAAGCTCGCCCGAGGCGCCGGTGAAGATGCCCTTCTCGCACAGGCGGCGAAGGGCGCTGTCCAGCTGCGGCTGGCCGAGGATCGCGTCCTGCCGCAGCTCCGCCTCCGTCAGGCAGACGACGATGGCGTCCGCCTCCGCATCCGCGTGCGTGAACGAAGAAAACGCGTTCACGGTTATGTTTATCGTTTTTTCAAACATACGCTTCATTGCTCCTTATCGCTTGTTGTTAACCATGCTACCATTTTCCGCCTTGCAAAAGCAAAAAAATACGCCGCAGCCAAGCTCACGGACACGGGTCCAGGCGCTGCTGCAGCGTGGTTGCCGGGCTTTCCGCTACGCGTAGTAGCGGGCCGCTTTTTGAATGACGCTTTGCATCGGCAGATGGTACGGGCATTTTTCCTCGCACAACGGCTTTTCTTTGCAAGGATCATAATCGGCGCAAGCGAGTATCTTGTCTTTCTGCCGGTCGAAAAACCCGCTTCCTTTCGGCAGCAAGCCGAACTTGTCGCGGATTTTGCTCGAAATCATCACGTCGGGAATCGCGATTTCCACCGGGCAAGAGCAATAGTTGCAGCGTCTGCAGTCGTGCCCGCCCAGTTCAATCGCAAGCTGCTCCAGCTCCCTGCGCTCCTCGTCGCCTACCTCGCGCTCCTGCGCAGCCAAATTTTCCTGCACCTCTTTGACGCTCACCATGCCCGAAATCGTCACATGCACGTTCTGGCTGTACGGGTAGCGAATCGCGCGGTCTACCGGTTGAATAAAGCCCCCGGATAGCGGTTTCATTGCGACTTTCATCAAATCAAGCTCCGTTGCTTTCGGAATCAGCTCATCCAGCGCAAACGGCTGGGCCAAATTCAGATGGAACAAAATTTGCGAGAACTGCCCTTTGGAAATCCATTTCGCCAGCAGATCGGGACGATGCCCGGTTATGCCGATAAAGCACACCTTGCCTTCCCGCTGCGCTTCCAGCGCGGCTTCATAGGCGCCGCCTTCGCCCATAATTTGCTTGAATTCGTGAACGTAGTTGACATAATGAACCTGCAAAAGGTCTACATATTCCGTTTTCATCCGGATGAGGCTGCGGTCGATTTCCTCTTTGGCTGAGGCATAGTCGCGCTTGCCCGTTTTAGTGGCCAAAAAGTATTCATTTCTGCGATGCGAGATGCACTCGCCGATAATCTCTTCGCTGTTGCGATAAGCGGCCGCGGTATCTATGTAATTGATACCTTGATCAAGCGCGTAATTCAACGCTTCCCTTGCCTGATCCAGCGGCACCCCAGGAAGATTCATCGCCCCGAAGCCGAGCGAAGATACTTTGTAGCCTGATTGGCCGAACGTACTGTATCTCAAACTGGAAAACTCCCTTCCTGTTACCACATATAAAAATAGTGCTATTGCCGGCTGCCTGAGAAAGTGACGGCACTTTGGCCTAATTTTGACTCAGCTATGCTCTCCCGCTCGCGCCTCCCCAGGCGCGGGGGGTTACGCCGCTGCATGGCGGGGGTGTCAAACGATTTGGCAAGCCGGGAGTCTGTCCGACAGAGTTGCTTTTGTGCATACCGGGTGAATAATGACTGCTATACTGCCGCTAACGCTGCATAAATACCCTTCATTTGGCATACGTGGTTCAACGGCAGACTCCCAGAACCGGAGGAAAGCCTGCAAAAGTACAGGTTTTTCCTGCGAAAATGCTTCATGTTGGCGAAAAGCCTGCGAAAGTGCAGGAATTTTCGGTGAAAATGAACCTGAGCCCGTGTGCGCAACGAAAAACCTGCACAATTGCAGGAATTGCTCGTGACCAGCGTATCAAGGGCGCAAATTCATGTACTTTTGCAGGTTTTCTTCGCACCGTCAGGCGGATTGGCGTCTATCGGTTCCGGCGCGTTTATTTTCAACAGCCTGTATTTCTATTGTAATACAACTTGTGTCCGAAGAAAATAAAGTTATAGACTGGGTTTGTTGATCCTACGCGGATTTCTGAATTGCTAAACCATCAGGCGGATACTATAGTTTTCTTGCCTTGATTACAAAAGTTACAGGAAGCATCTTTGCTTTTTTTGCAAAATCGCTGTTACGCGATTGCATAATTTCATCATCAGATTGCTCAATCATTTGCTCAATGACAAATCCCGCTTTTGCCAACGCATTCACATAGGTTGATAGTTTACGGTCCGATAATGTTAGCGTACTTCCGTCAAGAGATACCGAATACCAAGATTCATCGAAATAACATTTTTTAAAAACAAGCATATTATTTTCTGCAGCAACACATTTGTGTATAGGGTGAGACCAGCTGAAAATAAATACGCCGTCTTTTTTTAGGTAAGAAGCAATCCGGCGAAAAGTACCCTCTAGGTCGGTTGTCCAGCCTATTGCATAAATCGAATAAACATAGTCAAAATAATCATTTGGTAGGCCACATTCTTCTTCCATGGGAGAACAGATTAATTTTGCTGAAAGACCGCACTCCGTCAAATGTTGCTTTGTCTTTTCGATTTGTTTTTCTGAGATATCCATACCCCATAGTTCAGATGCTTTGCGTTCCCCCAGATATTGCAAAGATTGACCGCTTCCACAGCCTATTTCCAGCATCTTTTTCCCTGAGACATCGCCAAAAAGCTGGCATTTCTCTTCTGAGACAAATGCTCCATAAAAAGGAAGTGAGGTTGCTCCTAAAACATCATTTCCTTTTGTATCCCAAAATAAGCTGTTTGTTTCATGAACAACACTCTTATCCATGTCGACCGAGATGGCGCCAACCTCACCACCGCCTATAATGTTTGTTCTATAAACAGAATTCTTGTCCATGCCGTCCCTCCCCAAATGAGATTCACCAAATGTAACCAAATAATCCAACACCAAATCTATATTGGGATATATATGCAAAACCATCATATCGCACGTACGTTCTTATGTACATGCCGTCTATTACGAATTATTAGATTAAGCAAATCTCTCCGTTAGCATGAACGCAGTTTCTATGAAATTGGCAATAAAGGACCTCATCCTCCGCTTGACAGCGGAATTTGAAGTCCTTTTGCTCGATTTTCGGGCTGCTCTATTAATTGTTGTCGTCGGAGTTGTTGTCGCTTTTGCCGGATCTGTCGTTTTTATTGCTTTTATTGTCTTTATTGTCGTTTTTATTATTGTCCTTTTTGTTGTCTTTCCCGTCGTCTTTATTGCCGTCTCCATCGTCCTGATTGTCTTTGGAACGGGAATCGCCCGTCTTGGGCGTGGAAGAAGCTCTGGCCGACGGCTTTGCCGACGGTTTCCCGTTCGGACTTAAAGACGGCCCTGACGATGGGTCTTTTCGCGGATCCCGATCCTGGTTGCCCTGATCGTCTTGACTCCTCGTCGACTTTTTATCATCGTTATTATTTCGGCCGTCGTCATTGTTGTTTTTATCCGAGTTGTTGTCGTCTCTGCCGTTTTTGGGTGTAGGCGTTTTGGTCGGCTTGGCGCTGTTTTTGACATTTGAGTTGTTTTTCTGGCCGCTGTCGTTGTTTTTATTGCTGCTGGCGCCGTTATTATTGTTGTTTTTGCCGCTGCCGTTTTTGTCCCCGTTTTTGTCTGTCTTGTCATTTTTGCCGTTTTTGGAGCTCTTATCGTCGTTCTCCCGCTCACTGGCCATTTGTTGAACCTTTTCGCTCAGCTTGCCTGACTTTTCTTCTTCAATCAGCTTTTTCAGGCTGGTCTTGTTAATCGGCTTATCGGGTTTAACGATCTTGTCGATTCCGCCGTTCTCCTTGGCAAGCTGATGAATCGAAACCGACTTGATGTCGTCGAGCGACACTTTCGCGCCGTTATCGAGCGCGTTCAGGTAGATCGCGTACTTGCCCGCCGAGACCCCGTTTGCCTTGGCTTCCTGCCTGACTTCCTGCGGTGCGGCAAACGCGGTCACTTCATAATTTTTGACCTGATTGGGATGAGCGTCCCGAATGTGTTTGTTTACCTGCTCCTTCAACTGGGTCGCGATCGCCTCATCGTCGATACCCGCCTTATCCTCGACCAGCGTGCTGCTGATGATGATGTCCCCTTCTCCGGTAGCAAGCGGCCCCTGTTCCGCCTTGTCCAAAATTTCCGAAGTGACGTCAGTCAGCGACTTCCCTTTGTAAGCCATAGATTGGATGAGCGCTTCTCCGTCCGAATTCAACCCCTTTAAATCTTGAACGATCTCCTTGTTGTCAATGCCCATCTCTACGCTAGGATTAATATCGATCGAAACGTAAGCGACGACCTGGCCGCTCGGCACCTTGCCCGACAGGGTCGATACCAGTACAAAGCACAGTACAATCGCCGCAGTCAACCCCGACAAGATGGCCATCCGCGGGATTTTCATGCTTTTCGGGGCCGGAGCGTATACAATTTCTTCCCCGACCTCACAGTTTCGGGTGCCTCGCGGGATCTTCTCGAACCGACCATCCGGACTCATGACAATGATTGTGCTATCGCCCAATTCCATTACGATTCCTTTGTTCATGCGCAGTTCTTCCTTTCTGTAACCTCAATCATCGACACGAATTTGCAAATAATCCCGCAAATACGGGTAAGGCCCGTTAAAAATCAGTGCGATCGCAATCAAATATTTGCGATTCCGTTCCAAAGTTTTTCTGGAAACTTGAACCTTGGCAAGCAGCTCCTTGATCGGCAGCTGCCGTTTAGTCAGCAGAGTGCGCATAAGCTCTGCATCCTGTGAAAGCGTATAGCCGATGCCAAAAAGCATCTGCCTGGAATCGTCATGCTTCGGAGAGGCTTCCGTCAGTTCGGAAAAATCAATGTCAAAATCCTTCAGACACCGGTTGAATTCCATGATTTCACTCCGGCGCTCTTCTAATCCCTTTTGCTTCTCATAAGCTTCAATCGCTTGATGAATCTCAATCGGATTGACGAAGTTGTCCTCGCCATCCTCCTGCTCAAAGGAACTGTAAGGGATTTGTCCCTGAAACCGCTGCTCCTTCCGTAAGTAGTCGATTAGCCTCCGCCTGATGACGGTCTCCGCAAAGCCCAGAAACGATCTCCCCATTGCCGCCGAATACTGGCTGATGGCTTCGTTGAACGCTCCAAGAGCAATTGAAAATTCGTCATCTCTGGCCGGATCGATATACCGCTTGCAGAATCTGCTTGTTACTTTTGCCACATAAGGCTGATAATCGGCGATGAATTGATTTCGCAGCCGCAAATCCCCACTTTGTATGCGATGAACTGTTTCTTCCAGCGGAGAGGAATGGAGTTCACCCGGCGAGCCGGAGTGTTTTTTTCCGAGAAACTTCTTGAATAGTACCAGTAGCACCGTTCCACCTCACAGTATAGGTATTTCGTCATAAACGTTTCATATTCGGGGGTACTCTTTATGTAATTCCGTCAGAAAACAAAACCTATTATACCATACCAGAGCAAATCAGCACCTAATGGCAAAATAAACCTGACATGGAGTTTCTATTTTTCGCAGTTTCCTATAAAATAATGGCATATTGGAGGCGATTTATTTGGAGCTCACAAACAGTTTCGGAAAATTTCTTGAACAGCTTCGCGGGAAAATGTCACTTCGCAAAGCGGCGAATAAAAGCGGCTTGTCCCACGCTTACATCCGGGATCTGGAGCTGGGACGCAACCGAAGCACGAACGAGGTGATCAAACCGTCCCCCGATACGTTAAGAAAGCTGTCACAAGCTTACGACTATCCCTACACGGACATGCTGATTCGGGCCGGCTACCTGGAAGAGCACCCGGTCAGTTCTTCACAAATGAAACACGATTTGAGCGACATTTGGTACGTAGAATTCGGCAATAAAGATATCCGCTATTTCGCTTCCGACCGCATCACCAGGCAAAATGTGGATTCTCTCATCGAGTTCACGGATTTGCTGGAGGTTTTACAAGAGCATAACTTTATTAAGATGGATACGCATCTATTTGTCAATTTGCACAAAATAAAAAAGTATGCCCCGCAAGAAGGCAAACTTTATTTCGAAGACTCGGTAAATGGAAGATTCGTAACGATCGCCGCGCTGCCGCAGCGCAAATTTCACCTGCTGCTTACGGAATCCGTTGCGGCTAATACAGGCACCAAACCGGGAGGCGGGCCCAGCCCCACTTCTTTAAAACCAAAGTTCTTTTCGTAACGTCATATAAATGAACAGAACCGTCGCCATGCTCAGCATTTGAAAAGGCATGACCGCATCCAGCATGCTGACCGGCAGCGTATCGCGGAACACAATGCCGACGATAACGACGAGCATGAAGCCGTAGCAGCCGATATTTTCCCGGCAGAACGTTAATTTCGAGTAATGCGCCAAAAAAGTAAATCCCCATCTGAATTTGACAATGACCGCGGCAGCCGCGAGATTCGCCAGAAACGTCAGCATCGACATCAGCCTGGATACCAGAAGATCCTCAGTCACAGCCGAGAAAGCTACCACACCGGTCAAATCGCTCGTAATAATAACGCCTGTGGTGACGATGACGGCAAGGGTGTACCCGGACAGCGACACAAGCAAGGCGGCTGCAGGCCTGAACTTCAAATATCCGCAAAAAAGCACAAATATGCCGGCGATGTATGTAAGCGGGCCCATATAGGCGCCAAGAATTCCTGCGGCCAGTGAAGTACAGGCCATTCCTTTCAGATGCGGCTGTATTTTTTGCCTGAACAATACGAAAGACAGTATAATCATGGGGACGAATTCCAACAATGAAATGACCCCCTGCATCCATGCGTTCAAGAGTTTCCCCTCTTTTCAACTCGGTAATCGCTTCGAAGTTTGTCGTTCTATGAAACTATCATACATCAAATCCGGGCTTTCGGACGCTTCCCGGACTAAGTTGGCCGTTTCTGCGTGCAAATTGACATTTCGAGAGGCACAGAAATAAAAAGTTTAACAGTTTTTGGCATAGGAGTAATTCATATGAATGGCCATTTTACAGTTGCTATCGTGGAAGATAACCATTGGGCTGGAAAAATGCTTGAGGACTACTGCGCGCAGTGCGGATTGCAGGTCGTTTTTACGGCTTCCGACGGCGAAGCTTTGCTTGATACATTTAACGAGATCAAACCGGACATCCTGCTTGTGGACATCGGCTTGCGCGGGTATTTGAACGGCATTTCTACGGTGCAGTCCTTGAGACAGGCGGGCCATAAGCAAAAAGTGATCATGGTCAGCGGGACGACGAATATCGACCATATTTTGACCAGCTTTCACGATCTCGGTTCCTTGTATTTTTTATCGAAACCGGTCCTGTTCCCCAAATTCCAATCCGCGATCGCACGGGCAGTGGCGGAAATTGCAGCGGAACGGGCAGCGGCAGCGGCGCTCGAAGCCGGAGCCGGAGGAAGCGAAGGAACAACGTGGATCACGGTGAAAAATCAAAAGTCGCAAATTCCAGTCGCGGAACAATCCATTTTGTTCGTCGAAAAAGAAGACAAGCGGCATGCCATGATCTACCTGACGAACGGGGAAACGATTGAATCCGGCACCAACTTGACCGACATCCTGGCCCAGTCCAGCACCTATATGTTCAGTCCGTATAAAGGATTTCTCGTCAATATGCGCTATGTCATTTCCTACGTAAAAGAAAGCGTCTTCCCCGCTTCCAGGCGGTTTTTGATCCATTTGCAGCATACGCAGGTCAAAATTCCATTGAGCCGCAATTTGCAAAAGGAGTTCGCCAAACTGCTTCAGGAGCTTCGCTAGACCGGAAACGGCAGCCTCCCAAAAAGAAACAGCCGCTCTTTGTTCCTCATCGGAACGAAAGCGGCTGTTTATCGTTTAAGTGCGCTTCGAAGCTTTTTTGCTTTTCAGCTTGTCTCGGCGGGCACTGAGCATTTTCAATCTTTTTTTCAGCTGTTCTTCCCACTCCGTATCGCCGATCGTCTTCGCGACACTGAGCAGGTCAAGCCCCATATCGATTTGGCTGCGTACGATATCCAAAGGCTCTTCGCCCTCGTGATTGACACAATTATCGTGCAGAATGTGATCCTTGCCATCCACATACTCTGCGAAATCCACCTCGGCCGCTCCGTCGCCATGAGCGTATTCCGCCAATATCTCATATTCGCTCTCTACAAGATAATGAATTTCAATGCGGTGACATACCGGGCAAAAGAGTATAGGCACATTGTGAATTTGGGTGCGAATGTGCTTTAACGTTCCTTTTGTACCGATCATGCTGGCTCCACAGCAAAAACTCATGGATTTCCCTCCTTACTGATTACCCGGAATACCCCAATATATTCGCTTCGAACAAGCAAAATTCCTTTTTTCCGGCCACAGCAGTTTTTGTCAGTGCGCGCATAATTTGCTTGCCTCCTGCGAATCCTGAAACAGTCATCCTTACACGGCAAACAACGGATGCTGCTGCAGCTTATGCCGGCGGCGCAAGGAGGGATTGGATTGAAGGGATTGCCTCTGGCGGACTTCGAAGTTCCGGAGCGGTATCACAAAGATTTGCTGCACGTCATGCCGGTGAACGCCCGCTCGCTTTACGCGTATTGGGAGGTCAGCGACAGGCGGAGATGGCTTGTTTCGCAGCATTTTGAGTGCGATTACGGAACCATGCCCAAAATCGTCCGCGTCTACGATGTAACCGGCATTTATTTTACCGGAAGCAACGCGCACCGTTTTTTCGATATTTGGACGACACCGGAAGCAGCGAGCTGGTACATCCATGGCTTGAATGCGGACCGCACTTATTTGCTCGATTTCGGCACTTATACGTGGAACCGCGAGTTTATCCCGCTGCTGCGCTCGAACTGTGCGGCAACGCCAAAAGATCAGGAAGCCCCATGGGGGGAAGCGATCCTCGGCGTCGTTCCGGAAGCTGAATCAGGAGCGGCCGGCGGGCGCATTCCTCCGCGCTTTTTTGAAAATTTCACGCCCTATACCCCCTACTCGAGGTGAACTGCTTTATGATGAACCGTATAAAACAGAAGCCGGAGCTGAAGGGTTATTTCGCGCTCGTGCTGCATGCCCACTTGCCGTTCATCCGCCATCGCGACCGGGACGATTACATGGAGGAACGCTGGTTTTACGAGGCGATGACCGAAACATATTTGCCGCTTGCGGAGATGATGGACCGGCTGGCGGCGGATCAGGTCGGCTTTCGTCTTACGTTTTCCATGACGCCCACGCTGCTGGCCCTGCTTGGCGATTCCCTTATGCAGGAGCGCTACCGCGCATACTTGAGCAAACTGATCGGACTTGCGGATAAGGAGCAGATTCGGCTGCAAAATCATAAAACGCTGCTCCCGCTTGCCAAGCGTTATGCCCGGCGATTTCGCGAACTGCAGAAGCTGTTTGAAAGCTGCGGCGGAAATCTCGTGCGCAAATTCAAGCAATTTCAGGACAGCGGCCATATTGAAATCGTCACTTCGGCGGCTACGCACGGCTTCCTCCCGCTGATGAAAACCGAAGAAGCGATCAAGGCGCAAATTGCGACCGCGGTGCGCGATTACGAGCGGCATTTCGGCCGCAAGCCGCGGGGCATCTGGCTGCCGGAATGCGGCTTCACCACGGGGATCGACCGGATTCTGAAGCAGTACGGGATCGATTACTTTTTCTCCGATTCGACTGCGGTCGCCTTTGCATCGCCCCAGCCGAACCGGGAGCTGTACGCCCCGCTGATGAGCCCTTACGGCGTCAGCGCCTTTCCCCGCGATCCCGAATCGGCCAGCCAGGTATGGAGCGCGACGGAAGGCTATCCCGGCGACTACGATTACCGGGAATATTACCGCGATATCGGCTGGGATCTCGGCTGGAACGACGCCGGCGAGTGGGATTATATACGCCCGTACGTGCTGCCTACGCACGAGAGGGTGAACACCGGCATCAAATACTACCGCATTACCGGAAAAGGCAGCCATCGCGAGCCTTACCGGCCGCAGCGGGCGCTGGACAAAGCTGCCGAACACGCCGGCAACTTCCTGTTCAACCGCCAAAAACAGGCCGAGCATTGGCATCGCTGGCTGGACCGCAAACCGCTTATCGTCTCTCCCTACGATGCCGAACTGTTCGGCCATTGGTGGTATGAAGGGCCTGATTGGATCGAGATGCTGTGCCGCAAAACGTTTCACGACCAGCACGAAATCGCCATGATTACGCCCGGCGAATACCTCCGGGAGTATCCTGTCGCCGATGTCGGCAAGCTGAACGAATCCAGTTGGGGACGGAATCACTCGGCTGAAGTGTGGCTGCAGGGGAACAACGACTGGATCTACCGGCATCTGCATCAAGCCGAAGAGCGAATGATACGCCTCGCCACCAGGCATAAGCACCTGAAAAGCCGCGAGCATTCGATGGCGGATCTCCTGGAGCGGGCGCTTAACCAGGCCGCCCGGGAGCTTATGCTCGCCCAGAGCAGCGACTGGGCATTCATTATGGATGCCCAGACCGTCGTCGATTACGCGGTTCGCCGGACCAAGGTTCATCTCGGCTGCTTCCATCACCTGTGCGAGCAGATTGAACGCGGGGCCATTGATGAGGCGGCGCTGGCCGGGCTGGAGGAACACGACAACTGCTTCCCGGACATCGATTACCGGGACTATGCCGCCATCGACCGCCTGTCGCCCATCCCGATCATTCCCAGTCTGACAGACTGGGAAGCATTGCTGGCCGAAACCGGGCACCGGCCGAACATCTTCATGCTCGCCTGGGAATACCCGCCCAAACATGTCGGCGGCTTGTCGCGGGCCGTTCACGAGCTGTCCGAAGCACTCGCCGCAGAAGGCGAGATCGTGCAAGTCGTTACGACTTCCCACTACGGAGCGCCCTATTTTGAAAAAATGAACGGCGTATACGTCCACAGGCTGCCCATCGACTGTTCGGGAGATACTCACTTTTACGACTGGACGTTCGAGATGAACCTGGCGATGATCGACCATCTTGTCCGCTGGAAAGAGCACGGAGGCAGAATCGACCTCCTGCACGCGCACGATTGGATGGTCATGCATACGGCCAGAGAAATCAAGCACAGCTACGGCATCCCGCTCGTCGCCACGATCCATGCCACCGAATGGGGGAGAAATCAGGGGCGGCTGCATACCGAGCTCCAGCACAAAATCCACCGGAGCGAATGGAAGCTGACCTACGAAGCAAGCCGGGTGTTCGTGTGCAGCCAGTATATGAAAGATCAGGTACAGCAAATATTCAGCTTGCCCCACGACAAAGTAGGCATCTATCCGAACGGCATCCGGCTCGGCCATACTGCCGTGAGCGGCTTGGGCGGCCGGACTGAAGGTGGCCCGGATGGCCGTACGGACGAACGGACGGAGGGCAACCTGGATCATCGACTGGAGGGCCGCCAGAATCACCGTCTGGATCACCACCTGGATGGCCGCCAGGAGCACCATCTGGATCACCGCCCGGAATTTTTGAGCGACGGTGATAAAGTCATCTTTTATATCGGCAGGCTCGTTTATGAAAAAGGCGTCCAGATTTTGATCGACGCCATGCCCGCTATTTTGGGGCAAATCCCGAGCGCCAAGCTGGTCGTCGCCGGCTCCGGGCCGATGGAGCAGGAGCTTCGCAGCCGGGCGGCTCATTTGGGCGACCGGGTATGGTTTGCCGGCTTCGTCGATGACGCCGCACGCTCCCGGCTTTATCAAGCCGCCGACGTCTGTGTCATCCCCAGCTTGTACGAACCGTTCGGCATCGTAGCCCTGGAGGCGATGGCCTATCGGCGACCGCTCGTCTTATCCGATACGGGGGGCCTCGCGGAAATTATCCGTCACGGAGTCGACGGATTCAAAGCACTGCCAGGCCATGTCGAATCGCTGGCCTGGCACGTCAGCGAAACGCTGCTGCACCCCGAGCAGGCGGCAGGCATGGCCGATTCCGCTTATAGGCTCGTGCAGGCACGCTATCAGTGGAATCAAATTGCTGCAAGCTTGCAAAGCGAATACCGCAAGCTGGATCATTACCAGCCCGAGCCGAGCGAAGCAGCGGCAGCCGGCGACCGCGCGCAAGCTCAGCGGCTCAACGCGTAAGCCCGCGGCCCACGGCCGGCCGCCGCCACCGGGATTGCCGCGATAAGATTTTCCTTACATGGGCATAGTAAGGAACGATGGCGCGGGGGCGCGGGGTGTCATGGCCCGCCGATGGCAGGTCAAACCGCGGAGTGCCATAGACCCCCGCAGGCACGGCCAAGACCCGGGGCGTCATGGTCCGCCGATGGCATGGTCAAAGCCCGGGGCGTCATAGGCCGCCAAAGGCGCGGTCAAAGCCCAGGGCGTCATAGGCCGCCGAAGGCGCGGTCAAAGCCCGGCGCGACATGGTCCGCCGCTGGCACGGTCAAAGGCCGGGGCGTCATAGGCCGCCGAAGGCGCGGTCAAAGCCCGGGGCGTCGGGCGCTAAGAGCCACCAAAGGTACGATAGCAGATGTGCAGGTTAGGGGCATGGCTGGTACGATCGTGCGGGCAGAAAACCTGCAAAAGTACATCTTTTTGCTCATTAATGCTCCGCTTTCGCGGAATTCCTGCAAATGTGTAGGTTTTGGGGCTAATTTTCTCGCTCAGGGCCTTCGGGACCTGAAATTCCTGCACTATTGCAGGCTTTTTCTCCAAACGAGCCGTTTACCTGTAAAAAGCCTGCACTTTCGCAGGTTTTCGAGGCTGCATACCCGCTTCGCGAATGGTTGCGACAAACAAATTAGCTCTGATCTGGAACGACTCATCTTACTCGTCGGGGCTGGTCGAATCGATCACTTACCTTCGACCGTGTGGCAGAAAACCTGCAAAAGTACATCTTTTTACTCATTAATGCCCCGGTTTTGCAGAATTCCTGCAAATGTGCAGGTTTTTCGGCAAATTTTCTCGCTCAGGGCCTTCGGGACCTGAAATTCCTGCACTATTGCAGGCTTTTTCTCCAAACGAGCCGTTTACCGGGAAAAAGCCTGCACTTTCGCAGGTTTTCGAGGCTGCTTACCCGCTTCGCGAACTACTGCGACAAACAAATTAGCTCTGACCCTGGAACGACTCATCTTGCTCGTCGGGGCAAGTCAAGCCGATTGCTACCATCGATCATGCGGGCAGAAAACCTGCAAAAGTACATCTTTTTGCTCATTAATGCTCCGCTTTCGCGGAATTCCTGCAAATGTGTAGGTTTTGGGGCTAATTTTCTCGCTCAGGGCCTTCGGGACCTGAAATTCCTGCACTATTGCAGGCTTTTTCTCCAAACGAGCCGTTTACCTGTAAAAAGCCTGCACTTTCGCAGGTTTTCGAGGCTGCATACCCGCTTCGCGAATGGTTGCGACAAACAAATTAGCTCTGATCTGGAACGACTCATCTTACTCGTCGGGGCTGGTCGAATCGATCGCTTACCTTCGATCGTGCGGGCAGAAAACCTGCAAAAGTACATCTTTTTGCTCATTAATGCCCCGGTTTCGCGGAATTCCTGCAAATGTGCAGGTTTTTCGGCTTATTTTCTCGCCCATGACCTTCTGGACCAGGAATTCCTGCACTATTGCAGGCTTTTTCTCCAAATAAGCTGTTCACCGGGTAAAAGCCTGCACTTTCGCAGGTTTTCGAGGCTGCTTACCCGCTTCACGAACGGCTGCGACAAACAAATTAGCTCTGACCTGGAACGACTATTCTTACTCATCGGGGCGGTCGAATCGACTGCTACCTTCGATCGCGCGGGCAGGAAACCTGCGAATACTCTCATGACGCAGTAGACCTCACCCTACAGAATTAAAATAAACGGGTCAACTGCTGTTTATTTTCGTAAAAGGTACATCTTTGCTCATTAGCTCCCCGACTTCGCGGTTTCCTGCAATTGTGCAGTCGACCGGCCGCCGTCATGCAGCGCAACACCACGGGCTGGGAGCTGTGCACGGTGCTTTTTTTAGCAAGACCTTCAGGACCGGGACTTCCTGAACTATTACAGGCTTTTACCTGAAAAGACCTGCACTTCGCAGTTTTTTGACACCGTTTGCCCACTTGCCCGCTGGCACGAACGGCTTGGGCAAACAAATTACTGTGCCTCAGAAAAGACATAATTTACTTGTCGGAACAGGTTGAAAACGGATGCGCCTTTCTACACAAATACAATGTGCAGGAATTCCCCGTTCCCGACGTTCCCAATTGTTGAGGTGCGAAATTTTGCTGCGAAGAAACTATTCTTTTCACGTGGAGAAAGTGAGTCGGGATGCAACTGGTGCGGTGTTTGTTGGCGGCGTTCGCAATGATAGGATGCAGAAGATGCATGGGACGGTGCTGGGGTCAAAAGGTCATCACGGTTGGTGGCCGTTCAGGGTACCACGAAAAAAGTTTTCCTTCGGAAAACTGTTAGCTTATCCTTAGGAGGTTACACAATGAAGGCTGTAATTATGGCCGGAGGCAAAGGGACGAGGCTTCGTCCCTTGACTTGTCATCTCCCGAAACCGATGGTGCCTCTTGTAGGCAAGCCTTGCATGGAATATATCGTCGAGCTGCTGAAGAGCCATGGCATTCATGAAATTGCCGTTACGATGCAGTATTTGCCCGAAGTGATCCGAAGTTATTTCGGAGACGGCCAGGACTTCGGCGTGAATATACGCTATTTTGACGAAACCGTGCCGCTTGGTACAGCGGGCAGCGTCAAAAATGCCCACGATTTTCTGGACGATACCTTTGTTGTCATCAGCGGAGATGCGTTGACCGATTTTGATTTGAAGCAGGCGCTGTCGTTTCACAAACAAAAGCAATCGCTCGCTACTCTGGTGCTTGCTCGGGTCGCACACCCGCTTGAATACGGCGTGGTCATGACGGATGAGCAGGGCCGTATCGCGCGTTTTTTGGAAAAGCCGAGTTGGAGCGAAGTGTTCAGCGATACGGTGAATACCGGCATTTATATTTTGGAGCCCGAGGCGCTGGAACGCGTTCCCTCCGGTACGGAATTTGATTTCAGCCAGCAGCTGTTTCCGGCGCTGCTTCGCGATAATCTTGCCCTGTACGGCTATGTCGGCAGCGGGTATTGGTCGGATATCGGCAATTTGCAGCAGTACCGGCAAACGCAGTTCGATATGCTTGGGGGCAAAGTGAAGGCGAACCTGCCGGGCAAGCAAATTCAGCCGGGCGTTTACGTCGGCGACAATGTGGAAGTGAGCGCCAAAGCGAAGATTCTTGGCCCGGCGTACATCGGGGAGGGCAGCCGGCTCGAGGATGATGTGGAAATCGGCGAATACTGCATCATCGGCAAAAACAACCGTGTGTCCAAAGGCAGCGTGCTGACCCGCAGCGTGCTGTGGGACCACAACCACATCGCCGAGCGGAACGAGCTAGCGGGGTCGACTTTGACAAGCCGGATCGTTTGCAAGGAGGCGTCCAGTTTGGGCGACGGGTCCGTCGTCGGCAGTCATGTCGTAATCGGCTCCGGAAGTACGGTTCAGCCGAATGTGAAAATATGGCCGGGCAAACAAATTCGCGATAATACCCGGCTTCATACATCTTTTATATGGGGCGACCAAGCCTCCAAATCCTTATACAAAACATCCGGGGTCAGCGGACTCCCGAATCTCGATCTTACGCCGGAAATCGTCGCAAGATTCGCCACCGCATACGGCGCGACGTTAGCCGCAGGCAAAGTTTTGACTGTGAGCGGCGCCCCGCATGAATTTTGCCGGCTGCTTAAGCGCATCGTCATCGCGAGCCTGCAGTCGGTCGGCACTCATGTGATCGATTTGGGCGACTGCATGCCGCCTGCAGCCGCTTTTGCCATTCGCAGTCTTGGAGCGGCGGGAGGGATTCATATCGCCTGGTCAGGCAGCGAAGCCGCCGACTGCTCTCTCGAATGTCTGGACGGCTCGGGGCTGCCGATAGCCAGAAACGCCGAACGTAAAGTCGAAAACAGCTTTTGGCAGGAAGATTACGCCCGTGCTCCTATCGGGCAGGTTGGGAGTTGCAAAGAGGACCACCAATGGACCGAGGCGTATGTCCGCGCTTTGGCCAAAGAAATCGCTGACGAGCGCACCGCTGTCCCGCCTTTGAGAATCGTGATCGAAGCCAGCCCCTGGTTTCAGCAATGGGCGATCCCCTTTTTCGAGGAGCTGGGTACGGAAGCGATCCATGTGACGGCGGCCAGCCTGCTGGAGCCGCTCCACGCCTTTGTGCCTCTCTCCCAGGCCAGCCTCGGGCTGCGGCTAAGCGATGACGGGCGCGGCATGCGGCTCGTCACAGAGCGTGGCGACCTTGTGAACGAAGACGTGCAGACAGTGCTTCTCTACTTGTGCTACCTTCACAGCCGCCCGGGATCGACGATAGGAGCCCCGGTCAGCGCGCCGCATCTGCTGGAAAGCATGGCCGAAGGGCTCGGAGCGAGCATTGTGCGCACGAAGGAATGGGCCAGAGCGGTAATGGAAGCGACTCGGGAAACGAATATGCATCCGCTGTTCGATTCGCTTTTTGCGGCCGGACTCGTGCTGCTGCATCTGCATAGAACGGGATTGCCGCTCAGCGAGCTCCTCTCTTTGCTGCCGGACTTTCATCTGCACCGCGAGCGGATTGCATGTCCGTGGGATGTTAAAGGACGGGTGATGCGGAACATGATGGAGCGCACGAAAGATGCGCGCGTCGAGCTGCTGGACGGCATTAAATTTTTTCACGACGACGGTTGGGTTCTGCTGCTTCCCGACGCCGACGATCCCGCTTTCCAAGTCGTCGCCCAGTCGGATAATCCGATGCTGGCGCAAGCGCTCGTCCGCAACTACCGGGAACAAATTCTAAACCTTCTTCAATGAGCATATACATATATCGTTGATTTTTTTCGATTCTCACGATGAAGGAGAGAGCGGCGTGAACATAATTCCCATCGTTTCCAAACAGATCGCCTATGTGTTGTACGACGATCAATCATCCAGTATGATCGTTCAATATCATACCGGTTACAAGGCATCTTTTCCCAATGTGAAGCAGGACGACTATCAGATGATCGCGACCTCGACGAATGGCTACGACTCTTTAGTGAAGCTTACCGGAATGCGGTACGCTCAAGATCAACCGCCGGTAGAGTGAATGACATACACGATCTCCACTTCGCAAAAGTGGAGATTTTTCGTTTGCGCGCAGCGTATGCTACAATGTTGCTCAATCAATCCAGTTCAAAAGCAGTTGCTTCAAAACAACCACGCTAAAGAAAAGGTGAGTCGGATTTCCACTTCAACTCCAACTGTACACGCCGATTATACGGACCGGGATACGCTGCATTTGCTCGTGCAATCGCCTTTTGTCCTGTTTGCATACTGGCAGCTCTCCTCACGGAAAGCCGCGATGATCCAAGAGCATTTCGGAAAAGACTGGCTCGCTCTGCTGCCCAGCCTGCGCATTTATGACGTTACCGGTTTATCTTTTGACGGGAGCGTCGCCAATGAGGCGTGGGAGCTTCCGCTGCCGCAGGAGGAATCCTGCTTTTTGCAAGGGTTCCGCCCAGGCAGGCATTATGCGGCCGATTTGGGCATTGTGAACGGTCACGGCCAGTTTCTCCCCCTTCTGCGCTCCAATACGGTCATGACGCCCGCCGGCGCTAAAGAAACGGCTTCCGCCCCTTCCCTGCCGGAAGGGAATGCCCTCTCCGCAGCTCCGCTCGCCTTCACTCTGATCAAGCCGTTCAGCTATGACCAATTCTCAGCGTATTCCGTCTATCCGGCCAAGGAAACGGATGCCAGTTCCGGAGGCGACAGCGAATGACTCCCCCTGCTCACGGTTATATCGCTTTTCTCCTGCATGCTCATATGCCGTATGTCCGCCGGGAGGATGACGACGTCACCCTGGAAGAGCGCTGGTACTACGAAGCTGTCGCGGACAGCTATCTTCCCTTGATCGATATGATGGATTCCCTCCTGCGGGACGGCGTCGGCTTCCGTCTGACGCTCTCCGTCTCCCCTACTCTGCTCGCGATGATGGAAGACCCGCTCATGCAGCGCAAAATGAAGCGGTACCTGACCGGGCTGAGCGAGCTGGCCGACCGGGAAGCGTCGCGCCTGCAGGGCGATACCGACTTCGCGCCCGCTGCCGCCATGTACCGGAGCCGCTACCGCCGGCTCCTGGAACTGTACGATCGCCTGGGCGGCGATCTGATCGCCAAGCTTCGCAGCCTGCGCGACGCCGGCTGCGTCGAACTGATCACGTGCGCCGTGACGCATGCGTTCTTGCCGCTG
>NZ_JBVYOL010000039.1:0-55434 GCF_056120505.1 Paenibacillus sp. sgz302164 | reverse complement strand
AGTGAAGGATCGCTCTTTCAAACGGAACAAACAGACAAAAGCTAACAAATTCACGAAGACCAAGCGGCGGGGGCTATAACCGCTTAACCTGACAACATTGGGGGTCTCCCCCCGATCACCCCAAAAAGTTCTTTTTCATAAATAAAAGGCAGCCGCAGCCGCCTCTTTTTCCTTGATCATTCGATTATCGTTACCGCTCAACCGCTACGTTCAGCTTGGACAGCGCACCGGAAGCGGCTTGCTGTTCGGCCTCTTTCTTGGAACGGCCGGCTCCCGTGCCGAGCAGTTCCTCGTCCATATACACCTCTGCGATGAATTCCCGCTCGTGCGCTGGTCCGCGCTCATCTACGATCCGGTATTCCAGAGAGCCCAGGTTATGGTGCTGGGTATGCTCTTGAAGCTGCGTTTTGTAGTCGATGACCAGCAATTTGCCGACATTCGATATTTTGGCAAAAACGTGCTTCTTGAGGAAGTTTTTCACGCTGTCAAGCCCTTGATCCAGGTACAAAGCCCCGATGAAAGACTCGAACACGTCGGCGAGCAGCGCCGGGCGGGATCGGCCGCCGGTCAGCTCCTCCCCTTTGCCCAGCAGGACGAAGGCGCCGAAGTCGAGATTCTCGGCAAACGTGACGAGCGAAGGCTCGCATACGATCGAAGCCCGCAGCTTCGTCAACTCGCCTTCCGAACGTCCCGGATATGTATCGTATAAAAATTCCGAAACAGTCAGTTCCAGAACGGCATCTCCCAAAAACTCCAGGCGCTCGTTATCCTTATGTCCGGCGATCCGGTGCTCGTTGACGTACGAAGAATGCGTGAAAGCCTGCCTCAACAGCTCCGGCCTCCGAAACCTGATGCCGATTCGATTTTGCAGTTCTTTAACATCCCGGTTCATTGCTTTGTTCACCGCCCAGAGAGAATGATATGTGCATTATCTTTCTTCGCAGGAAGGCAATTTATGCTTCAAACCTTTTCAGAATGATCGTCGCATTGTGTCCCCCGAAGCCAAACGAATTCGACATCGCGATGTCCACTTTCGTTGTCCGGGCTACGTTCGGCACATAGTCAAGGTCGCATTCCGGGTCTTGATTGTCGATATTGATCGTCGGCGCAATCGTGTTATTCGCGATCGTCAAGCCGCATATAACGGCTTCTACGCCGCCCGCAGCCCCGAGCAGATGGCCTGTCATCGATTTGGTCGAGCTGACGGCCACTTTGTATGCGTGCTCGCCGAGCGCTTTTTTAATTGCGGTCGTTTCGGATTTGTCGCCTACCGGCGTCGAAGTTCCGTGCGCATTGATGTAGGAGATCGCTTCCGGCGCGATGCCCGCATCTTTGATCGCTTTGGCCATGCAGCGGGCGGCTCCGTCCGGATCCGGATCGGTCATATGGTAAGCGTCCCCGCTCATGCCGTATCCGATCACTTCCGCATAGATGCGCGCTCCGCGCTTTTGCGCGTGCTCCAGCGATTCGATGATAAGAACGCCTGCGCCTTCGCCCATCACGAACCCGTCACGATCCGTATCGAACGGACGGCTCGCCTTTTGCGGCTCCTCGTTGCGTGTCGACATGGCGCGCAGCGCGCAGAAACCGGCTACGCCGATCGGCGTAATGGTCGCTTCGGCGCCGCCGCAGATCATCACGTCCGCGTCGCCGCGCTGAATCATTTTAAAGGAGTCGCCGATCGAGTGCGTGCCCGTTGCACAAGCCGTAACGGCCGTGCTGTTCGGTCCTTTGGCGCCGGTGATCATCGAGATTTGGCCGGAGGCCATATTCGCGATCATCATCGGAATAAAGAACGGGCTGACGCGTTTCGGACCTTTTTCAAGCAAAGTGCGGTGCTGCTCTTCCCAAGTGTTCAAACCGCCGATTCCCGAGCCTACGGAGACTCCCACGCGTTCGGGGTCGGTATCTTCTTTCACGTTCAGGTTAGCGTCTTTAAGCGCGTTGATCGAACCCGCAACGGCAAACTGCACGAAACGGTCCATGCGGCGGGCTTCTTTGCGATCCACATACTGCTCGATATCAAAGTCTTTGACCTCGGCAGCGATGCGGGTAGAGTATTCGCTTACATCGAAATTTTCGATCATGCTCACTCCGGACTTGCCCGACGTCAAATTCGCCCAAAACGTTTCCAAATCTTGACCAAGGGCCGTAACTACGCCCATACCAGTAATAACGACTCTGTTCATTGCACTACCACCTCTATATAAGAAAGCATTGTTTGTTAGTGAAGATGGAGAGAAGTCCCGTCTTGCTAAGAAAACGGGACTTGTAAGATTTTACGTATGAGATTTTATGTAATTCACAACTTCTCCTACAGTAGTAATCTTCTCGGCATCTTCGTCGGAAATTTCCAAATCGAATTCATCTTCTAGTTCCATTACCAATTCTACTACATCGAGAGAATCAGCACCTAAATCTTCTTTGAAAGATGCTTCGAGGGTGACTTCAGCCTCATCTACCCCTAGACGATCGACTACAATTCGTTTCACACGATCCAATACGTCGGACATCCGGTTCACCTCCTCCTTGGTATTATACGAGAAACTTGGACAGATTGCCAGTAGGCAATTTTGCAGTTCCCGTGGGGGCCTGTTTTACATGTACATGCCGCCGTCCACATGCAGGGTTTGGCCCGTCATGTAGGAAGCGTCGTCGGAAGCCAGGAAGCGCACGGCTTTGGCGATTTCTTCCGGCTGCCCCAGACGCGCCAGCGGGATTTGCGCGAGCATGCTCTCGCGCAGCTCGGCGGACAGCTTGTCGGTCATATCGGTCTCGATAAAGCCCGGCGCCACCGCGTTGACGGTAATGCCGCGGGAGGAAAGCTCTCTCGCCGTCGCTTTGGTGAGGCCGATGACTCCCGCTTTGGCCGCCACATAGTTAGCTTGCCCCGGATTGCCGAGCACGCCAACTACGGAAGATATATTGATGATCCGACCGGAACGCTGCTTCATCATCGGGCGCGTCACTGCCTTGATGCAGTTGAAGACGCCTTTGAGATTGGTAGCGATAACCTGATCGAATTCTTCTTCCTTCATTCTCATGATTAAATTGTCTCTCGTTATCCCGGCATTATTCACCAGGATGTCGATTTTGCCAAAAGCCTCCAGCGTTTGCTTGATCAAATCCTCGGCTTCCTGGCTGCCGCTCACATCGGCGCGAAGCTTGACGGCTTTGCGCCCCATCGCTTCGATCAAGGCAACGACTTCCTGCGCCGCCTGCTCGCTGCCGGCATAATTGACGGCCACATCTGCGCCCGATTCGGCCAAATGCAGAGCGATCGCACGGCCGATCCCTCTTGAAGCGCCCGTAACAAGCGCAACTTTACCCGTTAGCATATGTAATGCTGACCTCCTTCGTTCTGACGCATGAACTTGACTTTCCGCTTACACGTGAACTTCCTGCACATATTTCTCCAGCGCTTCCAGGCTGCCGATCGATACGGCTTTCACGCTGCGGTCCACCTTCTTGATCAGTCCGGCGAGCACTGTCCCCGAGCCGAGCTCAATGAACGTATCGACGCCTTGGCCGATCAGATATTGGACCGTATCCTCCCATAGAACCGGGGAGTATACCTGCTCTGCGAGCAGCCCGCGGATTTCATCGGGCTGCACGGCCGGCCGCGCCGTGACGTTGGCCACGACAGGCACGGCCGCTTTGCTCATCGGCACGCGCGCGAGCACCTCGGCGAGGCGCTCGGACGCCGGCTTCATGAGCGAAGAGTGGAAGGGCCCGCTCACCTCAAGCGGTATGACGCGCTTCGCGCCGGCTTCCTTGCCGCGCTCCGCGACCGCGGCGACGCCTTCCCTGCTGCCCGAGACGACGATCTGTCCCGGGCAGTTCACATTGGCGAGCTCCACGACGGAGCCGCCGCCGCTGATGGCCGTGCACAGCTCCGCCAGCGCTTCGCGCTCGGCTCCCAGCACGGCCGCCATTGCGCCCAGGCCGCCGGGGACGGCCTGCTCCATGAACTCGCCGCGGGCCCGCACGGTGCGAACCGCGTCTTCGAACGCGAGCACGCCTGCGGCGACGAGCGCGCTGTATTCGCCGAGACTATGTCCTGCGACATAGTCGGGGTTCACGCCCGCAGCCTTGAACGCTTCCAGACAAGCGATGCTTGTTGTCAGCAGCGCAGGCTGCGTGTGGTACGTGATCTTCAGTTCCTGCTCCGGCCCTTGAAAAATCAGGTCCGATAGCTTGAAGCCAAGCGCTTCGTCCGCCCGGTCAAAATATGTCTTCGCGGCCGCATGGTTCTGATACAAATCGCTGCCCATGCCCACGGCTTGAGAGCCTTGTCCCGGAAAAACAAACGCTATTTTACCCATATAAAAAGGTTCCTCGCTCTCAATCAATATCGGCCCAATGCCAAACCTTCTACCAGACCAGCGCGGATGCGCCCCAGGTCAAACCTCCGCCGAAGCCGACGAGGATCAGGCGGTCTCCTTCTTTTGCTCTGCCCTGCTCCGCGGCTTCCGCGAGCGCCACCGGAATGGAGGCGGCCGACATATTGCCGTATTTGTCCAGGTTGATCATACATTTGTCTTCGCTGAGTTCAAGCTTGCTCAGCGAAGACTGGATGATGCGCATGTTCGCCTGATGCGGCACGAGCAGATCGATGTCGCTCTTGTCCCATCCCGCTTTGCGCAGCGCTTCGTCGGCGGCGTTGCCCATAATCCGCACGGCAAATTTAAACACTTCCGCGCCGGCCATGTAAATGTAATGCAGACGCTCGTCCAGCGACTCCTTGGAAGCCGGGCGCCGCGATCCGCCTCCGGCGATTTTCAGAAGCTCGCCTCCGGAACCGTCGGCTCCCAATTCGAACGATTTGAAGCCTCTTCCCTCCGGCACTTCGCCGATCACGACCGCCCCGGCTCCGTCGCCGAACAAGATGCACGTATTGCGGTCCGTATAATCCGTAATTCTCGACAGGCAGTCCGCTCCGATGATGAGCGCATATTTGTACGCGCCTGTGGCGATGAAATTGGACGCATTCGCCAATCCGTATATAAAGCCCGAACATGCGGCGGACAGATCGAATGCCGCCGCTTTTTTAGCGCGGAGCCGTTCCTGCAGCACGCAGGCGGTCGAAGGAAACGCCATGTCCGGCGTAATCGTCGCCACGATAATTAAATCGAGCTGGTCGGGGGTAATGCCCGCATTGTTCAGGGCGATGAGCGAAGCCTCGTACGCCAGATCGGACGTAGCTTGTGCGGCATCGGCGATTCTTCTCTCGCGGATTCCCGTTCTGGTGACAATCCATTCATCGTTCGTTTCGACCATCGTCTCCAGCTCTTGATTCGTCAATATCCGATCCGGCACATATTTCCCCGCGCCGAGCACTCCAACCGGTATTAAATTCATGTCGTTCCTCTCACTTCCCGTGACTGATTTCCGTTGATATGGCCCCTACCAGATCGTTTTGCAGCGCCACTCTCGCCTGGCGGACCGCATTTTTGATCGCATTGGCGTCGGACGAGCCGTGGCATTTGAGCACCAAGCCCTGGATGCCGAGCAGCGGGCCGGCGCCGTGCTCTTTATAATCGAATTGCTTTCTGAATTTCATAATGCCGGGTTTTAAAATAGCCGCCGCCAGCTTGGAATACCACGTCCGCGTAAATTCCGTCCTCAGCACCGAGAAAAATACCGATGCGGCGCCTTCCAGCGACTTCAGCATAATATTGCCGGCGAAGCCGTCGCAGACCAGCACGTCGCATTCGGCCCTGAGCACGTCGCGCGACTCCACGTTGCCGACAAAATGAATCGGGGCCTGCTCCAGCAGCGGATAAGCCGCTTTCGTCAACTCGTTGCCTTTCATCGCTTCCGTGCCGACATTGAGCAGCCCGACCCGCGGTTTCGCAATGCCATGGACCTTGTTGCGGTAAATGCTGCCCATGATGGCGTATTGGGACAAATGCTCGGCCGTAGCGTCCATATTGGCGCCGAGATCGAGTGCCAGCAGGCCTTTGCCGTTAATGGTCGGAATCATCGGGGCAAGCGCCGGGCGCTCGATTCCGGCAATTCTGCCGATGATGAGCAGCCCTGTCGTCATGAGCGCCCCTGTATTGCCTGCGGATATCATCGCATCCGCTTCTTTTTCCCGGACCATCCGTCCGGCTACGACCATGGAGGAATCCTTTTTCCGCCGCACCGCCTTTACGGGCTCGTCGTCCGCTTCGATGATTTCCTCCGCGTGCCTGATCGTTACGTTGGCCGGCTTCTCTTGCAAAAACGCTTCTATGGCTGCGGTATTGCCGACCAGAATGATTTCTGCGTCACTCCATTCTTTTGCCGCTTCCAGCGCACCTTCCACTACGTCCTTGGGGGCATTGTCGCCGCCCATGGCGTCAATCGCTATCCGCATGCAGCTTGTCCTCCTCTTGAGATGCTTGATTGTTAGGCTGTTCTTTTTTCGAATGAAAGATGACAAAATTGCCCTGAAATACGGCCTCTTCCCCTACGTAGGAAATGACTTCGACCCGGGCCTTCCCTCTGGAAACCGATCTGACATACGCTTTCGCGATACATTTCTCTCCAAGTTTAACCGGACGGAGAAACCGGATGTCCGCCGATGCGGTCAGCGCGATCGGATCGTTGATGACGGCAACCGCAAGCGAGTTGGCTTGGGAAAAAATGTGATGCCCCCTGGCAATTTTCGTTCTGGAAAAAATGTGTTCCTCTTTAATTTCAAATATCGAGATACCGCTTTGATCCAGCTGAATATCGATAACTTCGCCAATGACTTCGTCCAGAGATAGCGAACGCACCTGATCGTACGTCTTTACGGCCATGTGCTTCATCCGTTCCCGCAGTTCGGGAATGCCCAGCTCCAACCGGTCCAATCGGACGGTCTGAATGCTGACCTGAAATTTGCGCATCAGCTCTTCGTCGGTCATAAAAGGGTTCGCTTCGATCTCTTGCAGCAGCTGTTGCTGCCTTTGCCGTTTAGGAAGGCGTTCGATGACGAGCACCACCTTATCATTTGAGAGTTGCATTATAGCTCATCTTATTACCAGATACTAAATTGTAGTATATTAAATTTAAGAACAAAAAGAAAGCAAAAAAAATAGCACCTCACACGAAGATGAAGTACTATATTGGCTTGCTTATGCTTTTACGATCTCTCTTCCTTTGTAAGAACCACAAGTTTTGCAAACGCGGTGCGCCAGCTTGAGCTCTCCGCATTGGTCGCATTTTACCATTCCTGGAACTTCCAATTTAAAGTGAGTACGGCGCTTATCGCGACGAGTTTTGGACGTTCTTCTTTGAGGTACTGCCATATTCCCACCTCCTTAAGAGAATTTCATTCCGCTATTCTTTGTTGAAAAAGTCCGCGAGACCTGCAAGCCTTGGATCTGTTGTGTCCTGCTTGCAGCCGCAATCGTGCAGATTGCGGTTCCCTCCGCACACGGGGCAGAGACCTTTACACGCTTCGTCACAAAGTGGTATGTAAGGTAAACCGACCACTACATTTTCGACCACGTAAGGCTCCAAATCGATTTTATCTTCAGTTACCAGATGAATATCCTCGTTATCGTCGGCGTCTTCATCCAGCTTCTGCGTGAAAACTTCCCGGAAAGGAAGCTCGATTGTTTGCTTGACGTGCGATAAGCATCGTGAACAGCTTAACTCCAAATCCATCGTTAACGTACCGTTAACTTTAGCCGCCCCTCCTTCATGCACTGCATGAAGATCGACATGCACGGGACTGTAGCGAAGGATATCTTGCCGGCCTTGAAAAGCCGCGGCCAGATTCATATCTTCCGTTAAATGAACCGGTTGTCCTTTGAGAGCAAGATCTTTCAAGTAAATCTGCATGATTATCACCCCAAACAAACAAAGATTATTATATCCAGTATATTCGTCATTTGTCAACCAATCGGCGCACAATTTCTTTGCGGGCCGATGTTATTTGGCCGGCAAGTCGTTCAAAAACTTCAAGGCATCGTCCATCGTGGCAATTTCGACTACCTTCATTTTGGAATGAATTTGTTTGGCTCTTTCCACCGCATCGGTATAGTTTTGAATCTTGGTGCCGTCCTTAAAGGTCACGTCTTTCGGCGCGAAAAAATATTCCGCCCCCTGCTTGTCGGCAGCAATAATTTTGTGCTGAATGCCGCCGATCGGCCCCACAGTGCCGTCGGCATCGATCGTCCCCGTCCCGGCGATGCGGTGGCCCTTGGTAATGTCGCCTTGGACAAGCTGGTTATAAATTTCGAGCGAGAACATCAGACCGGCGGAGGGACCGCCGATTTCCCCGGCTTTAATCGTAACCTGCTGCTGTGCGTTGTCCGCTTTTACGGACTGCATATCGGCCGGCACTACGCCGATGCCGGCCCGCTGCTCTTGGCCTGACCCTTCCTGCTTGGGCAGCAGTCCGAGCGCGAGCGTCTGCTTCTGTTCGACCTGGTTTCTTTTAAATGTGATGTCGATTGTCTCGCCGGCTTTTTTTCCCTTCAGCGTGTCCAGTAAATCCTGAGCCGCCTTGATGTCCGTATCGCCTGCTTTCAGCAGCACATCGCCCGCTTTCAGCACTTTTTCACCGGACAAGCCGGGAAGCGTCTGAAGCACCATCACGCCTTCGTGGCTGATATGATAAGGGACGCCCGCTTTCATGTAAGCCGCTTGCATGGCGCTGGCCTGCGAGGTCAGCATGACGTATTCCTGCCGCTGCGTGTATTCCTGCTCGGACTCCCCATTGCGGTAAACGCTCGATTTGGGCTGAATCTCTTCATAACGGTTGAGCAATGCGACCACATAATTCACTACGTTGGCGTCCGCGACCCGCACGGTCGTCAGCATGAGCGTCCCTTTCTCGGGATCCGCGCCCTTTGCGACGGTCACCATCGGTCTGATATTCTCAGCCGTTCCGGGCATAAAAATAAAATACGGCAGCGAAACGAAGAAAAGAAGATAAATAATCACAACACCCACCAGAATGGAAACCAGGTAACGTCTGATTCCCCCGCTTCCCGGGTGACGGTAAGAATTGTTAGACCATGTACGGATGCCGTTTTCTTCCTTGTCGTCCATACTGCTTTCCCTCCGTTTGATGATGTCGTTCAGGCCTTCCGTTGCGGACGGCATTCGCAATGCTTGGTCTAAAGCTGCCGCTTGGCGCGTACACATGTAGCATATTTAAAGGACGAGGTGATTCCATGCAGCGTTTGAACAGACGAACCGGCAGCAGGCTTACCACGGCGCTGCTCGGAGCCTTGGCTGCGGTCGTCGTCATATCGATCATTTTATTCCCGGATCAGGCTTTTCAATCCTCGCTCGCCGGGCTTTCCATTTGGTGGAAGCTGGTATTTCCGGCGCTTATGCCCTTTTTTATTATGACGGAACTGCTGATCGGGTTCGGCGTCATTCAAGGAATCGGCACCTTGCTCACCCCGCTGATGCGGCTGCTCTTTCGCCTTCCCGGAGTGAGCGGCTGGGCGCTGGCATCGGGTCTCATAGTAGGTTTTCCTGCCGGTGCCAAAATTACCGCAGCGCTGCGGGAAAAAAATTTGCTTTCCCGTTCCGAAGCGGAGCGTCTGAACGCCTTGTCCCACCTCTGCAGCCCGCTTTTTCTAATAACGGTCGTCGGCGTCGGCTTCCTTCACAGCGCCAGACTAGGGTTCCTTCTCGCTGTCATCCATTACTTGTCGGCAATCCTTGCAGGGCTGCTGTGGCGAAACCGCGGCGGACACAAGCAGACGCAGGAGAGCCCGCCCCTCTCCGAAGAGCACAAGCAGCCCTCGATGCATAACGGGGCTTCCATCTGGAAACGTTCGGCGCAGAGCATGCGCGAAGCCTATTTGCACGATGGGCGCGCCTTCGGCAAGCTGCTCGGCGATTCGGTCACTTCCTCCGTCCAGGCGCTCATGCTGATCGGCGGGTACATGATGATTTTCTCCGTATTGATCAACGTCATCACCATTACGCACCTAATAGAAGGCGTGCGCTTCGTTATTGGCGCCGCCGCGGCTATCGCCAAGCTCGATACGGATATTGCTCCGCAATGGATCAAAGCCTTGTTTGAAATTCATCTTGGCGCTTACGCCTTCAGCCAGACGCAACCGCTAGCGCTCCCGTGGCAAATGGCCTTGCTCAGCGCGTTTTTGGGCTGGGGAGGATTGTCGGCCCATGCGCAGGCAGCCGGATTTCATCAGAAAACCGACGTGCGCTACTTCCCCTTTTTCCTGGCCCGCTCCTTGCACGGCACACTTGCGTTCGTACTGACGTTTGCGCTGTGGAAGCCGCTTCAGCCGCTGCTGGAACAAGCCGAGCCCAGCTTTCTATGGCTGAATGCAGCCCCGGCCGCCAGCTTTGCAAGCCCTTTCCCTTTCGCAGGCGAACGGATATGGGCGCTGTGGGCAGCGGTGTCCGCGCAGCTGATTGTCCTGCTGGGGGCGATGTTGCTGCTTTCGCTGTCCATCCGCACATGGCAAAACATGAATTCCCGCTGACATACGGCGGGTTTCGTTCATATCGCCGGAAATTTAATCTTCAACGCTTCTTCCACCTCCGGCGGAACCAAATCTCCGACCGGACCGTTGAATCTGGCGATCTCTTTGACGATACTGGAGCTTAAATACGAATATTTCGGCTTGGACGTCATGAAAAACGTTTCGACATCTTCATTTAATTTGTGGTTGGTCGAAGCCATTTGCAGCTCGTATTCAAAATCGGATACCGCTCTGAGCCCTCTGACGATGAGGTTCACATCTTTTTGTTTCATATAATTGATCAAAAGATCGCGGAAGCCGTCCACTTCCACATTCGGCAAATCTCTCGTTACCGTTTTGATAAGGTCCATCCGTTCTTCGATCGGAAACAGCGGATTTTTGGACGTGTTATTCAGCACCGCTACGATCAGTTTGTCGAACACTTTCGCCGCTCTATGTATAATATCAAGATGACCGTAAGTAACGGGATCGAAACTGCCCGGATACACCGCTACCGTAATGCCGTGTTCTTGCCTCTTCATGATGCTCATCTCTCCTTCATTTGTCTACGAGGTCCGGCTGTATATCGTCACAGCCGTATCGCCGTATTCCGCCCGGCGCTGCTGCTCCATGCCGCCTATCGTCTCGGCCAGCACATCCTCCGCATCATGTTCGACCACGATAGCCGCCTGCGATGCCAGCAGCCCCTGATCTTCCATCGCCGTGATCAGTTCGGCAATCGCCTTCATTTTGTAAGGCGGATCGAGAAAAACCAATTCAAACTGCCGTTCTCTTTTCGCCAGCGCCTTCAGCGCGCGGACCGCATCGTTGCGGAATACTTCCGCCTGCTCCTTCAGTCCGGCCGCCTGCAAATTGTGAAGCACCGTATCGACGCTTTTTTTCTCCACATCAATAAAAACCGCTCTGCTCATGCCGCGGCTTAAAGCTTCGATTCCCAAACCTCCCGTACCTGCAAACAGATCGAGCACCTGCCCGCCGTCAAAGTAAGGCCCGATCATGCTGAAGATCGCTTCCTTCACCTTGTCCGTCGTGGGCCTCGTGCTCATACCCGGTACGGCCTTTAGCGCCCTGCCTTTGGCGCTGCCTGAAATGACTCTCATGCTCTCGTAGTTCCCCTTCTTGCCGGTTCATTTATGTTGCTATCGTACCACAACCTTCGGGCGGAAACAAAAAATTTGTCTGCATCATGTATAAATTTTCTTGAAAACGGTCATCCTTGAATTATCGACATCTGAGAATGTCGTAGACAACCGCGGAGAAGACTTACGTTTCCCCATAAGCTCTTCGTCCGGTTTCTCCTCTCCCATGAGGCGGTCATGCAAATGACCGCCGTTTATATTTTTCCGGATACGAAAAAACGCCTCCTCCACTTGCAAGAAGTGGGTTCGGAGGCGTTTTTCGATATCGGCTCGCCGCCGATACCTGGTGTTGAGGAGCTTAAACTGCTACGCTGCCGAAAACCTTACCAACAAAATGCTGTAGTAATAATAACCAACAGGATGAAGAGCACCAAAATTTCTACCGCTCTGTTTCTACGAATTCCATCTCCAACTGCAACTGCCATATTCAAGCACTCCTTTCATGATAAATTCTTGTATTACACTGTTATTCTATGTAAATCGCGTTTTTTTGCTTGGACAAGAGCGTGAATTGTCATATAAAAAAATACCCGCCTTTTGGCGGGAAAAAACATATATTTAAAGGGGGGTCTGAGACTAAATATACGCTCTGAATCTTAAAATAAGCTGAATCTATTTTTAACATTTTATAAATATTCGGCAGTTTCAATAGAAATGCCCGCGTCATTCCTGCGGCAGCCCGGACGCGATTCGAAGCTGATTGGCCAGCCAATGCAGGTAATCTTTTTGCTGCTGGTCGCTCGTTGCATGCCAAGCCGGAGAAATCCAGGTATTAATGACAGTCTGAGCTACGCCGGCATCCAGCGAAGCCGTTTGTTGAATAGCCATGCCTACTTTCCACCCCCCTGCATTTCCGTTGGATTCGTTCAAATCGACTGCAACTCCGTTGACGGTAACGTCATTTTGATATTGATAAATGCTGATTGAATCGAACTTCTGGCTGTAGCTCCATGCATAAGTTTGCATAAGCTTCGCTGTGACTCCGCGATCGCTCATCGCTTTAACGACCGAGTAAGAGCCGTATACCCCCAGTTCATAGCCGGTAATTCGCGCATCTGCCGCCCTCATATACGCCTCGATAGCGTCGAAGTCGGTGGAAGGAGCATCGTAATCGACCGCAAAATAGATCGTTGACCCGGTCGGCTGCTTGGCTTCCTGCGCGTACTGCAAGGCGAGCTTTCCATCCTCGGTGCCTGCCGCCGCTCCTTCGCGGGCCCGATTCCCGTAACGCTCGAAAAAAGAAACGATATAAAGGCCCGCATTCGTAATTTGCTGCGCCTCTTCCGGAGACAGCCGTTTCCATGAACCGGATTCCGCCAAATAACGGCCTGCGAACGTATAGCCCTGGCCGGCAAACATCGGAGCCGTAGTCGAAGTCAAAGGCGTTGCACAATCAAATCCTTTTCCCATCATTTTCACCTCCCCTTCATTCACATTATTCAGCGTTGGACAAACCCGAAGCGGACGGTTGCCCGGCAAGCGCAAAGCCGCCTATTCGCCGAAAACGCCCCATGAAATGGAAAATACCCATTCCCTAACGCTTCTCATTGTGATATTATGGGTCACAGAACATACGTTTGCCAAAATCCGGAGTTCTATCATGAAGGCGTTCGCCTGTTAAGCAGTCAGTCAGAAAAGGAAGGCGATCATTTGCGGGATCATAACATTTTCGAACAATTAAGAAACAAATATGCAGACGAAGACCGGGCTAAACTTCTGATGCTGCAATTGCGGACCATTATGGAGCAAAAGAAGAAAAGAAAATGGTACCATAAATTTACAACCCAAGCAAAAACCAGACCGAAGAGCTGGCACGATGACTAGGAGGCTTTAAATGCGGCCATGCAAAAAAGCCCCGCCACTTGATTCCAGCTATTGCGGCTTTGCGGCGTTTCTCTGCTTGATCGTTCCGACGATCAGCAGAAGCAGAGGCAGACCGAGCATATTGACGGGCAGCACGAACGGAACCCAATAATTGTTCAAATAATTGCCGGTCGCTTCGGAAATATTTTGGGGAAATAACGAAAAGATCATGACAACCGGGGCAATAAACCAAATCATCATCTTCCAATTTTTCACCTGTAAAAATTGTGCCGTTCCGTAGCTGGTTACAAACATATAAATGGACAATTTAATGAATACGCTCGCTATCCAAATGATCACTGCTATCGCGTCCAAATTTTCTATAAATCCAAAAATAGATATTTTTTTGGTCATTTCGAAAAAAGGATACCACATTTTGGATGTGAGATTGACGCCTACCGTCATAATGACCATGATCATCGATAACAGCGTACAGAGCCATGCTACTACCACACCCCAAATGACGTAGGGCGCTCCCTTGTGCGGAGAAAAGAGAAACGTTGAGAGCATAACGAATTCAACCGCATGTCCAAGATAAGATGCAGGCGGCAGCGCCCCCTTGAAGATGGCCATAAGCCCGCTGTCTGCATAAAACGGCCTCAGATTCTTGAAATAAATGTTGGGAATGCTTGTAGCGAGAACCAGCAATACCATGATAATAATCAGGGGACCTAAAATTTCACTGCAGCGTCCGATCCCGTCGATCCCCCCGGAATAGGTCACATACACGGTAAGCAGGATCATAATGATAACAATGATTATTGTCGGCGTTTCATGAAAGAGCAAAATCCGCAGCAGATCGCTGAATTGGCGCAGGACGATGGGAATGATGGTATACCACTGGACAAGATAAATAACGATGACGATCTTGCCGATCCATTTTCCCATAGTCGTTTGACTGAATTGTACGAAGGTCTGATCCGGATGAAGACGCACAAGCTTGGTTGTAATTACTGCAGCCAATAATGCGATGCTTCCGGCGATAAGAACAGACAGCCATGCATCTTGCTTCGCTGCTTGCTGACTGGGCGTAAACGTCATCAATAAAGTCATTCCCAACTCCATGATAGTGATCATCCAGAAAACTTGAAGGCCGGTTATTTTCATCCTTGACAACCCTCTTCTCACGATTCATTATTCTATTTCTTCAGGTTCGCAGGCGCCTGAGTTCTGCCGACGCGCTCAATTGCGACCTGAACCTCGATGTGAACCGGAACCTGCGGATAGATTTCGTTCCAGCGGCTCTTGTTGTTTTTCCAATAAGCGGCATGACGGATATGGATTTCTTCGCCTAAACCGAAAATATCCGATTTCAATTGTTTCTGTACGCGATTGAATGTGCTGACGATTTGTTTTTTCAGATCATCGGATATTTTGCTTTCGATACGTTTTAAATTTTCGGCCTTGCTCAAATCCAGCCTGGTATCGTTCTCCAATACTCTTCCTTTCACCTTAAAAATAGCCGTTACTTCCGGCATGTTGTCTTTAACCTTCGTGCTTATAGCCGTACGGCCCTTCAAGACAATCATGTCGGCTGTTCCCTTAAAATCTTTGTCCGGCGGCTCAACCTGTGCGGTTATATTGACGTTCTTAAGCTCTCCTCTCCACCACTGCAATGCCCTTACTTCTTCTTCCGTCAAAAATCCGGCCAACTGATTATCGCGGTACACGGCCGCTTCGTTAATCACGAATGGAGCATCCGCATTCTTACTGTCACTCAGCCGGATCGCTCCTGTAACCGGTGATCTCCCAAATGAAGACATGGCGTTCAGAAACTCGTCTACTTTCAGGGACAGGCTGATGCGGCTGGATTGCATTTTTCTGATGGCGGTACCGGGGATGGTTTCCAGCAAATATGGAGCCTTCAAAATGTCCTTGGCGGACGTTCCATGCGCGGTCAATAAATAAACGGAATACCGGCTGTCGGGCGAACGCAAAAATATATCCATGATCTGGTCCAGCCTGTGTCTGGCGTATTTTTCACCTATAATCGTAACCGACCTGTGGCCTAAAGAGATTTTCCGGGACAATCGCTGCTGCAGCTTGGCAAGCACATCCGAACCGTCCTTCCCCATCTCCGAGACGACCAGAACAGACTTTTTGTTTTTCCCCCCGCTCCCCATCAAGCCGGTCGGAGCTGAAGGCACGGCAATCTGAAAAGTAAACTCTACTTGCCCGTTCTCGACAAGATCCATGCCGCTGGCTACGACAAGCGCAAGATCATTAAGTTCGGTCCTGTCCCAACAGCCTGTAAATAAAGTGAGACAAAGGAAAAGGACCGCCGCTTGACACCATTTCATTCGAATCATTGTTTCTCCAACTCCTGTTTTGGTCGAACGCGATGCTGGCGCTTGTGCAGAACCCACCAAGGGGCTCTGCCCATAACATCCCATATTCCGGATGGATGGAATGGAGCAACCGGGGTCATATAGGGAACCCCGAAGGAACGCAGATTCACAAGATGAATCAGCAGCGCAATCATGACTGCCATAAAACCGTACAAGCCGAACATGCCAGCAAACAGCATAAGGGGAAAACGTAAAATGCGAATCGCTTGACTCATATTCGTGTTGGGAATCAAAAATGAAGCTATTCCCGTCAAAGACACGATCATGACGATCGGAGTGGACACGATTCCTGCCTGAACGGCAGCTTGTCCAATGACGAGCACGCCCACAATACTAATGGTCTGGCCGACAGGACGAGGAAGGCGTATTCCCGCCTCGCGGATGGCCTCGAAAGTTATTTCCATCAGCAGCGTTTCCATGAACGTCGGAAAAGGGACAGGTTCTCTTGCGGCAGCAAGACTTAAAGCCAGGCTTGTCGGAATCATTTCCTGATGAAAGGTCATAACGGCAATAAAAAGCGATGGCAAGGTCAAGGATAAAAAACCAAAGAGGTACCGCAGCCATCGAACAAATGTAGAAAAAATGAAGCTTGTATAATAATCTTCAGCCGATTGAAATCCATGCCAAAAAGTAACCGGCACGATCAAAGACATCGGAGTTCCGTTAATTAATATCGCCACCTTCCCTTCCAGAAGGGAAGCTGATACCGTATCCGGCCGTTCGGTCATATGCATGACCGGAAAAGGCGAATAGGGCGCATCCCGGATCATTTCTTCCACGTAGCCCGATTCCAGAACGCTGTCCATATCGATTCGCGAGATGCGCTTCTTCACTTCGCAGACAATTTCCGGTGAAGCGATATGTTCCATGTATAAAATAACCAGATCCGTTTGCGTAACTGCTCCTACCGACATATTCTCTATCTTCAGCTGCGGGGTGCGGATTTGCTGGCGAATTAATGCCGTATTCGAATGGATGTTCTCAATAAAGCCGACCCGCGGACCGCGAATGACCGACTCCGTTTCAGGTTCCTTCAGTGCACGATGAAGTTGACCTTCTTTCATATGTATCGTGATGGCCTGCTTGGCGGATTCCAACAACAGAACGGTTTCTCCTCTGGAAATGCGCTGCACCGTCTCACTCTTCGTTGAAACCATTATCGCGCTTGCAACGGGAACCAGTTCGCTCTCCATGATTTCCAGTATCTGAGAGGCTGCGCCGCAATTCAGCGATCGATTTTGCAACAGGGGTTTTAATAACTCCTCGTCCAACCGCACGGTATCAACCAGTCCTTGAAAAAAGACCAACAGGCACGGAGTCGAACCGAATGCTTGGACTCTTCTCATTTTCAGATCCATGCATTGACTAAATGTTTGTTTCAACCATTGTTCGTTGTCGTCCAAATTGTCGAACAGGTCCCCTTCGATCGCATATTCAGTTTTGAACCTCTCTGTCTGTTCTCTCGCTCGCCAAGACAGCAGCCTTTTAAAAAACATGGCTATTCTCACCTTTTCTTTATTCATTAAAATTTCCAACTAGGAATAGACTCATTCAGAAAATGAATCATTATCCATGGTATATAATCCCTCCATTCGCGGAATTCTGAAAACAAAGCAAACGATAAAAAAATGAAGGCAGCCGAAAAAAATGAAAAATGGAGTCATATGGAAAATCGTCGGTTTTTTGTTTATTATCGCTTTATCGGGGCTTGTGCTTTACTACTCCGTCACCAAGGGCTGAACGGCAAAAAGGCAGGCAGGAGATTTACTCCCGGCCTGCCTGCTTGATTTAACTGAAATATGTATCCGCCAGCTTCTCTGCCGTGCGCGTCGCCAGCGCCTGCGTCGTAAGCGTCGGATTAGGGCCTCCGATACCGTTGAAATGTACGCTGTTGTCGGCAATATATAGCCGCTTGACCTGCTGCGCCTCACAGTTGGTATCCGTCACATATCCCATGCGCATCGTACTTTCGATATGGAGAAAAAATCCGGCGGGCAAATCCGATCGAATGATTTTTTTGGCCCCGGCGTGCTGAAGAATCTCTGCTGAATATTTGACCAGTTGATCGCGCCTTTGTATGCTTTTTTTGCCGGGGGTATAGTGAATGACCGGAACCGGCCCGTGCTCGTCTTTCAGAAGCGGATCGACCGTCACCCTGTTGTGGTACAGAGTCTCGTCGTCCGTGAGAATCAGCATGCTCATCGTTCTGCGGTAGTTGTACATCAGCTCCTTCAATTCAGGGCCGACGGCTCTGCCGCGAATATCCCATGGCGCCCCCGGTTCCGGCGGGTTCAGTGAATTGAAGCCACCTTCGCTGAAGCCGTAGGTCATAAAGGCGGACAATCCGGGACTCAGACCGGAAACTTGCGTAGAACCGAGCCCCGGAATATCGACTCTGCCTCCCGAGGTGTTGCCTACGAACGGATCGGCCACCGGAATGCCCAATATGCTGTTCAACACTTTTTCATCGAATATGCCCGAAACCCAATCAAAATAATGGTTGGTTAAACCTCTCCCCACCCATTCGTTGTAGGGCAGCCCGGAGTTCAGCCAAAGGCGCGGCGACTCGATGCAGCCGGCTGCCATCACGACAACTTTCGCCGAAAGCTCGCCGATTTCCCCGGTCCACGTATCGCGAAACTGTACTCCGCTTGCGCACAGACCGTCTTTTGGATCATGCTTCGTCAAAATTTTGATCGTGAAGGCATTAGGCCGGATCGTAACATTTCCGGTCTTGAGCGCAAGCGGGACATAGCTGACCAAAGTGCTTCGTTTGGCGATTTTGTCGACCGTGGGACCCGTCGTGCACCCGTTGACACAATGTCCTCTAAGGCTGCACCCTTCCATTTCGGATAACTGCTCCATCGTATAGCCCGGGTCCATCAGATGCTCGTTCGGGCGAAGAATCGCGTTGGGATGCGGGCGATAGCCCGGGTTTACGACATCAAGAGTCGGAATCAAAGACCATCCTGCCTTTTTAGCCCCGTAGAAAAAGAGTTCCTCTTTCGGAGCCGCCGCCGCAAACTGAACGGGCAATGTAGCTTCAGCTTTTTCGTAATACGGAATGAGCTCCCGGTAGCTGATTGGCCAGACGTTATCGACGGCAATAGGAAAAGCGCGCGGCGACTGCGACCAGTAATGCTGCGTCGTTCCTCCGACGCCGGCAAGCTGCCAAATATCGCCTTTCTGAGGCAAAACCCGGTGCCAGGGCGTACGGCGGCGGTCGGCCGGTCCGAAGCGGAATACGCCTGATATTCCGTCGTTTATGTTGTTTTCATACGAGTTATAAATCTGTTTATACAGCTTCACATCCAGATCGGCGTAACTGGAGCTCGACTCCGCGCCGCGTTCGGCATTGGGGTTCGGCCATTTGCCGTTGCCATACCAGGGCCCCGCTTCCAGAACCAACACCTTCAGTCCTTTTTCTCCAAGCTCCTTGGCCGCGACGGCGCCTCCGCCTCCGGATCCGATTACGATCACATCGGCATCAAGCATTCGGGCTCCCTCCTTCTCCGCGTACGATTGTCAATAAATAACCGCGAAGGGCGCGATAGCCTTTGGATACGCCCGGATACCCGACCTGCCTCCAACTGATCGGAAAATACTCCAGCCTCCGCTGAGTCGGCGTATTCAAACGTGTCGAACCGTAAGCGGACCATTCCGAATAATAACCGAACATCGTCATCCGAACCAAAAAATCCACGATGTATTTGACGAATCCTCCGTCGTCTTTGTACGGGGGCGGCAAGCTTCCCAGATCGACATCGAGCTGCTCCAGCATCGCCAATACCCGAATGCGGTCGCGGGGCGAGAGACCGGCGAAAGATCCGTCCTCCCAGACTGCAAAATGGAGAGGATCTTGCGCTTGGCCGGACGCAATAAACTGGGCTGCTCCGGCATTCAGCAGTTCGGCGGTGGACGAAGCTAAGGGAACTCCGGTTAAATGAGTTCCCAAAAAAAGTGAAAGATTATGGTTCAATTCCCAAACCATATACCCTTGAATATCCAATTCCGCCGCACCTGCCGCCTGTTCCGCTCCAAACATGGGAGTATACGGAACGATCGCTTCAACCAGCGCTTTAAACGTTGAAATCGTGAGTAAATCTGCGTATGAATCATATGCATGAACCGGATTCATTGGAGTCCTCCTCGTCACAACCGGGATTTCCCTGATCATATCCAGTTTATTTTAAGGATTCATACATTATTCGTTATTTTTGTTGTTCCGGAGGCAGCTTACGGATTTGGCTTTGCCGCTTACCCGGACTGCCGTTTCGAATAGTAGCGGACACCCAAATAATGCGCGCCCGTAAACAAGGTCAACAAACCGAAAAACACCAGAAATCCCATGTCCTCCTTGCGAAAAAACAATTGGATCAAAAAAAGCGCCAAAGAAATTTCCGTCCAAAGCAGCGTTCTTTTTTTCAGCATCGTCAGATCGGCCTTCGTGCGGCTCATTTTCCGGAAATTCATCAAGGTCAGAACAGCCAGAACGATGATGCCGACTGCGATGGCCAAAATATAGCTCATATTCCCTGTCATGCCAATCCCCCCATCTTGCTTCTATATGCCGGCTGTTCGAACGTCCATCCGCAGCATAATCCGTAGGAAAGCGCCGCGTTGAACGCATCTCCCGCGCCCGTAGTATCGACAACGTCAACCGCCGGCGCGGGAAGCGTGACCAGCTTGCCGTCCTGCACAAACGAGCAGCCTGCTTTTCCGCGTGTCAGGCATACCCGATGCCCGTGCTTGCGTTCCCAGGCAAGCAGCTGCCCGGCGAGCTCCTCTTCATTAATATGCTCAATGGAGTGCCCGGACAACTGCTCGAACTCCGTTTCGTTAGGCGTCAAAACATCGATCGATTGAAGCAGCGAATCGGAAAGCTCCCGGGCCGGCGCAGGATTCAATTTGACCGGAATCCGCCGGGCACATACCGGATGTACTGTCCGGTAATCGTCTCTCCGATACGCGGCATCCGCTCGGCGCTGACGACCATATCCATATTAAAGCTGCCGACCACAACGATTGTAGGTTGTTTCAAAACGTTTCGCTCCCCCTTGCAAACTCGCATGCCGGCAGCCCATCTGCCCGCATAAACCTACACGCCCGGTCCGAGTGCACAATCTGCCTGGCTGCACACGAAGAAAACCTGCAAAAGTGCAGTTTTTGCTCGATGGATACAGCAAGCCGCGACATATTCCTGCAATTGTACAGGCTTTTCGCCACGATCATGGGCTAAGACTCATTTTCGCGGAAAATTCCTGCACAATCGCAGGCTTTTCCGTCAAACGGGCCGCAGCCTTAGCAAAAACCTGCACTTTCGCAGGCTTTTCTGCTTTCCAAGGCCACTTTGCCCCTACACTTCAACCGATGCAGGGAAGACACTTCGCAAATGCTGCACCGGAAATTAGGGCGCCCCTCCGGCTGCCCTAACAACATTGGATACACTCCTAGTGCCTATTATATCCGAGCTGCCCGGTTTGTGGCTACACGACAAAGCAAAAAGGGATTCTCTTTCCTGCGGAGAATATGTTTTAAGATGAAGTTCAAAAGGAGAAGAACAACATGAACAAGGTCATTTTCAAGCAGCTGGAAGAGGAAGATATTCCGGTTCTAATGGATATTTATAATTATTACGCGATAAATACGACGGTATCTTTCCATACGGAGCCCGTGACATTGGACGAGTTTACGGAATCCGTCGTTTTTGCCAGCGAGCGGTATCGGACTTACGTGATCGTTCAGGATGGCAGCAGGCAGGGCTATGTGCAAGTGACGCAGCATAAGAAAAAACAAGCTTATGATTCCACCGGCGAAGTGACGATTTATTTGCATCACCAATGTGTCGGCAAAGGCGTGGGCAGCGCCGCGCTTCAGTTTATTGAGCAAGTGGCCGCGCAAAACGGCTTCCATTCGCTTGTGGCCACGATTTGCACGGAGAACGCCCGCAGCATCCGCTCATTTGCAAAGCACGGTTACTCGCAGTGCGCGCATTTTAAAGAAGTGGGCTTCAAATGGGGCAAATTCCTCGATATCGTAACTTATCAAAAAATAATCGGCTGAATTCACGAAGCGAGCCGGTTCCAGTTCAAGCCGCCGTTCAAGGAGCGCCACAGCCCGTTCGTGCTCATAATCCAGCAGCGGTCGGTTTGCACAGCCGTCATATACACATTTTTCGGAGCAGGATCGAACGACGCGGGAAAATAGTGCTGTACCCACGTTTGCCCCTCGTCCGTCGTACGCAGCAAAGACCATCCTTGCGTTCCCGAGCCGGATTGGTTGCGTAGAAGCAGCCATCCGGTCTGTGCGTCCGAAAACGTGATAGCCGCCGGCTCCTGATCTCCCCTCAGCTTCCCCGTTTCGATCCAGTTTTCCCCGTCGTTGGTATGGTACAGTACCGTAGCCTTTGCTTTTTTAGTCGCCGCGGCGTACCATCCATTCGTCGGCGATACGAAGGTGAACACCCCGCGCCCGTCTTTGGGCAGCTGCTGAATGCCCGACAACGTCCAGGTCAGCCCCCCGTCCTGCGACCGCAAAAGCTGAAACCCCTTGGCTCCATTAACGGCAATCAATCCGTTCTGCCTGTCAAAAAACCGAAAAAACGGCTTTTCGATCGCGCTGCCAAGCTCCTGCACATTTCCTGCAATCACTTCCCAAGTCTCGCCCCCGTCTGAAGTCAGCAGCAATTCATTAGTTCCCGAACTGCCGGTGCTTGCCAGCACCCAGCCTGTTTTTTTATTCAAAAAAGACATCCCGTAAACGGCCGTTTCCCGATGAAAAGTATATTTGGCCGTCCACGTTTCTCCCCCGTTATCGGTCTGCATAAACACGTAGGCGTCACCGTCGCGCATCATTCCAAAACCATTAAGGCTATCCGCAAATACGATACTGTCCGCAGGTTTCATTTGGGAGCGGAGATCAGACGATGATTGACCTTGTACGGAAAGTGCGGGCCCCGGTGCGGCAAAAGACGGTTCTGCTGAAACTGGCTCTGCCGAAATCGCCTTCGCAGCTGCCGAGCTGGAAGGTTCGTAGACGGAACAACCTGCGCTTACAAGAAAAAGCAGGAAAAAAATGATACTTTTCATGTACAGAACAGCCATGTTTTTCAACCTCCCATTTCGCCAAAGAAGCTGCTTGGCTTGGCTTGGTACTTGTAAAGACGAAGCGTCCGGCGAAATGGTTCACCGCAGGAGCCGGCTCCGGCCCTTGCATATGGCGCATGGGGCATATTGCATGGGATAAGATGCGGCGTCGCAACAAACTCTAAAGGGGATTAATCACTCTGGAGGGATTGCCATGACCAAGCCGCTGCAGTCGACTGCCATTGCTTGCCTGCTGATACTGCTCGCGACAGGCTGCGGAGCGTCGAAAAACAAAACGTATCATGGCGAGAGCTACCCGCACGAAACTTACGGCCTGAACGAAAACAACCTTTTTAACGCCAGCCAGGGAGCGGGCGATTATGCCAAGCCTTCTCCGGCTGCGGCGGGATCGGCAGCGCCAAGCATGTTTCCTGCTGCTTCGCCTCTACCCGCTTCACCGCAAGCGCAGCCGGGTTCATCGGCCGTACCGACTCCGACTCCGATCCCGGCGCCGACGAAAACACCCAAACCGAAAAAGACTTCGCCAAAAACCGAAGCCGCGAAAAAGCCTGCGGTTCCCGTCCACCAAACCGAGTCGAAAGCAAAAAGCATGGCAAGAAGACTTTCTTTGTCCGAACTTATCGTCAAGTATCCGAATACGTTCAAAATTCGCGGTTCCGCTAATGAAAAGAAAGCAGCTCTGACGTTCGATGACGGCCCGGATACCCGGTTTACCCCGCAGGTGCTGGATGCGCTGAAAGAAAAACATGTCAAAGCAACCTTTTTTCTGGTCGGTTCCAAGGCCAAGGCCCACCCTGACATCGTTCGGCGCATCGTCAGAGAAGGGCATATTATCGGCAATCACTCCTACAACCACGCCTATTCGCCCAAGCTGTCCGTAGACGGCTTTCAAAGCCAGATCGAAACGACGGAGCGTGTTTTGCGAAGTCTAACCGGGTATACCCCCAAGCTGATCCGCCCTCCTTATGGCGCCATCAATGAAGAACAGGTCAAGTGGGTTGCCGATCACCAGTACCTAATCGTCAACTGGAACGTCGATTCTTTGGACTGGAAATCTTTAACAACCAATCAGGTGCTTAACAACATTATGCGCCAAATGAAGCCGGGCTCCATCATCCTGCAGCATTCCGGAGGAGCTGACAGCCAAAATTTAAACGGAACCGTCCAGGCGATCGGCCCGATGATCAGCAAGCTCAAAGCGGACGGCTATACCTTTGTGACTGTGCCCGAGCTGCTGCACGTTTCCAAAAGCAAATAAAAAGCCGGGGTGCATCGCTAAAGTGCACACCCGGCTTATTGCTTTAATCCAGCTCGGCCAGTCTCGATTTGATGCTGCGAATTTGCCGCAGCTGTTCGTCAGCAGCCTCGGGACTTCCCGCTTCCTCTCCAATCAGACGCGTTAAAGCCAGTTCCAGCCGCCTCCGTTCATTGTCGCGCTCAAGCAATTCCGGAGAACGTTCGCGTTCGTTCCGCGACTCCATGTATTCGTCGTAAGTGCCGGCGAACGAGACCGGGGGCGACTCCGGGCCAAACCAAAGCAGCTTCGTCGCCAATTTGCGGATCAGGTAGCGGTCGTGCGAAACGAAAACCATAGTGCCTGGAAAATTGAGCAGCGCCTGCTCAATCCGCTCCCGCGTGTCGATATCCAAATAATTCGTCGGTTCGTCAAGCACCAGAAGATTCGCCCCGCTGAAGTACAATTTCAAAAATGCGGCGCGGCATCGCTCCCCCATGCTCAGATCGCCGATTTTTTTGCGGGCGTCTTCGCCGGAAAACAGGAAGCATCCGAGAATAGTCCGGGCTTGCGTCTGGGTCATCGCAGGCAATGCCAGCAGACTGTCCAGCAAAGTGGCCTGATCGTCCAAATTGTCGAGCTCCTGCGAAAAATAGCCGAGAACCGTTCGCGGGTGCTGGTACACGCGGCCAGCCGCAGGCTCAAGCTGCTGCATGAGCAGCTTGAGCAGCGTCGATTTGCCGGCGCCGTTAGGACCGAGCACGGCCAGTCTGTCGCCTCTGTCGACGCTAAGGCTGAGCCCCGCGAACAGCTCGCGTCCGCCATAGCCGAACGCGGCCTGCTCCAGCCGCACGAGCGTGTGCGAAGCAAACTCGCCTGCGCCGAGCTTCAGCTTCAGCTGCGGCGCTTCGCGCGGCTTCTCGACCCGCTCCGCCTCCAGGCGCTCCAGATCCTTCATCTTCGCGTTCATCCGCGCGGCATGCGCGCCGGCCCGCGCCTGGAAATACCCGCGCTGTATCGGCACCTCGGCCACCCGGGCGTTTTTCTCGCCCTGATGAAACCACTGCCGATACGTGCGGATGCTTTCCTCCAGCTGCTCCCGCAGCTGCTGCTGCTTGCGGTAGAGCACCTCCTGCGTGCGGTGCTCCAGCTCTTTTTGGCGGGTGTAGTCGGAATACCCGCCATTGTATCTTTTGCAGCCTGTAGGCGAAAGCTCATACAGGCCGGTTGCCGTGCGATCGATGAAATAGCGATCGTGCGAGACGAAGACGACGGTGCCGGGATAAGCACGAAGCCATGCTTCGAGCCCATCGAGCGACTCCGCGTCGAGATGGTTGGTCGGCTCGTCGAGCAGCAGCAGCTGCGGCTCGCGCACCAGCAGACGCGCCAGCTGCGCGCGCGTCTTTTGCCCGCCGCTCAGCCGGCCGAGCGGCATCGTCCACAGCTCGCGCCCGAGCCCGAGCTGCTGCAGCTTTCGCTCCACTTGGGTTTCCCAGTGGTAGCCGTCCAACTGCGCGTATCGCTCTGCCGCCTCCTGGTACTCGGCGAGCAAACGCTCCATGGCGCCAGCGGGCGCGTCCTTCATTCGCTCTTCGAGCTCATTCAGCTCGCGCTTCGCTGCGAAGTAGGCCGGGCTGCCCGACTCGGCGTAGGCCAGCAGCGGCATCGCCTCGTCAGCCTCGGCAAGCTGCTCCATCCAGCCCCACTCTTCTACGCCCAGCCTGCGTTCGACTTTCCCCCGATCCGGCTGCACGGTCCCGGCCAGTATGCGGAGCAGCGTCGTTTTGCCAAAGCCGTTGCGCCCGTATATCGCAATCCGTTCTCCCGCGTAAATGTCCAGCTCGACGTGTTCAAAAACAGGCTTCCCGGCAAATTCCTTCGTAACATCTTTAGCTTTTATAAGCAAAGTCATCGACTCGCCGCCTCCTTAAATTCAAATACAAAAAAACCGCAGGCAGCCGCCGCGGTCAGAAAGAACGAATGTTTCATTGCATATGAAAAAGAAGCGCAGTCGCCCCTTTAGACATACGAATCCCATTCGCTCTACTGTACTACGCAGAGTCTGCCGTTTTCATCGAACGATCGATTAGCAGAAAATGAATGGGGGATCATTAATTCATCGGTCTAAAGGTACCTCCGAGTTCTACAAGTTGGCTCCATTATATATTCCCGGCAAGCCAAAAAGCAAGGGAACAAATCGTTATAATCATCTTGCCCGATCTCAGTGCTCTACCGGAGCCCCTGCCGCGGCCGGTTTGCAATCCGAGCAATAGCCGAATATTTCAAAACGGTGGCTTTGCACGTCAAAATTGTCCGGCAAATCCGTCAAATGCTTCATCGGGCAAAATTCGAAAGTGACCGTCTTCTCGCAGCTGACACAAATCATATGATGGTGGTGGTGCGAAAGGCAGCTTGCTTTAAATTTGAGCCCGTCGGCCAAATGAAATTGTTCCAAAACGCCCATTTCGCTTAACAGACGCAAATTCCGATACACCGTATCGAAGCTGACGCCCGGATATTTTTGCTTCATATATTCATAAACATCTTTAGGAGACAAATAACTCCCCGATTCCGCAAACAACGTTGCCAAACTTTTGCGCTGCTCCGTTATTCTCCAGCCATGCTGAGACATAGCTTGCAGCATCTGATCCATGGTATGCGCATGTGTGCCCACTTGCATTGCTCCTCTATCAATGGAATATTAACTTCTATAGTGCCGCAAATGCCCCATTGGAGTCAAGCGAGAAACCGATTTTGCCTTCGCTGCTTCCCCCTTTTGCCGTGAAAAATCCGGTTTTTACTCCCGAGAACGGGTCATCCTTGTCTCTCCCCATTCCCGCTTTTGCAATGCTGATGCTGTCCGCATTTCTTCGCAAATACAACCGGGAAATGATGGAGTACGTAGACACCCTTATTTCGTGGTAAACCGTCCGTTTGAACGATCGGTGAGCCGCATAAAGACGCTCAGGTTCGTTACAACACAGCCACGAAGAAATAAGGACGAATAACGCTAAACCGGTTCGTTAGCGCCGGGAAACCTACGGACCATAAAGCAGACTAACCGATCGTCCTGTATGAACGTTTATTTGCGGAGCAATCTCCTCGTTACTTTTCGTAAGTATTATTATCTCAAGTGTCTCCATACGTAAATATAACATTTGAAATAAAATTTCAACAAACCGTACCGATTGCCCAGGTGCCGGGGCAGCCGGAATGAACTTTATTCATGCATAAGGAGAGAAACTAATGGGTCTGCTCTGAACAAAACGCTTTTTGTGCCGGGAGCTACCGGACAGCAGGGCGGCGCGGCAGCGGCGCATCTGCTTGCAAACGGCTGGCTAGTGCATTTTTTTACCCGCAACAAGCAAATCCGGGCTCCAAGGCCCGGATTTTGATTTTGTTTACGAAAACCCCCGTTTCGACTAGGGTTCAGGCTTATAGCTAGGAGTAGACAACCCTGAACTCGAATGATAGAGGGGAGCCGGCCTGCCAACCGCTACCACTTGCGAATCGTGGAAATCTGTTCGAAAATTCATACAGAAATTGTGCTGATTTCGTAAAATCGAAAAATAAATGTGAAAAATCGAACAGAATCGATGCCTACAGCGGTAAAGATGACTTTTGTATGCGAAAAATCATACAGAATGCGCAAAAGGGACTGTAATAGGCCGTCTCATGGCAACCAGCTGACAGCATCCACCCGACGCAGCCGATTGGATATCTAGCACGCCAGCCTGCATGTGCCGAACATCCCCATCCTGTCTGTCGCTAGGCGGACGACGAACCCAAATGATTCGCGAACCTGTTTACAGGTGAGTCGGTGAAAAAGGGCGGTAAAGAGGCCCCTTTTCAGGGGCTTACCCGTGGTAACGAGGCAGCACGCGGTTGGCAGACTTTCAGTGCGCCTTAGCGGCGCTTGCATGTAACATGCCCTTATAGGGCTGATGGATGCCACCGGCTAAGCCGGTGATTTTGATCGCGCTATTTATGTTTTTCAAACCTCGCCGGCCCGTTCAAGTTCCAGCAGTGCCGATCTTACCGCTTCTTTGGAGAAATTTTCGCCGATGAATACGGCTACGTCAGGCACTTCGCCCTTCGGCGTTATTTTGACGAAATCCATTTCCCGATAGGCAAATTGAAACATGAACCGGCTCGCCGTATCCGAGAAGCTGAGAATTCCTTTGGCGCGGTACACTTCCGCCGGCAGCTTGCTGACGAACTGCTCAAAAGCGCCGCTATCTACCGCATGCTCGAAAAAATGCGTGTACGCCATCACATGATCATGCGAATGGTGATGATGATGGTGATGGTGATGATGGCTGCCGCTATGGCCGGATTCGCCGGCGTTCATCTGCGGCTCCGGTGCCGGCTTTTCAGCACTGTCCGCTTCCATAGCTTCGAGCAGCCCCATATCGATGTGGCTGAATACCGTGTACACTTTTGCCGCATACGGGTTCCACTCGTTCACCAGCGCTTCCGCCTCCTGCAGCTCTTGCGGCGGCAAAAGGTCAGTTTTATTCAACAGCAGCATATTCGCGCACCGTATTTGCTCCTGCATGAGGCGGAACGTTTTGCCTCTGCTGGTACGGCTTAGCTGCAGCAGCTGCGGCGCGTCGACGACGGTGATGACGGCTTTCAGCTCCACCGGGAGGACCATGGACGCATCCGTAACCTCGTCCAATATTTCCATCGGATTGGCGATGCCCGTAGACTCGATGAAAATCAAGTCAGGCTTCTCCCCGGCGATGAGATCCTGAAGCGAAACGGCCAGATCGCCGCGGCTCGAGCAGCAAATACAGCCCCCTAGCAGCTCGGCCATCGGAACTTCGGCATCCATGAACTGGCCGTCCAAATTTACCTCGCCGATCTCGTTCATAACGACTGCGGGCTTGCGGCCCGATTCTTGAAAATAATGAATGGCTTGCTTCAATAATGTCGTCTTGCCGCTTCCCAGAAATCCCGACAAAACGAATACGCTGGCTCTTTTCCTTGTCATGTCAGCCGCTTCCCCCTCGGTGCATTTATGCTTGCAGCCCGTCCGGGCTCGTCTCAATAGCAAATTTATTCAGCAAAATCGGCCATTTGCCGACGAGCTGAATCAAAAATGGCAGCAGTTTCACCCACAGCAGGCTCTGCTCCCTGTTCAAAGGCTTAAGCGGCAGTTCCAGGCGGTCGTACAAAATCCGGGCTGCTTCTTCCACAAGCGAGAGCGCATGATCGGCAGGCAGTGTGCCGCTGACTTGTTCGAATTGCGGAAGGTACAGCGCGCTTACCGGTTCCGATAAATGATGGGCGGCAAAATGTTCGGATGCCATAATTTCCCCGATCCCTGCACCGATTAATCGGGCTGTTTCGGGCTCAAACGCATGAGGAATGCAATAAATTTCCAGCGCTAAAGCCGCTATATAAATTTCTTTGATCAACTCGTCTTCATTTGCTTCCGAGAGACTCGGCTCCGTCAAATAGGCGGCTATGGCCGGTCTGATGTGTTCCCAGCCGTTTTCAATGCTTTTCATAGTCAACTGCATCATGGCCGCAGCAGCCTCAACAGGCGTGATTAGTTTTTTGTCCGTTTCCTGCATGTCGTCTAGTCCTCTTTTCCTTCTTCCGGATGAAAATGGATCGTCAATTCAATGATCTCGGAGCGGCTGCCCAGCCGAACCGGCGGTCCCCATGTGCCGAATCCCGAAGATACGACGGCGTGAAGATCGCCTTTGCGCAAAAATCCCCAGTCGAGCTCGAACAAACGTCCCGTAATCCAATGATTCGGGGCTATTTGGCCCCTGTGCGTGTGGCCGGACAGCATGACGTCCGCCCCCGCGTCCGCCGCTCTATCCAGATGATACGGCTGGTGATCCATCACAATAATCGGCTCGCTCCGGTCAACGCCTTCGAACAGAGTATCGAGGGTTTTTCTTCCTTCCGGCGTATGTTCGGCGGCTTTATCTTTTCGGCCGATGACGAACAGGCGATCCGCAATGTGCACCGTCTCATCCAAAAGCACGCGAATGCCGATCTTTTCCATTTGCTCCACAAAAGCCGGAATGTGGCCGCCGATGTATTCATGATTGCCGAGCACCGCATAGACGCCCAATGGGGCCCGCAGGTGACGCATGACGCTTCCCATATCTTTGCGAATAAAAGGCTGTATGTCATCGTCGATCACATCGCCCGGCAAAAGAATCAAATCCGGCTGCAACTCGCCAACTTTGTCTACAAGCCGCTGCAGATGGCGTCTTCCGACGATCGTGCCCAGATGAATGTCCGATGCGACAGCGATGCGGAGCTGTTTCCAGTCCCCTGCTTGTTTCGAAATGACCGCTTCGTATTTGCGGACGATCGGACTTCGCGCGTTGTAGGAGCCCCACGCAAGCAAAATGGCGAAAATAAGCGCAACCAGGCTTCCGAGAAGTTTGACAATTGCATCCGGCGGAACCGAAGCTAGATAGAGCAGCCAAGCGGCCAAATCCGCGACAGGCAGCAAAATGACTCCAAACTGCATGAACGCGAACCAGTATGAACCGGTGATTTTCAACGCGTTCTTAAGCCGCTCGGGAAGCACCCGTCTGCCAACCGCGGAGATCAAATAAGATAACGCGATGATCCAAAAGCAGATCCAGTATACTACCGGGTAGTGCAGAGGACCCAATAAATGAGACAAAAAGATGTGCCCGTGCCATCCGATATAACCGTTGACAACAATAACTAACATCAATACAAGGGCAATGATTGCTGCGACGCGTGGTTTCATATAGCCGCTCTCCCGTTTTCTCCGAAGTTGCTCGTTTAATTTGTGTACTTATCCTTTCTGTACTTTTCGCCGGGCGCTCTACACAGTTCGTCGGACAGACTTCTAGAACAGCAGGTTCACTTCCTCAATGCAGGACGCATCGTCATTGCGCACATTGCCGACCCGTGTCGAAACCGGATATGCCGTCATCTCGTCCGCCGGATACGGCTTCAGCAATGGCCGCAGCACTTCCGGCTGCGTGATGCGGCGGTCCAGCCATACCGCCTCTTCTTCCGGCCGCAGAATGACAGGCATGCGATCGTGTATGTCTGCAACGAGTTCATTTGGCGTCGTAGTAACGATGGTACAGGTTGAAATGCGCTTTCCTTCCGGCGACATCCACGTGTCGTACAGCCCGGCGAAGCTAAACAGCTCCCTGCTTTTGAACAAAATGCGCATCGGCTGCTTGTTTTTGCCCGTCCCCTTCCACTCATAAAAAGAGTCTGCGGGAATGATGCAGCGCTTGCGCTGGAACGGAGTTCTGAAAGCAGGCTTGTCCGCAAGCGTCTCCGCCCGGGCGTTAAGCGTCTGGTACGCGATTTTATCGTCTTTGGCCCATTCCGGAATGAGCCCCCAGCGCAATTCGCCGAGCCTGTTCTTTTCTCCGTCATTGACGATAGCCATCACCGACTGCCCCGGCGCCACATTGTATTTGGGCAAATGATAGGAAAAAACAGGCGCATCAATATGATAGCGGAGAATAAGCTCCTCCAGCGTTATGGTGATCGTATAGCGTCCGCACATCCGGCATCCCTCCTCAGCATCCGCTTCCTCCATTATGAGAAAAACAACGGGCTGCGTCAATTCGCTCGCAAAGCTTCGGCAGGCAAAAAGACTGAAAAGCACGAAAGACGCCCCCGCGGGCTTATCCCCAAAGCGGCGCAAGCACAACATAGCCGAACATGAAAAAGCCGCCTGTCGGCAGCTGTTCTCCCATCGCTCGGCTGCAAGCCATTTATTTCTGCATGGCAATAATGATGACACAGATCGCGTTCAAAGCAATCAGCAGCGGCATGCCGATGACAAACGAGCGATGCTTCGTTTTGTGGCGCCATACGCGCATGCCGAGCCATCCGCCAATCGCCCCTCCGAGGGCGGCAAAAGCAAACAGCCGCTTTTCGGGAACCCGGCGCCCGCCTTTTTTCGCTTGGCCCTTGTCATAGCCCATTTCGATAAAAGCAATAACGTTCATAGCAATCAAAAAAACGATGAAATAGGTCAATGTCCATACCCCTTCAACCTCAAAATAGCAGCCACGCATACTACCATCTTAAGATCGAATGCAGGTATGGTCAAATGTTTCTTGTCTTACCGCTCCATCGTTTGAATGCCTTGAAACAAAGTCGCCATATACAAACTGTCGCTGCTGCAGTCGATGTCCGTCACCGGGTAACCGAGTCTAACCGAAAGAAGCGTAATCCGGTTTCTGATGTAACCGATGCGGAACAAGCCGCGATCCGAACATACATAAACTTCCGGGCCTTTGGTCACGATCGAAAACAGAAACAGGTTGGCGAAGCGGATTTGCTCGAACTTCCCCTGCTTGTTCCCGTGCAAAAGCGCCCCGTCCTCGGTAACGCCTAAAATGTGCCCTTGATAAAGACCAAGACCAGTCACGGCCTGACCAACGGAAAATTCCGCCCAGGAACCGACCAAACGATCGTAAATGGCGAGACCAAAGTCGACGGCCAAAACGACAAATTCGGGAAAAAATTGAAAGTCGTACACCATCGCATGGGAATAAGCCATCTTATGCCAGGAGGCCGACTGCTTGCTCCACAAACCGTAAGGTGTGGCCGCCCATGCTCTGCCGCCAATCTCTTTGTACTGGTAGCATCCGACAGCCAGCTCCGAATCCTGCCACAGCCCGTTGCCGTGTTCGTATTCAAAAAGCCCTTTATTCGTGCAAGCGAAAAGACGGGCGTCCTGAACGATGAGGCGGTTCACATGCGCCCCTTCCGGCAAACCGGCGCGAAGTCCTTCCCACTCGCCTTCTTTGCGCTTCATAAACACGCCCTTGCCCATCGGTGCGGCGACAAGCACATCGTCGCTAACTATTTTTATCGATGAAAAATGGAAAAGAAAATCGTGCGGCTCTTCATTATGTGAACGCTCGACCACCCAATCAACTCCTTTTATTTCAAAAGCAGACGGCGCTTTCCTTGTCATGTATCCAAAAAATTGAACCAAGCATATAATCATTTTAAATGATAATGATTCTCACTGTCAAATGAAAAAAGAGATAACCTCCCGGCTACCTCAAAATTACCTCAAAACTTGTACCTCAACGCTCGGATCCGGGCAGACATCCTCAAAGAGCTCGCTTGCTGGAGCCGGCGCATCATTAGCCGCTTCACCGACAGCGGCAGCGCGCAAAAAAACTGCAAAAGCACATCCTTTTGCCCACAGCCAGCCCTTGGCTCGACAAATTCCTGCAAATGTGCAGGTTTTTCCGCTAAAACTCAAGGTACGCGCCTCCGCGGCCGGAAATTCCTGCACTTTTGCAGGCTTTTCGCCAAAATAACCCATTTCGAAGGAAAAACCTGCACTTTCGCAGTTTTTTTCCCTGCCACGGTGCTCTCTGCCCATTTTGTTCAATTCCGCGACCTCACGAGGAGAGATGCACACCCAGAAAAAGCGGCTGTCCCTCAAATTAGGGCCTCACTGTTTTAGCCCTGGCCGCCCAGCCCCGCGCCGGAATTTCGCTACCTCAGGCCGTCATCCCCGCCGCCGGTTCAAAATCAATCCAGCACCTCGCTGTCAAACACCTGCTCGCGCTGCAAATACGCCCGCAGCGGCATGTGCGCCGCCCCTGTCCAAAAGGACGAGTCGCCAACGAGCTCCGCCGCGTCGTCGCGGGCCTGCTCCATGATCTCGAAGTCGACCATCATGTCGGCGATGCGAAAATCCGGCAGCCCGCTCTGCTTCGTGCCGAAAAAATCGCCCGGCCCGCGCAGCTCAAGGTCGCGCCGGGCAATCTCGAAGCCGTCGGACGTGTCCGTCATCGCCTTCATGCGCTCCTTGCCGACCTCCGTCTTCGGATCGGCGATGAGCACGCAGTAGGACTGGTGCTCGCCGCGGCCGACCCGCCCGCGCAGCTGGTGCAGCTGCGACAGGCCGAAGCGGTCGGCGTCGTAGACGACCATCAGCGTAGCGTTCGGCACGTCTACGCCAACCTCGATCACCGTGGTCGACACGAGCGTCTTCACGGTGCCTTCTTTAAATTCCTGCATGACCGCTTCCTTCTCCTGCGCGCTCATCCGGCCGTGCAGCAGGCCGATCCGCATCCGCGGAAAATGCTGCTGCAGTTGGATGTGGACGTCGATGGCGTTCTGCACGTCAAGCTTGTCCGACTCTTCGATGAGCGGACAAATGACGTACGCCTGCCGGCCTGCCGCGACCTCGCGGTCGATAAAGCCGAGCACACGCTCCAACATGGCGTGCTGTACCGCGTACGTCTTGATCGGCTTGCGGCCCTTCGGCAGCTCGCGCAGCGTTGAGACGTCCATATCGCCGAACGCCGTGATGGCGAGAGTGCGCGGAATCGGCGTCGCCGTCATCGTCAGCACGTCGGGGTTCATGCCCTTGCGCCGCAAAATGCTGCGCTGGTTCACCCCGAAGCGGTGCTGCTCGTCCGTTACGACGAGCCCCAGTTGGCGGAAGTAGACGTCCTCCTGGATGAGGGCATGCGTGCCTACGAGCACGTCGATCATGCCCATCTGCAGCGAGGCCAGCAAGTCGCGCCGCTGGCGGTCGGTCGAGCTCCCGGTCAGCAGCGCGACCTGCAGCCCGTAGGGCTCGAATAGCTTGTCGAGCGAGCGCTTGTGCTGCTCAGCAAGAATTTCCGTCGGCACCATCAGCGCACCCTGGTAGCCGGCCCCTGCCGTCGCGTACAGCGCGATCGCCGCGACGACGGTTTTGCCCGCGCCTACGTCGCCCTGCAGCAGGCGGTTCATGCAGTACGGCTCCTGCATATCGTGCAGGATCTCGCCCACAACCTTCTTCTGCGACTCCGTCAGCTGGAAGGGCAGAGCGCGCACGAAGGCGCGCACGGCAGGCAGGCCGACCTGCTGCCGGACCCCGTCCGCACGGCTGCGCGTGACCGCGCGGTAAGCCTGGAGCTTGAGCTGGAACAGGAACAGCTCCTCGTACACCATGCGCCGCCGCGCCTGCTTCCCTTCCTCCACGCCTCCCGGCGTGTGGATGACGGACAGCGCCTTGCCGCGCGACATAAACCCGTACCTGCCGATCAGCGACTGCGGCAGCATCTCCCCCACCATGGCGCTGTACTGCGTCAGCGCCTGCTGGACCGTTTTGCGCATCCATTTCTGCGTAATGGAGCCTGCAATCGAGTAGACCGGCTGAACGGTGCCGGTCTTGGAACCCGCTTGTCCGGGAAATTCCGAATCGGACACGCTCATCTGCCTGCGCTTGCCGTCCCACTTGCCGGTCAGGACAATGTCCTGCTGCGGCCGCAGGCGGTCCTTCAGGAAATGGCGGTTGAACCAAACCGCCGTCAGCATGAATTGGTCGACCATCACCTTGCACGACAGCCGCGACTTTCCGCCGTACCGCTGCAGCACCGGCTCGCCGATAATGGTGCCCTGCACCGTTATGCGGTCCCCGTCTTTCACACTGGATAGCTCGCGAACCGTATAATCCTCGTACCGGTACGGCACATATTCGAGCAAATCCATAACCGTAAAAATGCCCATGGAGTTCAGCTCAACCGCTTTTTGAGCGCCGACTCCATGGACTTCGCGGATTGATATCACATTCAAATCCATTTGCTACACCGTGCTGACAAAAGCAGCGATCGTCCCCGGACCGGCATGTGCGCCAATGGTAGGTCCGAGCGTAATAAATTCGCCCCCGGCGACCCTGAAGCGCTCCGTAATGGCTTCGTTCAGCTGCTCCGCCCCTTCCCTGTTGTTGGCATGCGCGATATACAGCCGGCGGATGCCACGCCCTGCCAAATCCGCATCCAGCAGCTCCAGAATGCGGGCTATCGCTTTTTTGTGGCCGCGGACTTTATCTACGGCCGCAACCTCTCCTTCCGCATCGATCGAAAGAATCGGCTTGATGTTAAGCAGAGAACCGAACAAAGCCGAAGCTTTGCCGATTCTCCCGCCCTTATGCAAAAATTCCAGCGAATCCACCAAAAAATAAATATAAAAGTTCTCTCTCATCGTGCGGATCAACTGTAAAATTTGCTCCACGCTTTGGCCGGCTTGCGCCGCCTCCGCGGCAGCGATGACAAGCGCCCCGGTTCCGTAGGAAGCCGATCGGGAATCGACAACGTGCACCTTGAATCCGGTTTCCTCCTCCAGCATCGCGCTTGCGATCATAGCCGACTGGTACGTGCCGCTTAGCGCGGACGACAGATTTATGGAGATGACCTCCGTGTCCGGTTCTCCGCTCAACTTTCGGTAAACGGACAAAAACTGTTCCGTAGACGGCTGCGACGTTTTGGGAAAATATTCGGACGTTCTCAATTTGTCGTAAAACTGTTCTGTATAAAGCGTCACCGTGTCCAAATACTCCTGGTCGCCGAAATTAATTTTGATCGGAACGAACTCGATGTTCAGCGCCTCCCGGACCGCCACGGGAATGTCCGCCGAGCTGTCCGTAACGATACGAATGTTGGTCAACAGAGTTCACCCCTTTTACACGAATCTATTCTACCGAGAAAATGTAAGCGTATAGCGGTTGCCCTCCCGGATGAAGCTCGATCTCCATTTCCGGATATTTCTCGCGGATGAAAGCTTCCAGTTCTTCGGTGTTCTCGGACGTCGCATCTTCCCCGGATAAAATCGTAACAATTTCGCTGCCTTCCCCGACCATTTCCTGCAGCAGCTTTTTGCAGGCGTCCATCAGGCTCGGCTGCGAGCTGACGATGCGTCCGTCCTCAATGCCGATAAAATCACCTTGTTTGATCTCGATGCCGTCCATATTTGTATCGCGAACGGCGTAAGTGACTTGTCCCGACTTGATCCTTTTCAAAGCTTCCGTCATAGCTTCGGTATTGGCCGCCGCGTCCGCTTTGTCCTGGAAGGCGAGAATGGCCGCCAGCCCTTGCGGAATCGATTTCGTCGGAATGACGACAACCGTCTTGCGCTCGACCCACTCAGCCGCCTGCTGCGCCGCCAAAATGATATTGGAATTGTTCGGCAGCACAAAAATAGTGCCGGCATCAATCCGGTTTACCGCATTGACGATATCCTCCGTGCTCGGGTTCATCGTCTGACCGCCGGACAGCACGACGTCCACGCCTACGCTGGAGAAAATCTCGGTTATTCCGCCGCCAAGAGCGACGGCTACGAAACCGTAAGGCTTGCTTGGCGCTGCCGGTTCCGCTTCGCCGGGCAAACCGCTTGCGGAAGCCTCGCCGTTTTGTTCAAACCCTTCAATAATATGAGTATGCTGTTCGCGCATATTTTCTATTTTGATACGGCTTAAGGAGCCGTATTTCATCGCCTGATTCATGACTTCCCCTGGGTATTCCGCATGAATATGCACTTTCACCAGCTCATCGTCAGCCACCACAAGCAGCGAATCTCCAAACCGGCCGAGCTGCTCGCGAAACCGGGTTTCATCGAACACGAGCCCCTTGACTTTGCCCGGAGCAATCGTCAGCATGAATTCGGTGCAATAACCGAACTCGATGTCTTCGGTCGCCAGGCGGGCTTGCGCGGGAAGATGCGCATGCGCTTCTTTGGCCAAATTCAGAGAAGTCAGGGCCGAAACGGCGAGCATCGGTGAATCCAACGAAGCGTATTCATAGCTGGGCACGGCAAAATCTCCTCCGAGCGATGCCACAAAGCCTTCGTAGATGCATACAAGGCCTTGTCCGCCCGCATCCACGACCCCAACTTCTTTCAATACGGGCAGCTGCTCCGGCGTCTTGGCCAAAGCTTCCTTCGCCTTCTGCAGCACATCCTGCATCAGGCTGAGCATGTCGCCGCCCCGTCTGTGCTGGATAGCCTGCTTGGCGGCTTCCTTGGATACCGTCAAAATGGTCCCTTCCACAGGCTTGACAACAGCTTTATAAGCGGTCTCCACGCCCTGCTGCAGCGCAGCCGCAAATTGCTCGGGATTTACCGTCTCCATGTCATGGACATGTTTGGCAAAGCCGCGGAACAACTGGGACAAAATGACGCCGGAGTTTCCCCTGGCCCCCATCATCAATCCTTTGGACAACGCATCGGCCGCTTTACCAATATGGGAAGATGGCTTCTTCTTCAGCTCCTCGCTACCGGCGGCGATCGTCATATTCATGTTGGTGCCTGTATCTCCGTCGGGAACGGGGAACACGTTCAATCCGTTAACCTTATCGATATTTTGACGCAGGTTATCCGCTCCCGCTAAGATCATGGCAGTGAAGTCATTTCCATTTATTGAGATAAAGCGCTTACTCAAAGCGATTCTCCTTCCCGGTTATGGGGGTTTATTTGGCCACTCGGACGCCTTGCACAAAAATATTCACATCGTCAACGTCCAGACCGACGACATCGTTCAGCACGTATTTCACTTTCGTTTGGACGTTGCCGGCCACTACGGATATTTTGGTGCCGTAGCTGACAATGATATAAAGGTCGATCTCAAGCCGTCCGTTTTCCCGGCGCACTTCGACGCCGCGGCTCAAATTATCGCGGCCCAGCAGTTCGGCAATGCCGTCTTTCAGCTGCTTTCTCGTCGCCATGCCGACAAGTCCGTAGCAATCCAGAGCCGCGGAGCCTGCCAGTATGGATATAACTTCGTCCGTAACCGTTACTTTTCCGAATTCGGTAGAGAGTTCAATAGACATTTGTAAACAACTCCTTCAGGTTTTCGCTTTAGAAAACCGGGTTCGTCGGCATTCCTTATGTATGAGATTATGGGCTAATCTTCATTGTACTATAACAAAGACAATAAATAAACGTCAAAAATAAAGGTAATTCGTTGACTAGGTTTGATGGGCTATGCTATTATATTTAAGTGTGTTTTCGCTGGCTATAAGATGTAAGTTAAAAAGCCAAGTCTAAATTTGAGGAAAGCTGTCATGTCAAGCTTAGGCTTGCCACCCAGGCTGCTTTGTATACTGCCGAAGGAGGTGTCAAACATGTCCCGCAAATGCTTTATTACAGGTAAAGGACCAGGCACTGGAAATCATGTGTCCCACGCTAACAATAAAAACAAGCGTACTTGGGGCGTTAACGTTCAAAAGGTTCGCATCCTCGTTAACGGTAAACCTAAACGTGTCTACGTAAGCGCTCGTGCGCTTAAGTCCGGAAAAGTGACTCGCGTTTAAATAGCGGCATGATAGACAAAAAGCACCTTACAGGTGCTTTTTTTGCTTTTTCTGGGTTAAGTATGTCCGCGCTTAGTTTTTGCTGAACGTATTAAGTAAAGCCTTCACGAAACCACCCAAAAATTTCGGTAGCTTGATTGTGTAGAACTTCATACTCTACCCCTCCTTCACAGGTTGCATGACTGCTCCTCGCATCGTCACAACAGTATACGCCCGGACCTTAAAAACGTGCCTTGTTTTATAGGTACCCAAGTAAATTAAAATTATTGCTCCCGTAAGATTCGCCTCCAGAAAGCAAAAAAAGCTACAAGAGCGTTTCACTCTTGTAACTATATGTATGCGGATTTTATCCGGTTATGCCGTTCATGTGGGTATAAAGTACAAATGCAAAGCTAAATATGAAGTAGAGAATGACCGACAGCACAATAAACCAGATTCGAAGTCCCTTTTGCTCAAAGCGGCGGAAAAAGCGGATGCCCGCATAAAGCGCTCCGAGCGAGAATATGAATTTGGACATGTCGTGTATGTTCGTATATAGCGTAAGCAATACCCCGCACAGTATACTGTAGATGAACAGCCAGAAGATTTTCATCGTCTCCCGCTTCCTTTCTACCCGCGAATTCTCCGTATCGCATCCGCGCGGTTTGGCTGGCCGAATACGGCGTTGCCGGCTACTAGCACATCCGCGCCCGCTTCGACCACTTGCCGCGCAGTCGCTTCGTTGATGCCCCCGTCTACTTCGATATGCAGCCCGTGAAGCCCTTTTGCATGCGCTTGTTCCCGCAAAGCGCGGATTTTGCCGAGCATGCCCGGAATAAACGCTTGCCCGCCGAAGCCCGGGTTCACCGTCATAATAAGAACGAGATCAAGCTGCTCGTCCAATACGTGTTCGATCATGGAAATCGGCGTCGCCGGATTCAACACGACACCCGCCCGAACGCCGCTCTCTTTAATGAGATGCAGCGTCCGGTGCAAATGCGTGCAAGCCTCCACATGAACGGAGATCAAATCGCTGCCCGCTTTCACAAAATCGGGAATATAGCGGTCCGGCTCTTCAATCATCAAATGCACATCGAGCGGAAGCTTCGTCATTGGACGAATCGAATCGACCACAAGCGGCCCGATCGTAATGTTCGGCACAAAATGCCCGTCCATCACGTCTACATGAATCCAGTCTGCTCCGCCGAGTTCGGCCTCTTTAATCTCTTCCCCAAGCTTGGCAAAATTTGCCGATAAAATCGAAGGCGCTACATACACCATCAGGTTAATACCTCCTCTTGCGATCTTTCATTTCAGCCAAAAACAATAAATAGTGGTCGTAACGCGATGCCGCAATCGTCCCCTCGGCGACAGCCTCCCGCACTTTGCAGTTCGGCTCGTGAAGATGCAGGCAGCCGCGGAACTTGCAGCCTTCCGCATGCGCTGCAAACTCCTTGAAGCAGCCGCCGAGCTGCTCGGCTTCCAGCTCCATGAAGTCAAGCTGGCTGAACCCGGGTGTATCCGCCACGTACCCGCCCGCATCCAGCGGAAGCAGCTCGACGTGGCGGGTCGTATGCTTACCCCGGCCCAGCCGCTGGCTGATCGCGTTCGTCTCCAGTTCGGCGCCGCTGATCAGCTCATTGAGCAAAGAAGATTTGCCGACGCCCGACTGTCCGGCAAACACGCTGATCCGGTTTTGCAAATGGCGCTGAACGTCTTCCACGCCTTCATGTCGCCTGGAGCTTGTCGTCACGATCGGATAGCCGATTTGCTCGTAGAGCTCGCGCATCCGCGCAAACTCCGCCACCGTCAGCGTCCCTTCCCCTTCCGAACCGCTTGCTTCCAGCAGGTCGTATTTCGTAAAGCACAGAAGCACATCCAGCCCGGTGCTCTCGATATGAACGAGAAACTTGTCGAGCAGCTGCAGATTGAGCACAGGCTCCGTGACGGCGAATACAAGCACGACCAGATCGACGTTTGCAATCGGCGGTCTGATCAGCTCCGACGAGCGGGGAAGCACTTCGGTTACCGTGCCTTCCCCGTTCTCCGTCAGCTCGTATTTCACCTGATCCCCGACGAGCGGGGAAATGTTTTTTTTCTTGAACACGCCTCTTGCACGGCAGGTTACGCAATCCGCCTCGCGGATGTTCGCCCCTTCGGGCAGGACGTAGTAATAACCGCTTAATGCCTTAACGATGGATCCTTGTGGCATTAATTCGCGCCTCCAGTTCCGGGTTTGGCCGAAGCGCCGCCCGGCTGCCCTTGGCCGGTATTCCCGCTGCCGCTGGCCGGAACAGCGGGACCGGTGCTTTGCTGTTTCGGCGATGCGCTGGGAGCTGCCGGGGCCGACGGGCTGGGCGTAGCGTTCTTGCCATTTTTTTGATCCAAATAATCCTGATACGTCCGGGTAATCGAATTCACCAGATTGTCGCCTTCTTTGATCAAAATAACGGCTTTCTTTTCGGGCGATACGATGACTTTGACATCGATATTTTGCGGTTTGCTCACTTTTTCCGTCATGTATTCGAAGTTGTCGTACTGCGCGTCGCTCACGACGATCTTGAACACCGTATCCTTGCCTTCCTCCGTAGGTTTGACCGGGATGCTGACGTTGAGCTGGCCGGCGTCTTCGGGCAGTCCGTCGCTGACGACGAGGTTGATCTCGGCGCCCGCCGCTACATCCACATTTTTATCGTAAGGAAACTGCCTGGTAACTTTGCCCTTCGGATATTTGTAGCTTTTCTCACGGGTAACGCCGTTTGCCGCCAGTTTCAAATTAAGCTTGGCGATCTGATCCTTGGCGTCCTTCTCCGTCATGCCGACGAGATCGGGCATTTTGAACGTTTCCTTCGCTCTGGTGACCGTAAGCGTAATCGCTGCTTTGTCGAGCTCGAACTCCTCGCCGGGCGCCGGGGTTTGCTGCTGAATCATGTCCGGCTTATCGTCGATGGCTCCCGGCTTGACCGTGATTTGATCGTCTCTAATGCCGAGCGACTGGAGCTTGAGCTTGGCGTCCGTCAAAGACTGGCCGACGTAATTGTCCATCTTTATTTTGGCGATGCCCTCGCTCACGTACAGCGTGACTTTGGTTCCGACGTTCAGCTTCAGGCCGGACGGGTCCTGGCGCAGGACGAGGTCTTTGTCTTCCTTGCTTTTTTCGTAGATGACCGTTGAGCCAAGCTTCACCGCTGTCAATTCGGCCTGCGCCTGAACAAGCGGCTTATGCACGACATTCGGCACTTCCACGGTTTCGACCGTGAACATGCCTTTTACATACCCGACCAAATACCACATCGCGCCCAGCACGATAAGCAGGATGACGATCCAGACCACCGGCTTGACCCAGCCCTTTTTCTTCACCGGAGCGGATTCCTCCCGCCAGCCGGGCTTGTCAAACTCTTCGTCCTTGAACTCGCCGATCTGGTTCGGGCGAATAGCCGGCATGACCAGCGTACGCTCCTCGTCCATCCCGTCGGCATCCCAAAAAGTAACCTTGGCCTCGTTGCGGCGGTCCAAATTCAGGCACGAATCGAGATCTTCCATCATCTGCTTTGCGGATTGATAGCGCTCCTCGGGCTTTTTGCGCATCGCTTTTAAAATAATGTTCTCCACGCTTTGCGGGATGAGCGGATTCACCTTGCGCGGTTCCTCCACATCCTCCTGCAAATGCTTGAGCGCGACGCTGATCGGGCTTTCCCCGAGAAAAGGCAGCCTGGCCGTCAGCATCTGGTACATGACGATGCCGAGCGAGTACAAATCCGATTTTTCTCCCGTATTCGTTCCTTTAGCGTGCTCCGGCGAAAAATAGTGTACCGATCCAACGACCGAGCCCGTCTGCGTGATCGTCGAAGACGTCGCAGCCCGGGCGATGCCGAAATCAGTCACTTTGATCCGGCCGTTTCTGCCGATCAAAATATTATGAGGCTTAATATCGCGGTGAATGATCTCATTGTGGTGGGCATGATCCAGCGCATCGGCGATTTGNCCGAAATCAGTCACTTTGATCCGGCCGTTTCTGCCGATCAAAATATTATGAGGCTTAATATCGCGGTGAATGATCTCATTGTGGTGGGCATGATCCAGCGCATCGGCGATTTGGCTGGCGTAATGAACAGCCTCCTCCACCTGCAGGGGCGCTTTTTCCTTGATCAAGTCGTTCAAGGTCGTGCCCTCGATATATTCCATGACGATATAATGAATTTCGCCTTCCTGCCCGACATCGTAAATACTGACGACATTGGGATGAGAAAGGGAAGCGGCCGCTTGGGCCTCTCTGCGAAAGCGCCGTATGAACTCCTCGTCGTGAACGTACTGCTGGCGCAGCACTTTAACGGCCACTTTGCGATTCAGCAACAGATCCTGCCCTTTATATACCAAAGCCATGCCGCCGCCGCCGATTCTCTCCAAAATTTCATAGCGGCCTCCAAGCTTTTTACCGATCAATTCTCATCCCCCCTTTTCTTCCTCGGAAATTTGTTCGTGAGCGATCAGAACGACCGTCACATTGTCGTCCCCGCCCGCATCCAGCGCGCTTTGGATCAACTCGTCGGCGGCTTCTTCGAGATCGGAGTGGGTCCTGACCGTTTGTTTGATCGCTTCGGCTTCCACCAATCCGCTCAGTCCGTCGGAACAAATGAGAATAATATCCCCCGGTTTCCAGGAAAACTCGTACAGGTCGACGTCTACTCCCGGCTCCGTACCGAGCGCGCGCGTTACGACATTGCGTCTCGGATGATGAACCGCTTCCTCCAGCGTAATTTGTCCGTGCTTGACCAGTTCATTGACGAGCGAATGATCTTCCGTCAGTTGGGTAATCGAGTCGTGATCGATTTTGTAAGCCCGGCTGTCGCCGATATGACCGATTAGCAGCAGCTCCTGGGACGCGATCACGGTGACGACCGTCGTGCCCATGCCGTTGTAGTTTTCTTTTTGCGAGGCAAATTCGAATATCGTCTCATTCGCCGTTTCAATCGCTTGACGGAGCGCCTGCTTGCACTCGTCGACCGGCATTCCCCAATGAATCGTCTGCAGCTTCGCCTGAACGATTTCGATGGCCATTTGGCTGGCAACGTCGCCGGCCTGATGCCCTCCCATGCCGTCGGCAACGATCGCCAGAGACAACCCGTTCAGCCCGTCCTGTATGGCGGCGCGGTCCTCGTTCACGATGCGGACCTTGCCGATATCCGTACGGCTTACCATCTTCATCCCGATCTCACCTCATTACTTGCGCTCCATATGTTTGGCCCGAAGCTGCCCACAGGCCGCAGCGATGTCGCTGCCCTGCTCGCGGCGTATGGTCGCATTGATTTTGCTCTTCTCGAGAATACGCTGGAACGTGAAAATATCGTCCCGGGGAGTCCGTTTGAAATCCCGCTCCGCAACGAAGTTGACGGGAATCAGATTCACATGGCTGAGCGGCATTTCTTTCAGCACGGCGGCCAGTTCCTCGGCATGCTCCGGCTGGTCGTTCACCTCGCCCATCAGCGCATATTCAAACGTGATTCTGCGGCCCGTTTTGGCAATGTAATATTTGCAAGCTTCAATTAAGTCGGCGAACGGAAATCTCCGGTTCACCGGCATCAGCTTGGAACGCAGCTTGTCGTTGGGGGCATGAATCGAAATCGCCAGATTCACCTGCAGGTTCTCATCGGCGAATTTGTAAATGTTCGGCACGATGCCGCTCGTCGAGACGGTAATGTGCCGCTGCCCGATGTTCAGCCCATTCGGATGAATCATGTTGCGTAAAAAATTCATCGTCGCCTCATAGTTCTCAAACGGTTCGCCGATTCCCATAATGACGATCGAACTGATGCGCTCCTCTGTTGCGTCCAGCATTTTTTGCGCCTTGACGACCTGCGCCACAATCTCGCCCGGTTTCAAATCCCGCTTCAAACCGCCCAGCGTCGAGGCGCAAAACGTACAGCCTACGCGGCATCCAACCTGCGTCGTGACGCAAATGCTGTTGCCGTAGTTATGCTTCATGACGACCGTCTCGATCGCGTTTTTATCCTCCAGCTCGAACAGGAACTTGACCGTACCGTCCTGCGACTCATATTTGGCGATTTCCGTCAGTGTGACGAACTCGAACTGATCTTTCAGCTTATCGCGGAGCGCCTTCGGCAAATTCGTCATTTCATCGAAGCTGAGCACGCGTTTCACATAGAGCCAGTCAAAAATTTGCCCGGCACGGAACGAGGATTCGCCGTGTTCTTTTACCCAGCTTTGCCACTCATCCCAATTTAAATCATACACAAATGGTTTCATTGTCCTCACAACCTGCTATTTAATTGAATATCCTATCTATTTTAACACAAACATGCTGCGAACACACATCCCCATGCCGATGCGGGGCTATCCGCGCTTGTGCAGCCGTGCGATAAAAAATCCGTCGGAATGATACTGCTGCGGATAAATTTGCGCCATTCCCGCCGCCAGCGCGGAAGGCTCCAATGCCGCAAAAGCGCGCTCCGGAAAAGGCGCCGCCGTGAAATCGCCGTGCTCCACCAAAAACCGGGCAATCCTGTCTTCGTTTTCCGACTTTTCAATCGTGCATGTGCTGTATACCAAAATGCCTCCAGGCTTCAGCAAACGATGGACTTTGTTCAAAATCGCGCCCTGCAGCGCGCAGATGTCGGCGATTTCGGACTCCTGCTTGGCCCACTTCAGGTCGGGCTTGCGGCGGATGACGCCAAAGCCGGAGCAAGGAGCGTCGAGCAAAATGCGGTCGAACGACTCGGCCGGAAAATGGTCCGCCAGCTCCAGAGCGTCCATCACCAGCGTCTTGATGGACGACAGTCCGAGCCGCTGCGCCTGATCCTCGATCAGCTTGCGCTTATGCTCGTGCAAATCGCACGCCCAGATCTCGCCCCGGTCGCGCATGATTTCCGCGATGTGCGCGGTCTTGCCCCCGGGCGCTGCGCAGCAGTCCAGCACGCGCATGCCCGGCTGCGGATCCAAAGCTTCGGCGACGAGCATCGAGCTCTCGTCCTGGATCGAGAAGTCCCCCCTCGCGAAGCGGGGGTCCAAAGCCATGTTGCCCGCCGCGTGCACGAGAATGCCGGCTGGGGCGAGCGGCGACGCTTCCGCGCGGATGCCGCTCTCCTGCAGCTGGCGCAGCAGTTGCTCGCGTCCGGCATGCATCGCGTTCGCGCGGATGCTGACGTGCGGCGGCTCATTGTTCGCCGCACAGACCGCTTCCGTCAGCTCGGGGCCGAGCTGACGGATCCATCTGCGCACGAGCCATTCCGGATGGGAATGCTCGAGCGCTATGCGCTTCACGTCGCCGAGCCCCGCCGGCAGCGCAAGCTGCTCTTTGCTGCGGAGGACGCTCCGCAGCACGCCGTTGACCATCCCCGAGATGCCTGAATGGCCCCGGCGCTTCGCGATATTGACCGCTTCGCTGACGGCCGCGTGATCGGGAATGCGGTCCAAATACCGCAGCTGATAGAAACTGAGCCGCAGTAAGCATCTTACCCACGGCTCCAGCTTCCCGAGCCCTTTGCTGACAAAGCGCTCCAGGAAAAAATCGATTGTATTTTGCCGTCCGATCGTCCCGTACACAAGCTCTGTCGCCAGCGCCGCGTCCGCACGCTCCAAATGATGCTTCTGCAGCGTCTGATTGAGCAGAAGGTTGCTGTAGGACCGATCTTCTTCGACTCTCGTCAGCACGTCCAGCGCCGCATCGCGGGCGGAATGCCGAACAGCGCTGCTTGAGGCAGCGCTTTGGTTCCGGTGCTTTGAAGTTGACCCTTTGGATGAAACCCGTCCGGAAGAGCCCGACTGCTTGCCGGCAGCCGGCCCGTCCTGCGGGCGGTTATGTTTATCTGTAGACAAATTGGTTACCTCTTTTTGTATATGATACAGTTCCGATGTGAACCGGACTGCGCCGTGTCCGGGTGGATCAACCGCCAAAGACGGTGCCGTCCGCGAGTTTGACGCCCCGGATGAACTGCGCGACATCCATCGATTTTTTCCCCGACGGCTGAATTTCCGTCAGCCATAACGTGCCGCTGCCGGTCATCACTTCAAGACCGAGCTCGCTGCTTTGCAGCACAGTGCCCGGCCGTGGCTCAGCGCCGCCGACTAACACGGAGCTGCGGCTTGCCGGTACCGGGCCGGTCCCATTCGGATTGGCGCAAGCCCATACTTTCAAGACTTCCCCGTTCCACAGCGTATAAGCACCCGGGAACGGATTCAGCCCGCGAACCTGGTTGAAAATGTCCGCTGCGGAGCGCGACCAGTCGATCAGCTCGTCCTCCCTGCGGATGTTCGGCGAGTAAACGGCGTCCGCCTCGTTTTGCGGAACCGCTTCGATGCGACCTGCCAGCAAATCCGGCAGCGTGCGCTTCAGCAGCTCGGCTCCGGCCGCACTCAGCTTCTCGAACATCGTTCCCGTCGTGTCGGTATCCTCGATCGGCACCTCCACTTTGCTGATCATATCGCCCGTGTCGAGACCTTCGGCCATATACATGATCGTGACGCCGGTCACCCGCTCGCCCCGCAGGATCGCATGATGAATCGGCGCTCCGCCACGGTATTTGGGCAGCAGCGAAGCATGGATGTTGATGCACCCGTGCTTCGGCAGCTGCAAAACGGATTTCGGCAAAATTTGCCCGTATGCCGCCGTCACGATCAAGTCCGGCGCCAATTGGCGCAGCGCCTCCACCGAATCGGCCTGGCGCAGCTTTTCAGGTTGAAGCACCGGAATGCCGCGCTTTTCCGCCTCCACCTTCACGGGCGGCGGTGTCAGCACGCGCTTGCGCCCTTTCGGACGGTCAGGCTGCGTCACGACCGCCGTCACGCCGTAGCCTTCGTCCAGCAGCGCTTGCAGGGACGGCACGGCAAAGTCGGGCGTACCCATGAAAATGATGTTCACTTGGAATCTTCCTCTTCTTCGCTCGTATACGTTTTGATCGCGAGATCGGTAAACAGCACGCCGTTCAAATGGTCGATTTCATGCATAATGCAGCGCGCCAGCAGCTCGGTGCCTTCCACGACGATTTCGTTGCCGTTGCGATCCTGGCCCTTCGCCTTAACGTTCAAAGGCCGGCTTACATCGCCGCGCAGGCCGGGTATGCTGAGGCAGCCTTCGGGACCGGTTTGCTCGCCGCTCGAATCGATGACCTCGGGATTGACCATCTCGATCAATCCGCCGTGCTCTTCGCCGCAGTCCATTACGATAACGCGTTTCAAAATGCCGATTTGCGGCGCAGCCAGGCCGACGCCTTCCGCTTCGTACATCGTATCGGCCATATCGTCGAGCAATTTATGCAGATTGGAATTGAATTTCGTAACGGTAACGGCTTTCTCCCGCAGTACCGGATCCGGATCTTTTACAATAATTTTAATAGCCATTAAGTCCACCCACCTCTGAAGTCTTCGATCTCATTACATCAAATATTGCGGATCCACGTCGACGCTGATCTGCAGCTTTTCCTTCGCGGACCGCTCCTCAAACCAGGCGACCGCCCGGCCTACCAGCTCGGAAGCCTGAGCGTCCCCCCGATATTTTACCACGCATTGGAACCGATATCTATCCTTGATTCGGGAAATAGGCGAGGCGACAGGCCCTAACACGTCCATGGCAAAAGGTTCCCCGTCCGCTGCCGCCGCTGCCGTAAACAAATCCGCGGGCTGCACGGAGTGCTCCGCTACAAGCTCTTTCAGGCGCGTGACAAAAGCTTCGGCCGACTTCACCAGCAGCGGCAGCTCCTCATGGGAAAACGTGACCAGAATAAGCCGTTGGAACGGCGGATAGCCCAAATTCGCGCGGATGTCCAGCTCATGGCCGGCAAATCCGGCAAAATCGTGCCTGCTCGCGCACTGCACGCTGTAATGCTCCGGTGTATACGTTTGGACAAACACTTCGCCCAGCTTTTCGTGCCTTCCGGCCCGTCCGGCCACCTGCGTCAGCAGTTGAAACGTCCGTTCCGCCGAGCGGAAATCAGGCAAATTCAGCACCGTATCCGCCGCAATGACGCCGACCAGCGTCACGTCGGGAAAATCAAGCCCTTTCGCCACCATCTGCGTGCCGAGCAGCACATCGGCCTGCTTCTCGCCGAACATGGTCAGCCACTTTTCGTGCGAACCTTTTTCCGTCGTCGTGTCCACGTCCATCCGGATCACCCGGATGCCGGGAAACAGCTTTCCGAGCTCCTCTTCGACGCGCTGCGTGCCTGTGCCGAAATGCCGGATGTGCTCCGAATTGCAGCTCGGACACTGCGAAACTTCCCGCTCCGCATAGCCGCAGTAATGACAGCGCAGCATGCGGGAGCTTTGATGATACGTTAGCGATATATCGCAGTGCGGGCACGTCGAGACGAAACCGCAGGTGCGGCACATCACAAACGTTGCGTACCCCCGGCGGTTCAACAGCAAAACCGTCTGTTCTTTCTTGTGTAACCGTTCTTCTATCGCTTTATACAACGATTTGCTGAACATGGAGCGATTTCCGCCCTTCAGTTCCTCGCGCATGTCGACGATATGCACTTTGGGCATCGGCCTGCCCGCGACTCGTTCCTGCATCAGAAGCAGCTTGTAAGCAGACTTCTCCTCGGCCTCGCGGGAGCCTCTCGTTCTTTGAACGCTTTCCAGCGACGGCGTAGCCGAACCGAGGACGACGGCCGCCTGATGCTGCAGCGCTCTCTGCACGGCAATTTCCCGGGCATGATACCGCGGGCTCTCTTCCTGCTTGTACGAAGATTCGTGTTCCTCATCTATAATAATAAGTCCGATACGGGTAAAAGGAGCGAAAATCGCCGAGCGCGCCCCGATCACCACTTTGACCTGCTTGCGCGTAATTTTGCGCCATTCGTCGTAGCGCTCTCCATCCGACAAGCGGCTGTGCAGAACGGCCACCAGATCGCCGAACCGGCCCTTGAAACGCTCTACCATTTGCGGGGTCAGCGAAATCTCGGGAACGAGCACGATCGCTTCGCGGCCCTGATCGAGGCATTCCTGAATGGACTGCAAATAAACTTCCGTCTTTCCGCTGCCGGTGACGCCTTGCAGCAGGAACACTTCATGCCTGCTGTCCGCGACGCTGCTCCGGATTTCGGCAAAAACGCGGCTCTGCTCCGCGGTCAGCGGGAGCGGCTTCGTCCGCGCAAAATGGCGGCCCGCATACGGGTCCCGCAGCACTTCCACTTCCCGAAGCTCAAAAAGCCCTTTGTCGGCCAAGCTTTTTACCGTTCCGGCGCCGACCTGCAGCGTCTCCATCAGCACCGCAAGCCGAACCGGATCCGGGTGATCGATCAAAAAGCGCAGCACTTCTTTTTGCTTGCCCGCCCTTGCCGGCAGCCCGGTTAAAGCGGCTTCCATACCGGATACGTCAGCCGGAGGAAAAACCGTCAGCGCTTTTTTCGCGGACATGCGGTCTTTGACGATTTGTACCTCCGACAGCACGCCGGCGGCCAGCAGCTGCTTGACAAGCAAACCGTCGTTCGGAAAACGCTCCATCAGCGATTCCATCGCAACGGTTTCCTTGGATTTGACAAAATGAACGATTTCCTGCAAATCCGGCAAGTCCAGCAGCATCTGCTCCGCCGCTTTCTCCCCGAGCCGAATTCCGCGTTCATATTTCGCTTTTAAAGCGCCGGGCAGCATCGCCTGCAGCGCCGTAATCTCGTGGCACAAGTACGTGCGGCTGATCCATCTGCCAAGTCCGACAAGCTCTTCCGTCAACGGCGGGACGACATCCAGCACGGTCTGAATCGGCTTCAGCCGCTTCGCTTCCAGCTTGGTTTCCTCCTGCATCTCGACGACGAATCCTTGCAGCACCCGCGGTCCGAACGGCACGCCGACCCGGCTTCCTACTTCCACCCATTTGCGCAATGGTTCCGGCACTTCATAGTCGAATGTCCGGTTCGTCTGCTTGGCCGGAACATCAACGATGACTTTTGCGTACATCCAAACTCCCCTTTACGGCCTCGGGCTGTCAGGCGCTTGCGGCAGACGGGCCGCCGCAAGCTCCAGCAGCCTGCGCGCAACCTCAGCCTTGCTAAGCAGCGGCAGTGCCTCGACGAGCCCGTTCCGATCAAATATACGCACCACATTGGTATCGGAGCCAAATCCCGCCCCGTCCTGCGAAACGTCGTTGCCGACGATCAGGTCGCAGTTTTTGCGGATCAGCTTGTCCATCGCATGCTCGTCCAGACGCTCTGTTTCCGCAGCAAAGCCGACCACGACCTGACCTCGCTTAAGCTCGCCGATCTCCTGCAAAATGTCGGGATTTTTGACCATTTCCAACGTGAACGTATCCGCTTTTTTCTTGATCTTCTGCGCGGCAACCTCGGCCGGACGGTAATCGGCGACGGCCGCCGCCTTAATCACGAGCTCCTGCCGGTCCAAACGCGACATCACCGCTTCCCTCATATCGAGCGCGGATTGAGTCCGGATCGCCGTCACGCCTTGCGGCTCCGGCAGTGCGGTCGGACCTGTGACAAGCGTCACAACCGCTCCCATACGCGCCGCTTCCTCGGCGATGGCGTACCCCATTTTGCCTGACGAATCATTCGTAATGTAGCGCACAGGATCGATGCGTTCCACCGTGCCTCCTGCGGTGACCAGCACATGCTTTCCTTGCAGCAGGCCTCTGCCGGCAAAATGCCGTTCAACCGCGGCGACAATTTCCTCCGGCTCCGCGAGCCGCCCTTTGCCGACGTAGCCGCAGGCCAGCTGCCCTTCTCCCGGCTCGATGAAGCGTACGCCGCGGCGGCGCAGCGTATCCATATTGTGCTGTACCGCAGCATTGGCGTACATGTGCACATTCATCGCCGGCGCCACCCAGATCGGGGCCACGGTCGCCAGCAGCGTCGTACTCAGCATATCGTCCCCGAGGCCAAGCGCCAGCTTGCCGATCATGTTCGCCGTAGCGGGGGCGATCAGAAACAGGTCCGCGCTGTCCGCCAAATCGATGTGCGAAACGACGGACGCGTCCTTCTCGTCAAACGTATCGGCAAATACATGATGCCGCGACAGCGTCTGGAACGTAAGCGGCGCTACGAAACGGGTTGCGGATTCCGTCATAATGACGCGCACTTTGGCGCCCGCCTGCGTCAGTTTGCTCGTTAAAGCAGCGGCTTTGTAAGCGGCTATCCCCCCGCATACCCCCAGCACGATTGTTTTACCCTGCAGCACGCTCATGGAGCATCCTCCTTCGGTGAGAAAAAAATAACAACCGCGAGGGTTGTCAGATGAAGCATTATTTCACGATTTCTTTGGTCTGGATTTTCTCGTAAGAGATGTAATCCCCGTACAGTTCTTCCAAAGCAAGCCCGACATTTTTGTGAGATTTTTGCGATCTCAAATCGGTTTTTGCGCCGTCGCGCAGCAATCTGGCTCTTTTGGCCGCTGCCACAACAAGCGAATATTTGCTGTCCACTTTATCAAGAAGCTTATCGATTGAAGGATATAACATATGCTAATTCACCTCGCCGATCCATTGAATGATTTTCGGAAACATCCGGTCCTTTTTGCAATGTTCCGCCAAAAGAATCGATTGAATCTTGGAGCATGCCGTTTCCACGCGGTCGTTGACGATGGCATAGTCATAATGCTCCATCAAACGAATTTCATCCACGGCGACGGACATCCGGCTGCGAATGACTTCATCGGTCTCCGTGCCGCGCGTGACGATGCGGTTTTGCAGCTCATCCAGCGACGGCGGCAGCAAGAAAATAAACACGCCCTCGGGAAACTTCTGCTTGACCTGCAGCGCGCCCTGGACTTCAATCTCCAGAATGACGTCCTGGCCCGAACGCAGCGTATCCTCCACGAAACGTCTTGGAGTTCCGTAAAAGTTGCCTACGTATTCGGCCCATTCCAGCACTTCGTCTGTATCTATAAGCTGCTGGAATTGTTCCCTCGTCTTGAAAAAATAATTCACGCCCTCGACCTCTCCCTGACGGGGAGCCCGGGTCGTTGCGGAAACCGAATATACAATTTCCGGCGACAGCTTGCGCAGCGAAGCGCAAACCGTCCCTTTGCCGACGCCGGAAGGGCCGGACAACACGATCAAAATACCTCTCTCGCGTTCGAGCGTATTCGTATTACTCGTCATGATCATCGTCCTTGTTGGAAAGTCGATGCGCTACCGTTTCAGGTTGTACCGCCGACAAGATGACATGGTCGCTGTCGGTGATAATAACGGCACGGGTTCTTCGGCCATATGTGGCGTCAATCAGCATGTGGCGGTCGCGCGCCTCCTGAATGATCCTCTTGATCGGCGCCGATTCGGGGCTGACGATCGAGATGATACGGTTCGCTGATACGATATTCCCGAACCCGATATTGATTAATTTGATAGCCATTCAACTTCCTCCTCGCGAAGCGCATGAACGCTTCACTCGATATTCTGTGCTTGTTCCCGCATTTTTTCCAATTCGGCTTTCATCTCGATCACCCGGGCCGTCAGCTCGGAATGATTCGCCTTGGAACCGATCGTATTCACTTCGCGATTCATTTCCTGAATCAAAAAGTCGAGCTTGCGGCCTACCGGCTCCTCGGAACCCAGCAGTCCGTCAACCTGGACGAAATGACTTTGCAGCCTCGTCAGTTCTTCATCCACATTGGAACGGTCGGCAAACATGGCGATTTCCGTCGCCAGACGCTGCTCGTCAACGTGCGGAAGATCCTGCATCAGCGATTGAATCCGGCCGCTCAGCCGGGCCGCGTAATCCTGCACGACCCGCGGAGTGAACGCCTGAAGCTCCGAGTGAAGCTTCCGCAGCTCGGACAGCCGCTCGCCAATGTCCCGCGCCAGCATCGCGCCTTCCTGCCGGCGCATGTCGGACAGCCGGGCTGCCGCTTCCTGCAAGCAGGCGCACAGCTCCTGTTCGAACGATTCGTCGGGCTCGGCGCGTTCCTCCTTCATCTGCACGAGATCGGGAAGCCGCAGCAAATCTTGCAGCGAAACCTGATCCGTGTAGCCGAAGCGCTGCTTCAATTGTTCGGCAGCCTGCAAATAAGCGTCCGCCAAAGCGAAATCCACAGTCACATGTTTCGTAAAAACAGTTTCTTTCTCTGCAGTTACAAAGACGTCAACCCGTCCCCGTTTGATCGTTTGCAGCACGGTTTTCTTAAGCGAATCTTCAAAGCAGGCCCATTCTTTGGGCATCCGGATCGCTACTTCGCAGTACCGGTGGTTGACCGACTTGATATCGATAAACACCTTGTAGCCGGCAAAAGAGCGGTTCGCTTGTCCGAACCCGGTCATGCTGCAAATCATCCTGATCACATCCATTACCCTATTTTAATTCATTTTGAAAGTGGGTACAAGTGGAAATCACGGCGATTCGACTTTTCCCAAACATAGTTCGTCAGCTGGACGCTCATTTCGTAAAGGAGGAAAGGCGTCATGAGATAAATGCCGTTAAAATGCTGCATGGCCGCGTCAAGCAGTTCCTTGGCGATTTCGACGCCCATCGTTCTCCCTGCTTCGCCCTCCAGTCCGGACATCCGCGCACGCACGGATTCGGAAAGCTGGATGCCGGGCACTTCATTATGCAAATACTCCGCATTGCGCCCGCTCGCCAGCGGCATCACGCCGATGAAGATCGGAACCTGCAAATGCTTCGTAGCGTCATAAATTTGCTCAATCAGCTTGGCGTCGTAGACGGGCTGCGTCATAATGTAGTCCGCCCCCGCCTCTATTTTACGCTCCAGCCGTTTGACCGCCTTGTCCAAATGCTTCACATTCGGATTGAATGCCGCGCCGATCACGAAATTCGCCTTTTTCTTCAGCGGCTTGCCGGAGAAGGCGATGCCTTCGTTGAGCTGCTTGATCATGCGGATGATCTCAAACGAAGTGAGATCGTACACCGAGCTGGACCCGGGCAGATCGCCGAATTTGGCGGGATCGCCGGTCACGGCCAGCACATGGTCGATGCCGAGCGCGTGCAGGCCCATGAGATGGGACTGCGTCCCGATCATGTTGCGGTCGCGGCACGCGATATGGATGAGCGGACGCGCGCCCAGCTTGTCCTGCACGAGATAGCCGAGCGCGAGGTTGCTCATGCGCGTCACGGCCAGCGAATTGTCGGCCATCGTAATGGCATCGACGTGAGCGTCCTGCAGGGCCTTCGAGCCCTGCAGGAATTTATCGATGTCGAGATCCCGCGGGGGATCCAGCTCGACGATGACGGTTTTGCGCTGCCTGACGTTGTCCAGCAGCGTCGGCTTTGCCGCCGGCGGCGCAGCGGCCGGCTCTTGAACGCGCACGGCCGGAGCGTGCGCGTGG
>NZ_JBVYOL010000038.1:0-62356 GCF_056120505.1 Paenibacillus sp. sgz302164 | reverse complement strand
TTAGCCGGGGCTTTCTTCTCCTATACCGTCACTTATGGAGCAGTTACTCTCCATACCGTTCGTCTAGGGCAACAGAGCTTTACGATCCGAAAACCTTCATCACTCACGCGGCGTTGCTCCGTCAGACTTGCGTCCATTGCGGAAGATTCCCTACTGCTGCCTCCCGTAGGAGTCTGGGCCGTGTCTCAGTCCCAGTGTGGCCGTTCACCCTCTCAGGTCGGCTACGCATCGTCGCCTTGGTAGGCCGTTACCCTACCAACTAGCTAATGCGCCGCAGGCCCATCTGCAAGCCACAGGTTGCCCCGTGTTTCATGATCCTCTCATGTGAGAAAACCAGCTATTCGGTCTTAGCTATCGTTTCCGATAGTTATCCCGATCTTGCAGGCAGGTTGCCTACGTGTTACTCACCCGTCCGCCGCTATCCCNGAGAAAACCAGCTATCCGGTCTTAGCTATCGTTTCCGATAGTTATCCCGATCTTGCAGGCAGGTTGCCTACGTGTTACTCACCCGTCCGCCGCTATCCCCGAAGGGACCGCTCGACTTGCATGTATTAGGCACGCCGCCAGCGTTCGTCCTGAGCCAGGATCAAACTCTCCAAAAAGGTGTTACCTTATTGAAAGCTGAATAGCTCAATTTCAAAGCTGACGAGATTTTGCAATCTCTTGTATTGGTTGATTGCTCAACCTTGCTTCTTCACTCGTTGTTCAGTTTTCAAAGAACAATTTCTTTCGTTCGCTGCCGTGTTACCGAAGCAGCGAGATGTAATATACCATGTCTAAATCTCTTTTGCAAGCATTTTTTTTATCCATCCATGAAGATAATCAACAAGTCCAGATCATATTCGTGCTTGTCCGTTTCAGACAGGAATTACAATATAGCACAGATATTTTGATCGCGCAACTATAAATATGAAATCGCCTCTGAAACGAAAAAAAGCCGTCATATCCGACGGCGGGATTCGCTGCTATTTAATATTCCATCGTGATTACCGGCGTGCCGACCGTTAGCCTCCAGCTTCCCGTTGTCGATTCTTGATGAAGGGCGGCTTGCAGATTGATCGTCTTGCTGCCGCTTTTAATAGACGCTTGCAATTGATTGGTCGCCATTGACACGCTTAGCGTATTCGGGTCTTCGTATCGCTCTACTTCTGTCGCTTTAAAAGTTCGCGCCAACCGCGCGGCAAGCTGCTGCGGATCGCCTTGAATCATTTGCTCATCGACATGGCCCTGAATCATTACATTCCATTGGCCTTTGATATTCAGCTCTTTAAGCTTTCCCGACGTTTGCTCCTGCCAAACGAGAAGACTTGCCGGATCCGCGAGCTTGGCGGATTCAAGACGAAGAACGACATAGCAAGCCGGCTGGTTGGCCGGTGCCGCGACGGTCAGGATGGATTGCGCTTCCTCCGCAACCTCGCTTTTCGAAGAATAGACCGGATGCCCGTTGGATTCGCCGAGAGCAGCCGATTGCGGGAGATCAAACGCTTGGGACAGCTTTTTCCCCACTTGCAGCTGCTGCTCCTCGCCGCCGGATGTGCAATCTCCATAGTAACCCGTATACTTAAAGGTCATTCGTCCCTCACCGGCAATGTAAGGGCTGACTGCTTCCAGCAGCCGCTGCGCATCGTTGTCCCCTTGTGCGTTCACATGGCGAACCCATCCAAATATAAAACTGGTAATCGCGATCCATATCATAGAGAACAACCATAATTTTTTCATATAAAAAGGGCACCTCTTTACTGAAATCTAAGATTCTAGTAAATAGAATGCCCAAATCTATCAACTTTTAAACCGGTTATCTCGTAGATTGGAAAAATTCAATGCGCTCCCCGTCGAGCCCGTTGAAGAAAAAGTATCTGGAACCGTTGGGAAGAGTGGTGATTTCCGCATCCACCTGCTCGAGATTAAGACCTTTGATTCTTTCATACTCAGCTTCAACATCATCGACCGAAAAGGCCAAGTGGTGAACTTTGCCTTCTTGAGGCAGTCCCGCATTGTAGCCTTCGACCAGTTCGACTTCCGATTCATTGTGCGCCCCAAAACCGAGGAACGCAAGCTTGACCACGCCATTCGAATGCAGCAGAGTGTCCTTAAGCTTCAATCCTACGACTTCCTCATAGAAGCGGATCGATTTTTCCATATTTGCGACCATGACGCCAACGTGTTCTATTTTCAAAACAGCCATTGTCCTAACCTCCATTTGCAATTTTGTCTCTATTTTAATCATTTTATAGAAAAAGCGCCAGACATGCCGGATAGCCGCCAATGCACGCCGTGCAGTGCACATTTCGCCATTTGAGGCAAGACGGTGTATACTGGAGAAAAGAACAAGGAGGCGAGGGTGCATGAGGTTGTTAAAGCTGCTTCAAATTTATGAAGTCGATGGCGTCACACCCAAACATCGTTCCGACAAGTTCAATTTTGACGAAATTCAAGGCCAGACGTTTACGGAAATCAAGCCGACCGAGATCGGCTCCCCGATGGTTTTATCCGGAATCGGCAAATATATACCGTTCAAAACGACCCGCGTGCAGGCGATCGACTGGGACGGGATTGAGTTTCGGGTGCTGACGCGCAATACGATTTATCACTTCGAAATCCATACGGACAAAAGAGCCACTTAACCTTTGGTTAATAAGCGGCTTTTTTTGTGCAATCTTATAATAAAATTTACTTCTCTTATTCTATCAAATTCCCTTATACTAGTGGGTGGATTTCCCATTTTGCAAGAGTATAAGGAGGATATTCATGAAACGTACGTTTAAGACTCGTTTAACTGCTCTGACATTAGCTGCAATTCTATCAAGTTCGATTACCGGAAGTTTGGCATTCGCCGCAGAAACAAACGCATCCAAGGACGTCAAGTTAAAAAGCGATATGCAGCTGGCTGTCGAGCAGGGTGCGATCGAAGGCTACGGCGACGCCGATTACCGCGGCACGCGCACGGCGACAAGAGCCGAAGTAGTGACCATGATCGACCGCGCGGCAAAATTGAGCAAAGCGGACGCCGGAGCGGCATCCTTCTCGGACCTTGCGGGCTGGCAAAAGCAAGCGGTCGCCAACGCCGTCGCCGCCAAGCTGATCAGTGGATTCGCCGACGGAACGTTCCATCCGAACGCGCCTGTCACCCGTCAGGAATTGGCCGAGCTGGTCGTCAAAGTGCTGACCGGCGGCAAAACTCCCCAAGTCAATGAAAATGTATTGAACTATTTTGCGGATCAAGACACCATCGCCAAGCAATCCCGCCCATATGTCGCCTATGCGGTTTTGAGCGGTATTTTTGCGCCTACGCTGGACGGCAAGTTTAACCCGGATGCGGAAATTACGCGCGACGAAGCGGTTAAAGCGCTCAAACCGCTCTTGTTCCAAGTGGTCGATATTTTATCCACGAACGATATTCACGGCAAAATCGAAGTTGGCTTCGATAAAAAACGCAACCAAGGCCAAGGCGGCATCGAAACGCTCGGCGGCATCGTCTCCGATTTCCGGGCCGTCAATTCGAAAGGAACTGTCGTTGTCGACGGCGGGGACGCATGGCAGGGAACGCTGATTTCCAACACGACGAACGGGCAATCCGTTATGGACACGATGGCTGAGGTGGAATACGATGCCGCGGCAATCGGAAATCATGAGTTCGACTTCGGGCGCGACACCTTGATCGGCAATATCAAAAAAGCGAAATTCCCTATTCTCGGCGCCAACATCATCGAAGATTCGACCGGGAAGCGCGTGGATTGGACACAGCCTTACGTCATCGTCGAAAAAGAAGGCTTGAAAATCGGCATCATCGGATTCGCTACGCCGCAAACCAAATCGACTACCAAATCGACGAACATTCAGGGGCTGACTTTTGCCGACCCTGTTCCGCTCGCTAAACAGCTGTCCGCCGAGCTTCGCCAAAAAGGCTGCGACATCATTCTCGTGACGTCTCACCTTCCGGGAGAGCAGGACAAAGAATCGGCCAAAATTATGAGCGAGATGGCCGATCTGGCGAACGGTACCGGCAACGGTACGCTGGATGCGATTGTCGGAGGACACTCTCATATGCGCGTAGCCGGAATTGTCAACGGAATTCCGGTCGTCGAGGCTCAAAGCTGGCTGTACGCGGTCGGCCACATCCAACTGTTCGTCGACAAAAAAACGAAGAAAGTCGTTTCCTCCAGTGCAGGTCTGCTTGAAACTTACACCAACCTGACGACCGCAGACGCCGAAATTCAAAAAACGGTCAAAGAATATCAAAGTAAAATTTCCGCGAAATCGGGCGAAGTTGAAGTTGTCGCCGCCGACGCGCTTACCCGCAAATCGTTCCGCTTTGCCGCAAATGGCGGTGTGGAACGCGACGGCACGACCCAGCTCGGCAACAGCATCACGGACGCGATGCGCGCATCCGAACAATCCGACATCGCCTTCACTAATATCGGAGGCATTCGCGCCGACGTTGACAAAGGCAATCTGACTTACGGCAAAATGTTCGAGATTTTGCCCTTCGGCAATTACAACGTTACAGGCACGATGACGGCGGAACAGATCAAAAAAGCGCTGGAAGTGACCGACAAATACTCCAAGCTTCCCGCCATTCAATTCTCCGGGCTCAAAGTGGAATGGGATAACACCAAGCCAGACGGGCAAAAATATTCGAAAATTACCCTCGTAGACGGTACGCCTGTCTATGTAGACGGCAAATTCAATACGGGCCGTAAATTCAAAGTTACGACCAATGATTTTATGGCGACCGGCAGCGGCGACGGCTTTACCGTATTCGGTGAAGTCAAAGACTGGAAAGACGGAGCGATCATGTTGGACGCCTGGGTGAAATACGCAAACAACCTGAAATCGGCCGGCAAAGAACTGACCGTCCAAGACGACGGACGCGACGTCCGGTTGGATTTGAAGAAGTAAATACATCGAGCCCGCCGGACCAGGCGGGCTTTTTCATCTGATTTTTCGATATATTTTTTCCATAGAATCGATGATTTCGTAGTTCGGAGCCTTGCCGGTATACAGCAGCGATTCTTTGCTCCCCAACCCCAAAAAGCCCGATGTGCCCAAACTCTCGTAAAACAACTCCAAGGTCCGGTTTTGCAAGGCCATATCAAAATAAATGAGCACATTGCGGCAGATGATCACATGAAATTCGTTGAAGGAGCAGTCCGTTACAAGATTATGCTGAAAAAAAGTAACCTGCTGCATTAGCGCCGGCGCAAAATAAGCATATTCGTGATCGGCCGAATAGTAAGCGGAAAACTCGCGGTTGCCCCCTGCGTGCAGATAATTTTTGGTATACGCCTGCATGCGCGATAGCGGGTACGCCCCCAACCGGGCTTTGTCAATGACAATGCCGTTCATATCCGTCGCATAGATCCGCGCTTTGCCGAGCAGCCCCTCTTCTTCAAGAAGAATCGCCATGGACAGCACTTCTTCCCCTGTCGAGCAGCCGGCATGCCATATTCTTATGCCCGGCAGTTCCTTCAAATAAGGCACAACTTTGCTGCGAAAAGCCCGAAAAAAGCCGGGATCGCGAAACATCTCCGTCACATTGATGGAGAAATCTTTGATCAGGCGTTCCCCCATTCGGCGGTCATGGAGTGTTTTTTCCAGCAGCGCGGTAACGGTCGGTATTTTTTCCAGGCGCATGCGGTTCTGAATCCGGCGGCGTATGGAGCTTCTCACATAGCCTCGAAAATCGTACCCGTAAAACCGGTGAATGCCTTCCAGCAGCAAATCGATTTCTATCGCTTCCCTCTCGTCTTCCATAAAAACATCCCACTCATCCGAATAAATGTCATCCATCTCTCTAGTTATCACCTGCTGTTCTGTTCTAGTTTGTCAGCCACACCCGCATTAAGGAAAACAACTGGTTTAAATGAAGCGGCTTGCTGATATAATCCGACGCCCCCGCCTCCAGGCAAATGTCCCGATCCTGCTTCATCGCCTTGGCGGTCAGCGCAATAATCGGAATTTGCTCGTATTTCGGATGCTTTCTGATGGCCCTCATCGCATCGTAGCCATCCATAACCGGCATCATAATGTCCATCAGCACAAGATCGATGGGAATATGCCGCTCCAGAAGCTCCAGACACTCTTGTCCGTCATGCGCGACAGTCACGATCATCCCCTCGTTCTCCAACGCATTTGTCAGCGCAAAAACGTTGCGTACGTCATCGTCTACGACAAGCACTCTTTTTCCTTGAAAAGAGCTCGTCTCTGACGAAACCGCCGGCGCCGCCTGAATAACTGCCTCCGCGACCGGATGCGGAACGGGCTGGATGACGGTCCGCTCGGTTGCCGCCACTTCTCTGCGCACTGCGGCAAAATCGCGCATTTCCGATCTTAGCGAAGGAATGTAGACGGTGAACGTGCTGCCCTTTCCTTCGACGCTTTCGAGCGAAATGCAGCCGCCCAGCAGATGCACCAGCTCACGGCAAATGGAAAGTCCGAGGCCGGTGCCGCCGTATTGGCGGTTCGTCGTTCCGTCGGCCTGCTGAAACGCTTCGAAAATCAGCTTCCGCTTGTCTTCCGGTATGCCGATTCCCGTATCGGCAACCGAGATCGCGACGACGTCGGTATCCTCGAATGCCGGCAGCAGCAATGCGGCCCGCTCAGGCTCGCATAACCCGATATTCAGGCGGATCGAGCCCTGATGTGTGAATTTGATCGCGTTGGAAAGCAAATTTTTCACAATTTGCTGAAGCCTCTGTTCATCCGTGTAAAAGACGCCCGGCACGACCGGGTCCAGCTCCAGGATGAACGCCAAATTTTTCCGTTCGGCCAGCGCGGCAAATTGGGTGTGGATAACGTCCGCAAACACGGCCGGAAGAACGCTGTCGACATGGATATCAAGCATGCCCGCCTCAACCTTGGACAAATCGAGAATGTCGTTGATCAAGACGAGCAGATCCTGACCTGAGGAATGAATGACGCGGGCGTATTCCTGCTCCTCCGGCGTCAGCCGGCCTTGCCCGTTATCGGCGAGCATTTGCGATAAAATAAGCATGCTGTTCAGCGGTGTCCGAAGCTCATGCGACATATTGGCCAAAAATTCCGACTTGTACTGCGAGCTTTGCTGAAGCTGCTTGGCGTACTCCTCGAGCTCCGACTTGATCTGTTCCAGCTCCATCGTTCTTTCGTCCGCATAGCGGATCTGCTCTTCCAACTGTTCATTCGTAATCCGCAGCTCTTCTTGCTGCGTCTGCAGCTCTTCCGCCTGTGTTTGCAGCTCCTCGGTCAATACTTGCGACTCTCTGAGCAGCCGTTCGATCTCCGCCCGGCTTTCCACGCTATGTACGGTAGTGCCGAATTCCTCCAAAATGTCGTCAAGCAGGCTCAATTGCTCCGTTGTAAACGCCTGAAAAGAAGCCAGTTCGATCACGGCAACGACTTCATTGTTGTATTCCACCGGTGCGATTAAAATGCTCCGCGGCCTGCCCGAACCGAGCCCCGAGGCAATGGATATGTAGCCGTCCGGAACTTGCGTCAGGTGGAAAAAGCGGTTTTCCAGCGCACTTTGGCCGACGAGCCCTTCTCCCAGTTGAATGACCTCCGCCCCGACCGACTCGGCCGCAGCCGCAAAAGAGGCCAATTTGACCATCTGCGCTTTGTTGCCCTTGAAGGACCGAATGTAGAAAACACCGTAGGATGCATCCAACAATCCGGCCGTTTTATTGATGAACAATTGCCCCATCGTCCGCATATCGGAAACGCCCTGCATCATGCTGATCACTTCCGTCAGTCTGATTTGATGCCAGCGGCCCTCTTCCTGATTGTCCAAGAGAAGATTCGTCGCCTCGGCCAAATCCCTGACTTCATCATTGGTGCCCACTTGTATTCTTTGGGAAAAATCCCCTTTGGACCGGGCGATTTTGGCGATCGTTCGAGCCACCTGCCTGATGGTCCCGACAATCGAATGTGAGATCAGCAAAACGATCGTGATGGAAATCAGCACCATGGCTGCAATGATCGCGAATATCCAGAACGTTAAAATCTGGTTTCTCGTATCCAAACGGTTAGCCCGATCTTTGGTCGTTTCTTTCTCCTTGTTGCGAAAATCTTCCAACTGGTCGCGAATTTGCTGCGTATTTTTTTTGCCTGAGTCCTGTTTATAGAAATTAAGCACTTCCTCGTTTTTATCCGCTTTTTTGAGAGCGATCAGCGGTTCCGCCGATTCGCGAATCCAGTGCTCGATCAATATCCGAATGGATGACAGGTGCTGAAGCTGGTTCGGATTGTCGGACACAAGCTTGGCAAGCTTGGCGTAAGATTCCCGCCATCCGCGCGCGCCTTCGCTGTAGAAGTTTAAATAGTCCGCGTCGCCGGTAAGCAAATACCCCTGCTGGCCGGCCTCCATATCCATGACGAATTTCTCGATCCGGTTCGTTTCGTCATGGATGGCAAGATCGTGATCGATGACAAAATTTCTGTCAGACTGCATCGACAGGACCTGATTGTTCACCAAGACAAACGAAACGGATATGCTGGCGATGATAAATATGTATCCGAGAAGTATTTTCAAACGTATACCCAGCCTTATTTTGCTCAACACCATGACATCCCTGCCCTTCCATGTCTATCCAATCAAATTATACTACCATTCCCATTGAATTCGCAGCTTGTTCATCGCCTAACTTTACTTAGGTAACGCGTTGATGTATTATTAAATTGTCGTATTAAAGTATTCTTTACTAAGGAGTGTTCCCATGTCCGAGTCTTTCCTTTCTCAACAAGTACAGCCTCGCAAAGCTTTGCAACGCATGAAACCTTATTCGCCCGGCAAGCCGATCTGGGAAGTGCAGCGGGAATTGGGCATTGAAAAGGTGATCAAGCTGGCATCCAACGAAAATCCGCTGGGCCCTTCGCCCAAGGCCGTGGAGGCGATCCAGGCGTGCCTCGCCGACATTCACCGGTACCCGGACGCGGATGCGGCGGATTTGCGCCAAGCGATCGCCGGCAAACTGAATGTAACGAGCGAGCAGGTCATTGTGACCAATGGCGGCGACGAGCTCATTACCTTGGTTTCCGAAACGTTCCTGGAGCCCGACGATGAGATCGTCATCCCTTCCCCTACTTTCAGCGAATACGAATTCGGCGCCGATCTGATGAATACCCGCGTCGTCTCCGTGCCTTTGCGTGAAAACTATCAATACGATGTTGACGATATCCTTGCCGCGGTGTCGGAGCGCACGAAAATCGTCTACATCTGCTCGCCCAACAATCCGACAGGCACATATATCGCTCAAAAAGATCTCAAGCGTCTGCTGGACGCCCTGCCTGAGCGCGTACTCACCGTGTTTGACGGGGCTTACAGCGATTTTGTCGATGCGGACGATTATACGGACGGCCTGGAGTTTGTAAGCAAAGGATACTCCCTCGTGATCCTGCGGACTTTTTCCAAAATATACGGACTTGCCGGCATTCGCGTCGGATACGGCATTGCCTCCCCCGCCATCATCCGCACGATTCGGCAGGTGAAGGAGCCGTTCAATGTGAACGCGCTCGCTCAAGCGGGTGCGATCGGGGCGGTTGCGGATCAGGCCCATCTGGAAGCAACGCGCGAAGCCAATGCGCGCGGCCGCGAGCAGTTGTACGACGGCTTGCAGCGGCTGGGCGTACATTTTACCCGCAGCATGAGCAATTTCGTCTGGGTTCAGCTTGGCCCCGAAGCGAAAACCATCTACGACAAGCTGATGGCGAGAGGCATCATCGTCCGCTACGGCGGCGCGTGGGGATTTTCGGAGCATGTCCGCATTTCCGTCGGCACTTCCGATGACAATGCCGCTCTTCTCGACAGCCTTGCTGCCGTGCTGAAAGAAGTGTAATCGACGATCTCGGCGAGCGGAAATCAAATAGTTAGCAGTTTGTTATGGATATCAAGATAAATTAGCACAACTATTGCATCAAAACTTCGGGTATGTTAGCATCAGGACAGATCATCTTTTATAGAAAGAAGGTATCTTCCCATGCCTTTGGTTGACATGCCCCTGGAGCAGTTAAAGACGTACCGGGGGACGAATCCCCGCCCTGCCGATTTTGACGCCTATTGGGAGAGGGCCATCGCGGAAATGAAAGCGGTCGATCCCCAGGTTGAGCTTGTAAAAAGCGAATTTCAGGTTCCTTTTGCCGAATGCTTCGATTTATATTTCACGGGTGTGCGCGGAGCCCGCATTCATGCCAAATATGCAAGACCCAAGCAAGCTGCGGGCCCCCATCCCTGCATTCTTCAGTTCCACGGATACTGGGGGGATGCCGGAGATTGGAGCGATAAGCTCGTGTATGCAGCGCTTGGCTATTCGATCGTCGCCATGGATGTCAGAGGGCAAGGAGGCCGTTCCGAAGACTCCGGCAGCGTGCGGGGAAACACCCTTTACGGCCACGTCATTCGCGGCCTGGAGGATCATCCCGACAACCTGTTCTTTCGCCAGGTATTTCTCGACTGCGCGCAAATAGCGGGAATCGCCATGTCCTTCCCGGAGGTCGACCCGCAGCGCGTCGGAGCGTTCGGCTACTCGCAAGGCGGGGCGCTGACGCTGGCCTGCGCCGCTCTGGAGCCGGGCATCAAGCGGCTGGCGCCCGTGTACCCTTTCCTCAGCGATTACCAAAGATGCTGGGAAATGGATCTCGCGGTCGACGAGATCACCAAATACTTTCGCTCTTTCGATCCGGAGCATAAGCAGGAGGCCGAAATATTTACCAAGCTGGGCTATATCGATATCCAGCATTTGGCGAACCGCATTCAAGGCGAAGTTCAGCTGACCGTAGGCTTAATGGACCGGGTCTGCCCTCCGTCGACGCAATTCGCCGTTTATAACAAAATCAGGTCCGGCAAGTCGGTGAACGTTTTCCCGGACTTCGGACACGAGCAGCTTCCCGGCGTATCCGACAAGATCATCCAATTTCTGCTCGGACTATAGAAGAAAAAACCTTTCCTAGCCGTCGTACTTCGTACACCGTGCAGGAAAGGTTTTTTTCGTGAAGTTATATGCCCGAAATTCGGTTCTCGTGAGGCAGATCGTGGATGCGCGGGGAAACCGCCGATTTGCGGATCAGGACGTCACCGCGGATCAATATGGTTTCGGCGGGCAGCTCCCGGTTTGCGCTGCGCCAGAACAGCACGTCCGCGCCGCGTTTGCCGAGCGTCTCCTTGGTTACATTCACCGTCGTAAGCTCCGGCATGTTCGGGTAATCGGGATCGATGTTGTCGAATCCCGTGACGGACACCTCTTCCGGGACGGATACGCCGAGCGAGCGAAGCGCCGAGATCGCCGCGAACGCGATCCGGTCGTTAGCGCAGACCAACGCGGACGGCAGCGTGCTTTGTCCGAGGTGCGGCCGAAGCGCTTCGCGGATCTGCTCCTCCTGCAGCTGGCTTTCCAGTTCTTCGAGATGCAGCAGCTGTTGGAACGGCTCCGGCCGGTACGGAACCCCGGCCTCCTCAAGCGCTTCCCGGAAACCGTGCCAGCGTTCGCGGAAGCTTTTGGAAAACGTCGTATTGCCGACGAACTGCAGGCTGCGGTGATCGAGACCGAGCAAATACTGGACGATGCGATAGGCACTTTCGCGGTTGTTGGCAAAAACCTGATCCGCGGAAATAAAAGGATCGTCATGATCCAGCAGCACGAGCGGCAAGCCGAGCCGGTGCACCTCAAGCAGCAAAGCGCGCGATATTTCACCGACGCCGATAACCCCCGCCAGGCTTTGCGGGCGCAGGCTGCCGTTAAGCCCTTCCGCCGAATTGAGCGTCAGCGTCAACATGTCCGCGCCGCGGTTTTCCAGCTCCTTGGAAATGCCGTCCAGTATTTTGCCCCAATAGTTCGAATCTCTCGTCTGGTGGCGAATATTGGGCATAAGCACGAGCACAGTGCTCCGCCCTTCCTCGATCCCTTTGAATCCCCCTCTTCTCTCCTGATCCGCCTCAAGCGCGGCCGGCTTCTTCTGCGCCAAATAACCGAGCTGCCCCGCCATGACCAACACTCTCTGACGTGTGGCCGCACTGACGCCGGACTTTCCGGAAAGCGCTTTGGAAACGACATATTTGGACACGCCGAGCCGGTCGGCTATATCTTGCATCGTAATTTTTTCCGACAAATTTGTTCACCCATTCTACACGGTCTGCAACTATTGCAAGTTGACTCCCTTTTATTTGTTAGCATAATATTATCATAACACAATAAATTGTGACTACTTATTTTCAAAAAGATTGGAGAACCGATCGATGACAACTTCTACCATGACAAAATCCGACCTGGCGGACAGCATGCGGAAAGAGGTGCAGAACCTGCTGGCTTTTTGGGCCGACAATACCGTAGATTCGGAAAACGGCGGCTTTTTCGGCGAGATCGACAACGACATGACCGTTCGGAACCGGGCGGCAAAAGGGCTTGTCCTCAACACCCGCATTCTTTGGACTTTTTCCAAGGCATACCGCCTGTTTCATACTGAACGTTATTTGCAGTTAGCACAGCGCGCTTACGATTACATAACAACCTATTTCTACGATGCGGCATATGGCGGCTATTATTGGAACGTCGATTACAAAGGGCGTCCGCTTGAGACCCGCAAGCATATTTACGGGCAAGCGTTCACGCTGTACGCATTATCGGAGTTCTACCTGGCCTCCGGCGCCGAGGACGCTCTGGAGCGCGCCCAAAAGCTTTATGCGGAATTGGAAGCCTACTGCTACGATAGCGCAAACAAGGGCTATTTTGAAGCTTTTTCGCAAAATTGGTCGCTGCAGCGCGGCGAAGCGAAGCTCGACATCTATTCCAGCGGCGACGACAAATCGATGAACTCCCACCTGCATATGATGGAAGCTTATACGAACTTGCTGCGGGCGTGGGATTTCCCCCATCTGCGCGGCAAGCTGAAGGAACTGATCGAAGTGACCGTCGAACGGATCGTCGACCGTTCCAAAGGGGCATTTTCCCTCTTTTTTGATGAAAAATGGAACGCCGCCTGCGGCGAAATCTCCTATGGCCACGACATCGAGGGCAGCTGGCTGCTGGATGAAGCCGCCCATGCCACCGGAGATGACAAGCTTATCGCGACCGTCAGGGAGGTCGCTCTGGAGATGGCGGAGGCCGTGTACAGCCGCGGCCGCGATACGGACGGCGCCGTATGGAACGAGGCGGACGGCGAGGGCCGCATCATCGATGCGGACAAAGACTGGTGGCCGCAAGCGGAAGCCGTCGTCGGCTTCGCGAACGCCTTCGGCGCGTCCGGCGACGAGAAGTACTTGGCGGCAGCCGCAAAAACATGGGACTTCATCGAAGCCCATGTCATCGACCGCGCCAACGGGGAGTGGCACGGCAAGCTGTCCAGGGACGGCGTCCCCTATGCCGGCCAGCAGAAGGTGAACGCCTGGAAATGTCCTTACCATAACAGCCGGGCGTGTTTTGAAATCATCGAGAGATTTCAGGAGTGAGGGGCTGAGGAAGCGGAGTGCCGAGAAAATCTTGGCACTCCGTCATTTTTTGCCAGGGAGGCAGGTGGGGCTTGGACGAAGCAGCCAAGGCGGGCAGGCCGTCGGTGGGTTACACGCGCCGGGAGTGTTATGGGGCGTGACCGCGCTGGTTCCCTTTTGGTGGGCTACTGGATCTAACGCACCCGCCGCCGGTTTCGTCGCTAGTGCGCAAAAAAACTGCGAAAGTGCAGGAATTTTCTGTGGAAATGGTTCATTTTGACGAAAAGCCTGCGAATGTCAGGCTGTTGAGAAAGTCTAACGGGTTTCCTCTCAGATCAATTTTTATGTGGGGGCACTCATCTTGAAGAGAAAAAATTGATTTAAAACGATCTGAGAGGGGTATTTGGCTCATGCTTTTGGTGCTTTTTTTGAGCATCCAGGAAAAAAGGGGGTTTCTCAACAGCCTGGAATGTGCAGGATTTTTCAATGAAAATGAGTCTGAGCCCGTGTTCGCGGCGAAAAGCCTGCACAATTGCAGGAGTTTTTCCGTAGCCAGCGCATCCATCGAGCAAAAACTGTACTTTTGCAGGTTTTCTTCGCGCAACCAGGCAGTTTAGTTCGGCCGGCTCTGGCGTATGTGTTTCTGAGCAGCCTGGTAAGTGAAGGTTTTTCTGCAGGATGCGTTGCCAGTAAGTGCACCAGTTCCACCTTGGAATGTGATCGACCGACCGCCGTCATGCAGCGCAACACCGCGCACTGCGCGCGGTGTGAAAAGGAAGACAACTTTCATCCTCTATGGTGCCACGCAGCGCTTGTAAATATATTTTATTAACACTCACCAGCGACAAGAGGCCCGAGGGATTTTTTATTTTTGAATGTATGATTGAGATTTTTAACCCAATTTTTTCTAATATTTATATGGTAAAATACTATTTCTTGGAATTAAAAAATAGTATGATTAGGGAAAAATCATGGTAGTGAGGGGGCTTAAACAATGTTTACCCACGGACAGAGGAATCAAAAGGATTCCAGGGTTACATCTGTATCTATGCCTAGAATCACCACGCCTACCCTCGGCACAGTTGCTCAACTTCAACGGCAATATGGCAATCGTGCTGTAGGTAAAATGCTTATGACGTCTTCCCCGATTATTCAACGTGAACTCGAAGTCCACCACTCTGCTCATACTGAAAACAATGGCCGGTCATCTCATGTTGAAGCAATCGTTTCTGGAAATACATTGGGTCCTGGCTCGAATGCGCCATCCGTCGATCCTGCTGGTTGGGATCTACTCAACGAAAGATTTGAAATGGGGGATCAGGTACGAGGGCATCTTTGGAATGGAAGATTGGGAGGACCTGGGGATAAGAGTTGGAATTTAACTCCACTTGAGAACTCATTCAATGTCAACGATATGGGGGCTGAGGAAGGAAAGGCTCAAACGGCATTAAACCATGTAAACACGGATCAAATGTATCTAGAAACAAACGTTGCGTATGGCTATAGTAATGACAATACGAATGCAGCGTATTATTATCCGTCAAATGTTACATTCAATTGGACGGCATACGAAGATGATAATGGTACAGTTCGGGATCAAGGAGCATTCAATTCAGAAACAGCTTTGCCAGATGAACAGGATCCTGATTATGATCCTGATGACCCTGACAACATAGGACTTGACGAAACAGAAGATGTCTAAAAACCTCCCCACCTGCATATGCGAGTGGGGGATTCTTCTGTTTATACTGCTAAATCAGTCATTCCAAGGGTCGTAAGATTGCCGGGTTCGGCACCGCGCCGACCCCGACACCGGTGCCGAAAGCCCTACCGGCGGCGGTAGAAAGCTTCGATGGTCTCGCTCGCCGGCTTTTTGTACATGCAATAGTCGTCATTGCCTGCAGCTTCTCCCTCGCCGTACAGCGCGGCAGGCCAGTCCCACAGCATGAAGCCGTGGAACCACGGCTTGCTGCCGATCTTCTCGAACATGACGCGGTAATACTCGTCCTGTTCTTGCAGGCTGACGGGTCCGGCGAGGCCCCAGTCGTTCGGCAGGTCGGCCGAACCTTGACGGCTGGGGCAGCCGGCTTCCATGAAGAAGAACGGCTTGTCGTGCTTCGCGGCGAAAGCCTCCAGCGCGGCGACGCGCTCGTCCCAGGAGCCGATCGGGTAGTACCCGCTGGACGAAATGACATCGACGGCGTCCCACCAGGTCACGCGTTCTTCCTGGTACTTGTCGCAGTTGTAGGTGATGATGCCGCTGTAGACTTCCCTTACTTTGGCGATGAGCGCTCTCCACTCCTCCGCCCTGCGGTCCGTCTGCACCATCTCGCAGCCTACGCAAAACATTTCGCAGCCGGTGTCCTGCGCGATCCGCGCGTAATGCAAAATAAACTCGTTGTAGCTGGCAAACCAGTCGCTCCACTTCGGCTCGCAGGGCACGTCGTAGTCGAAAAAGTTGATGTGCGCCCGCCACACGCCGTTGGCGCAGTTCACGACAGGCTTCAGGCATACCTTCAGCCCTAAGCGATGCGCCTTTTCAATAGCCCATACCACTTCCTCATCGGTCACGGTAGGCTCGTTTTTATAATGAATGCTCGTCGCCTGGGGATGATCCTGAAGGGCGGAAAGTGCGATCGCCGTCCAGTTCACGCCAAGCTTGGCCATCTGTTCCAGTGAAAAGTCAGCGGTTTCGTTAGCCCATGTACCGCGTGTCCCCACCCAGCCCCATGTCATTCCCTTGATGTAGTCCAAATCCCACACACCCAATCCGTATTTTTTATCTGTTTAAATGAACTTTATTCTTTCACCGATCCGCTGACGATGCCGGAGAAAATAAACCGCTGCAAAATCAAATAAATGATGATAGTCGGAATCATGATGATCAAAATCGCTGCGCAAATCAGCTCCCAGTGGGCGCTGTTCGGGCCCGCGAAGCGCATGAGCGATGTCGAGACGACGCCCAGCTTTTGCGAAGGCATATACAGCCACGGAATATACATGTCATTGTATATTTGAATCGTTTTGAGAATCACCGCGGTAGCCGTAGCCGGTCCCAGCAGCGGGAAAATAATCGTACGGTAAATGCGGAACAGCGACGCCCCTTCCATCATCGCGCTTTCGTCCAGCGAATAAGGGATTTTGCTGATGAATTGCAGGTACAAGTAAATTTGCACGGCATCGGTGCTGGCGTACAGCAGGATGGCCGCTTTTTTCGTATTAAACAGGTCCAAGCCTTGAATGATGCTGAAAGTGGCCACCTGCGTCGTAATAAGCGGGATAAACGTAGCTACCAGGTAAGCAGCCAAAATCAAGCCTCTTCCTTTAAATTGAAACCGGCCCAGGGCGTAGGCGACCATCGTGCCCAAAATAATATTGATCGCAAGCGACGAAACGATAATAATTCCCGTGTTCATAAAGGCGCTGCCCAGTTTGCCGACCTCGATCACTTTGATGAAATTGGCGAAGTTGAAAAAGCTTTCCGGGAAGCTGAACGGGCTTGTTGCGGCGTATTCTTTGCCGGTTTTAAAAGCGTTCACGACAATGACATAGGGCGGAACCAGCACGCAGAGCACCCCGATGACAAGCGTCAAATATTTCAACGCGTCCAGCAGAACGGCAGAGGGTTTCCGATTCATTGTTTATTCCTCCCCGCGCAAAATGAATTTACGTTGAACGGTAATGACGACGAAAACAATAATGAGCAGCACGATCGCCATGGCCGAGCCGAGCCCGAAATTATTGAATTTGAACGCAACATCGTTCACTTTGGTGACGAATGTATCGCTGCCTGCCGCCGCGCCGGTGATGACATAAGGAATATCGAACACTTCCAGCGCCCCCGATACGGTTAGCAGCATGTTGAGCTCGATGATTTTGCGGATGTTGGGCAGAGTGATGTAGAGCAGGCTTTGAAACGAATTGGCCCCGTCGATTTTGCCGGCCTCGTACAAGTCCCCGGGAATCGACTGCAAAACGCCCAAGTAAATGACCATGTTGAAACCCATATATTTCCACAATGAAATCGAGGCCAGCGAAACGTTGACGAGCGACATGTTGCCGAGCCAGCTTTGCTTGTAAGCGCCAAGACCGACCCATTCAAGCAGCGTATTCAGCGTGCCGTGATCGGAATTGAAGATAAACTGGAACATGTAGGCCGTCGCCACGCTGTTCAAAATGTAAGGCAGAAAGAGCAGCACTCTGAACACATTGCGGCCCTTCAGCTTCGTATTCAGGACGATGGCAAAATACAAGGCGATCATATTTTGAATAATGCCGCCGATAAAATAATAAAGGTTGTGGCTGAAAACGCCGAAAATTTCCTTATTCGAAAAAATTTCCTTGTAGTTGGCAAAGCCGACCCACTTGTAATTCAAGCTGAATCCGTCCCAGTCGGTAAAGCTTAATTGAATTAATCTCAATGCAGGGTAAAACGTAAATGTAGCAAGCAAAATGAGCGGAATCGTCAAAAACGATACCAAAATGACCCGGCGCTGCGCTTTATAGCTGAGGTTGATCATAGCAATCCCTTCTTTACCCGAATGATAGAAAGCCAAACCGGCAACAAAAATAGATCATCATGGAGCGCATGACAATCTATTTTTGTTATTTACCCGAAGCTAACCGAATTATTGTCCGACCGCTTTTCTTGCGTCGGCCCATTTTTTGTTAAGCTCGTCAAGACCGGCTTTGAAGTCTTTGCCCAGAATCAATTTTTGCACGTAAGCTCCGCCCATGAAGTCGATTTGCGCTTTGTTGGCGATGTTGCCGTAAGCGTCCGGATCCGGCTTGCCTTGCAGGGAATTCGGTTTCAGCGCCATAAATTGCTGCAATTGAGGCAGTTTAGGCTGCTTCGACTTGTCGGGAGGGATCATGCCCGCAAAGTCGGCGTAATCGGATTCTTCCACCATGAATTTGACGAAAGCTTTGGCTGTTTCGATGTTTTTGCTGTTTTTCGCTACGCCATACATGTAGTCGGGACCCATGTTAGCATTGTATTTGCCGCTGTTATCGTACGGCAGCGGGAAGAAGCCGATATCTTCGGATTTGGCGCCGTTCTCGATAATTTGCGGCACGACCCAGTTGCCAAGGAAATACATCGCCGTTTTGCCGCTGGCTACGTCCTTCTTGGACGATTCCCAATCGGTGGACATCAAATCTTTTTCGGTGTAGCCTTTGTCAACGAAAGTTTTCAGGATCGTTAGCGATTTTTCGTATGGAGTTCCCGGACCGAAAGGAGCGTCCGTCTTGGTCATGGAGCCGCGGAATTCAGGGTCGCCGGAAATTTCAAAGGCGATGACGTCCCATTCGCTTAGAGGCCATTTGTCTTTGAAGTTCGTCGCCAGCGGCGTAATGCCCGCAGCTTTCAGCTTTTCGGCGTCGGCGTACAACTCGTCCAGCGTTTTCGGAACGTCGGTGATGCCCGCTTTGGCGAAAGCCTGCTTGTTGTAAGCGACACCGTTCGTGTTCACGCCGCTCGGAAGTCCGTACGTATTGCCGCCCGACGCTTTAATATCCGAGAAGTACACTTTGTCGTTGAGGCCAAGGTCGTTGAGCGACGCATAATAATCGCCCAGTTTGCCGTTGGGAACGCCGTCGGGAATCATGTTCACGTCGCCAAGCTCGCCGGTGGACAATCTGACTTTCATCGTCGGGCCGTAGTCTTTGATCGCTTCGACTTCAACCGCTTCCACTTTCGGATATTTCTTTTTAAAAGCCGCCTCCCACTCTTTGAACTTGGTGTCCACCAAATCCGTGCGGTGGGTGACCACTGTAATTTTGCCTTTGATATTATCGGTTGCGCCGCCTGCGCCAGGAGCTGCGGTTGCCGCCGCATTGCCGGTTGCCGCAGGAGAAGTCGAAGCCGCGCCGTCTCCCTGGGATTTGCCGCATGCCGCCGCCACGGATACGGTCAATACTAACGCCATTCCGGTTGTGAGCCACTTTTTCAATTTGAATACCCCCTTGAAATAATGAAATTCTCATTTGTTATCGCTTTCATGTTAATTATATTTCTGAGCAGGGCAGATTGATATGTAGTTTTTTTGTTTTTATTGTATTATTTTTGCGTATTTCAGAAATTTTATGCTAACAATTAGCTAACAACATCCCGGTACTCTTTGGGCGTCAGACCGACGACTTTTTTGAACTGTTTGTTGAAATAAGCCGGATCGCGGTAGCCGACGAGCTCGCCGATCTGGTACGTTTTCAAATGAATCTGATCTTTCAGCAGTTCTTTCGCTTTGTTCATCCGCACGGAAATGATGTACTCGATGATCGTCGTCCCCGTCTCCTGGCTGAACAATTTGCTCAAATAGCTCGGAGTCAAAAACACCCGCTTCGCCAAACTGTTCAAATCCAGCGCCTCCGCGTACTCCTGCTCGATAATTTTTTTGATTTGAAAAACGGTCATGCTTCCCTGACTGCTTCTTTCGTTCATCAACGAGTTCAGCCCGCTCAGCAGCCGCAGCTCGATTAACGCTTTTGCCTCGTTGTAGGTAAAGCATTTTTTCAGTTCCATCCCCCAGTCTATGGAAAGCTCCGGCTGAGTCGCGGTTTCCCGGCGTTTGCCGGCTTCTTTGTTCAGCGCATAAAACAGCGTCTCCACAAGCTCGATCAAGTGGTGCATGCGAATTTTGATGTTGGCAATTTCCCGCAGCATGTCCCGCAAATGGATTTCGACGCTGGGCAGATCGAAAATTTCCATACTCTCCAGCACTCTTTTCCGGTACGACTCCACCTTGTGCAGATTGCCGAACGCGACCTGCTCCGCCCGGGTGACCGTGGACCGGCCTGTACCGTAAAAATTGTACTCCGTAGCTTCCAGCGCTTCCCGGTAGCTTTCGGCCCATTCGCTCCAGTGCGCGCACAGCCTGCCGATGCCGACCGAAGCGGAAAAAGCCCGCTCCTTCGTTAATATGCTGCCGAGCTGGGCTTCCCATGCTTCAATTGCATGATCCGCATCCTCGAATGCGGCGATCAAAGCCGTGGTGCGGTCATCCATCGTCACGATTTCATATTTGGCGGCGAGCTCCGGCTGAAAGCCGCTGCGAAAAGCCGTTTTCGGCGGGGCGGAATCTGTCACAACCGCGGCAACGGCAAATGCCGGCATATGAACAAGCTCCGGATACGAGTCCTTGAGCGCGAGCGCAGCCGCCTGCTTGTCTCCCGTTCCGAGCAGCGCCTGCCGCAAAAACGTATCGTCTTTGCCGGAAAGCATGGCCGGTTTCGCCTGAATGCTTTGGTGCAGCCCCGCCAGCAACTCGTACAGCTCCTGCTTGTCTACGGGCTTCAGCAAATAAGCGGACACCCCGGACGAGATGGCCGAACGGGCATACTCAAATTCGCCGAACCCGCTCAAAATGACGCATTTGATGTCCTGGTCCCTTTGCTTGATCAATTTGGCGAGCTCCAGCCCCGTCATGCCCGGCATTTTGATGTCGGTGATAACTACATCCGGCTTATTGGTTTCCAGGGCGGCCAGGCAATCCGAAGCGCCGGCGTACAAGCCGGCAATTTCGTAATGAGGCGACGCTTTTTCGATCAGCTTGGACAAGCCGAGCCTGATTTTTTCCTCGTCATCCACGATCATGATTTTCATGCCGGTCCCTCCCTTCAGATCTGTATGTTATAGGGCAGCGAAATAACGACGGTCGTCCCCTCTCCCGGCCGACTGAACAGTTCCAGGCCGTACGAGGCGCCGTAATGCAGCTTGATCCGCTCGTCCACGTTCAACAGGCCGATCCCTCTGGCCGGAGACGGGGACGGTGGCGGTAGTGGAGACGGAGTCAGTAGCGGTAGCGGAGACTGGGGCGCAGCTTCATGCAAGAAGCCTTGCTTCAGCTTCTCGTTCAGACGCCGCAGCTTGTCGGCCTCGATGCCGCTGCCGTTATCCTCAATTCGCAAGGTCAGCAGGTGGCCCGCGATTTCATAAGAAACATGAATGTCGATCGGCTCGTCATCCTCGGTCTGCCCGTGGACAATGGCGTTCTCCACAATCGGCTGAAAAAGCAGCGGAATGACGGGATAATACCGAATCGCCTGGAAATCGTCCAAAGCGAGACGGAACTTGTCGCGGTACCTGTAATTGATCATTTGAATATAGGTTTGCAGGTGCTCGAACTCCTGGTGCAGCGCGACCGTTCCTTTCATCGGGTTGATGCTGTACCGGAACAGCTTGCCCAGCGCGGCGATCATTTCAGCGGCTTCCTCATCGTCATTGATTTCCGCCGTCATCCGGATCGTCTCAAGCGTATTGTACAAAAAATGCGGATTGATCTGGTTTTGCAGCGCCGCCAGTTCCGCTTCCTTTTTGCGGCCCTCGATCACGTACACTTGTCCGATGAGCTCTTTGATCCGCGCAAGCATGCTGTTAAAATGCAGCCCGAGCCGCCCCGCCTCGTCCCTGCTCTGCACCTGGAAGCTGACGTCCAGATCGCCGTTCTCGGCTTTTTTCATTAACCGCATTAACCGTTTCATCGGCTTTGTAAGCGCATAAGAGATCAAAATCGAAATAAACAGAGCGAACGCCATAATGATGCAGGTGACCAGCAGCGTTATGTTTTGCGTATACACGGCATCTTTCGTAATTTCGGCAAGCGGGATGCGGATGATCGTTTTCCAGCCGGTTTTCAGCGATTGCGAATAAATGCATAAATATTTAATGCCATCAATTTCTTTTATAAAATCGCCCGATGTGCCGACAGCCAGATTCACGACCGGATCGTCTTTGATTTTTTCCGTAATCCGCTTTTGCTCGGTATCGTAAATGACGCTGTTGTCCGCATCGATAATAAGCACCTTGCCGTGCGCGGCGTTTTCCAAATCGCTGACGACATTTTGAATGACGCTGATGCTGGCGTCGACGGCGATCGTTCCGATCGATTCCTGGGTATAAAAATCGCGGATTTCCCGGAGCACCGTGAAAGCAAATTTGCCGGTCTGCCAGTTCGCCAACTGCTGCGTGCTCAAAAACACGGATTTACCCCCGGCGCTCTGGGCCAGCCGCCGCCATTCGCCGGATCGTTCGTCCAGGTCCGTCCTGACGCCGCCGGTCATAATGTTGTAGTATTTGTTATTATCGTTATCGAAAATGTATATGGAATTCGTGCCGCGCTTGATGTTGTTCATAATGCGGATGTAATTTTCCATCTCGACCTGCTTCTGGGTCAGCGTTTCCGTCTTGTCCTCCAGCAGCTGCTGGAAGGAGGTCAAATAGAGCGGAATTTGCGAGATTTGCTCCATATCCCCGATATAATCGTCCAGCCGCTTCGTAATATTGTCCGTTAATTGCGACGCGTAGAGGCTCGTATTTTTTTTGATCGACGTGGAATAGTTCTGATAGGAAATATACCCCGTCAGTGTAATCGGCAAAATAATGAGGAATACGAAGACGACAATCAGCTTCTTCTCCATCGACAAATTCGACAGCAGCAGCGTCTCCTTCCATCGCAAGCGGCGAGCAGACATAAGGCCTCTCTCCTGTTCCATTCAAGCTGGGAGTCAGCAGTTTCGCCCGCCGGACCCCTGAGTGTAGTATTACATTCATTATAGACAGATATGGCCGGTAAATGAAAATACCCGCCGCAATTGTGCTTTGAAGGCCGTCCAAGTTTGTGCTACAATGCATTCAACACCAGTGATACGGAGGTTTATGATGCTAAAGGAATTTAAAGATTTTGCTTTTAAAGGTAATATGGTCGATTTGGCGGTCGGGGTCATTATCGGGGGCGCTTTCGGCAAAGTTATCACTTCAATCGTGAACGACTTGATCATGCCGCCGATCGGACTGCTGCTGGGCAAGGTGAAGTTCAACGATTTGTTCATCCCTCTCGACGGCAAACATTACGCTACGCTGGCGGACGCCGCGGCAAAAAGCGCGCCTACCTTTAACTACGGGCAATTTATTTCTACTTTTCTTGATTTTCTGATTGTCGCTTTTGTCATTTTCATGGTCGTGAAGCAGCTGAGCAAATTCCGCAAAAAAGAAGAACCGAAGGAAAAAGCGCCGGCTACCAAACAGTGCCCGCACTGCTTGTCCGACATTCCGGCCCAAGCGTCGCGCTGCAAATATTGCACGTCGGAACTCGCATCCGGGGGCTCTGTTTCCGGAAGCATTCAATAGGCGGACGCCGCGGCTGGCGCAGCACGGGCGGGTGGCGAGCCCGGATGCGGGAAGCCCGCTAGGGCTAAGGGGCACGTGGGGGACCGGGAAACCCGCGCAGAGCTAGCATCCTGCTGGGGCAAGGAAACCTGCACAGAGCTAGCAACCTGCGGGGACCGGGAAACCCGTACAGAGCTTAGCAACCTCCAGGGGCCGAGAAACCCGTACAGAACTTAGCAACCTCCAGGGGCCGAGAAACCCGTACAGAACTTAGCAACCTCCAGGGGCCGGGAAACCCTACAGAGCTTAGTAGCCTCCAGGGCCGAGAAACCCGAAAAGCCTGCAAAAGTGCAGGCTTTTTCGGTGAAAGTGACCCATTTTGGGGAAAAGCCTGCAATTGTGCAGGAATTCCCGGTGAAAATGGATCTAAGGCCGTGCGCGAGCCGAAAAACCTGCATTTTTGCAGGAATTTTTCGTTTCAAGCTTGCCAGTGGGCAAAAAGATGCACTTTTGCAGGCTTTCTCCATGTTACCCGTTAAATGCGGCGGATCGGTTCATTACAACAAACACAAAAGCACGCACCGCATGAGGACAAGCCCTCTGGCGATTCGTGCTTTTTTCGATTAGGGACTCGGCAGCGGCGGAACTGCGAGCGTTCCAGTCACGGATGACCGCCAAATGCGCACCGCGGCAGAACGGCTATCGTCCCCCGCTGCCGTCGGCACCGCTTGGCGCTAATTACCGCCGACACGCAGCGAAACGCCGCGCATTGCGCGAAGAATGGGAACTGCGCACTGAAAGCTGCGCGCGGTGCGAAGATTTGGAGGTCAACATGCTAAATACCATGGTTAAGGTTCTTTATAAAACCATTCTCGCTGCCGGTATACTTTTTCTTATCGTGTATATCCTTTTATATTTTTTCGTATATTCCAGGTCGCCGAAACAAGCTATACAGAAAAAACTTGGCGGCACAGCGGTACAATATACGGTAAACAACGATGGCTATGTGGATAAAGATGGAAGTCGGCGTTTTGTTTTACATGAATGGGACGGTAAATTTACAGACAGCTTGCCTCATATTTTTTACTTGAAACAAACTAGTGCGGGCTGGCTCGTTGTCAACTATGGGAACGCTCCTTAGTTCGGTATTACGGCAATAAAGAGCGCGCCGGTTTTATTGCTCATTGAACTACGTCGTATCCTTGTTCTTCGATCGCTTCCTTAATTGCCGCAAGCGTCAGCTTGCTGTCGTCATACTGTACGGCGACTTCTTTGCTGGCAAGGTTCACTTTGCCTTCGGCGCCGATCTCTTTCATCGCTTTTTCTATCGAGTTCACGCAGTGGTTGCAGGACATTCCTTCTACTTTCAATGTAACGTTAGACATAGTTATCGCTCCTTCGCGCAAATGTTTTTTATTTCATTAAAGTATTCATCGTCTTGAGCAGTTCATCCACAACGTCCATGTCGCCTTCTTGAATTCTTTCGACGACACAGCTTTTGAGGTGTCCTGCGAGCAGCAGCTTGCCTACTCCGTTCAACGCCGACTGAATCGCCGCGATTTGGTGCAGCACATCATCGCAATAGGTATCTTTTTCGATAAGCCCCTTTACGCCGCGCACCTGGCCTTCGATCCGGTTCAACCGTTTGATCAGATCGGATTTCAGTTTGTCGGAGTGATGGCTCTTGCGGGCCTGATCGTCGTGGCAGCTGCTTGCTCCGTTGTTTTGTTCCAGCTCCGTTTCCATAGAAGGCACCTCCCTCCCGGGTATTCTCTTTATCATACCCCCATACGGTATATTGTCAAGCGCCAATGGGCCGAGGCCAGGGAGCCTTATTGTCAAGCTCCCAGGGCCGGGGCGGGGGACCTTATTGTCAAACGCCAAGGCCGGGACCGGGGGCGTTTTTGTCAAGCTTCGAGGGCCGTTACAGTTTCACCCGCTGCAGCCGGAGGGCGTTGAGCACGACGGAAACGGAGCTTAGCGCCATGGCCGCGCCGGCCACCCAAGGGGCGAGCAGGCCGATTGCGGCAATCGGGATGCCGAGCGTGTTGTAGCCAAGCGCCCAGAACAGATTTTGCTTGATGTTGCCCATTGTGCGGCGGCTCATTTCAATCGCATCGGGGATGCTGTTCAAATCCCCCCGCATAAGCGTAACGTCGGCGGCTTCCATCGCCACATCGGTGCCCGTGCCGATCGCCATGCCGATATCGGCCATCGCGAGTGCAGGCGCATCGTTGATGCCGTCGCCGACCATCGCCACGCGGAGTCCTTGCGCCTGGAGCTTTTTCACTTCCTCGGCCTTGCCTTCGGGAAGCACTTCGGCCAGCACGCGCTCAATGCCGACCTGCCCCGCAATCGCCTCCGCGGTGCGCTGGTTGTCACCGGTGATCATGATGACTTGTATGCCCAGCCCCTTCAAGCGGGATACGGCTTCTTTGGACGTCTCTTTAATCGTGTCGGCCACCGCCACCATTCCGGCGTAAACGCCGTCCACGGCTGCCAGCATGGCGGTTTTGCCCGCCTGCTCAAGCTGCGTCATGACGGGAAGCGCGGCGGCTGCGTCGATGTTATGCCGGGCCATCAGCTTCCGCGTGCCGATCATCACCTCCCTTCCGTCAACGGTTGCCCGGATGCCAAAACCGGGAATCGCCTCGAATTCCGAGGCATCGGGCAGATCAACGCCCTTGCCGCGAATCCCCTGGACGATTGCTTCGGCCAGAGGGTGCTCCGAGCTTTTTTCGGCTGCGCCTACCAACCGGAGAAATTCGGACTCTTCCAGTTTCGTAAGAACGTCGGTCAATTCGGGCTTACCTTTGGTCACCGTGCCTGTTTTATCCAAAATCACGGCATCGATGCGGTGGGTCGACTCCAGGTGCTCGCCGCCTTTGAACAAAATACCGAGCTCGGCCGCCCGGCCGGAACCGGCCATAATGGACGTCGGCGTTGCCAGTCCGAGCGCACAAGGGCACGCAATGACGAGAATGGCTATCGCTTTTTCCAGCGCTCCGGCAAAATCGCCCGGGACGATCCACAGGTACCAAACCGCAAACGCGATGACGGCTATGGCTACGACGATAGGAACGAACACGCCGGAGATGACGTCGGCAATCCGCTGAATCGGAGCTTTGGAGCCCTGCGCCTCTTCGACGACTTTGATGATCTGGGCAAGAGCCGTGTCTCTGCCAACTTTGGCCGCGCGCACTTTCAGCATGCCGTTTTTGTTGATCGTTGCACCGATGACGGTATCGCCCGCCCGTTTGCCGACTGGCATGCTTTCACCAGTCAGCATCGATTCGTCCACCGATGAGGAGCCCTCCAGCACGACTCCGTCGACCGGAACTTTTTCGCCCGGCTTGACGATGACGGCATCGCCCACGACGACTTCCTCAACCGGAATGCTCAGTTCTTTTCCGTCGCGAATGACCAGCGCCGTTTTGGCCTGCAGGCCCATCAGCGTTTTGATCGCTTCGGACGTCCGTCCTTTGGCGAGGGCTTCGAACAATTTGCCCAAAATAACAAGTGTGATCAGCACCGCGCTCGTCTCAAAATACATCTCCGGCGCATGCCGGTGTGCATCCGTGCTCAACGCCCATTCGAGAGTTAGATACAAGCTGTAAAAGTAAGCGGCGGAGGTGCCGAGGGAAACGAGCACGTCCATGTTGGCGCTTTTGTTGCGCAGCGCTTTGTACGCGGCCACATAAAACTGTCTGCCGATGTAAAATTGAACCGGCGTCGCGAGCACAAGCTGTGCCCACGGATTCATCAAAATGTCCGGCAGCCAGATCCAGGACGTGAACGAGAAGTGGCTGACCATCGCCCACAGCAGCGGAAAAGAGAGCACAGCGGAAATCCACAGCTTGCGCTTCTGCTTCCTGATCTCGGCCGCGCGATGCTCGCCTGCCTCCTCTTTGGCCTGCTTGAGGATCGCCTCGTAGCCGAGCTTGGCTACCCTCTGCTGCATGTCGGCCGGAGATACCTCCGCAGGGCTGTACTCCACGCGCGCCGTCTCCATGGCGAAGTTGACTGCGGCTTTCGACACGCCGGGCATTTTGTTCAGCGCCTTCTCGATCTTCGCGGCGCATGCCGCGCAAGTCATGCCGGTAATGTCGAAGTCTACCGCCTCCTTGACGACCCCATAGCCCAGCTTGGCGATCGTCTGCTCCATGCCGGCGGCGTCCACCTTGCCGGGATCGAACGTCACCGTCGCCTTCTCCATCGCAAAATTCACGTTAGCCTCGCTGACTCCGTCTATTCGTTGAAGCCCTTTTTCAATCCGGTTGGCGCATGCCGCGCAGGTCATGCCTGTTATCTGAAAAGATGCCTGTTTCAACTCCGCATTGGCGTCCATCGTTTCGCACCTCATTTGCAATATTGTTCTTCGTGTATTTATAGTATACCCCCCATAGGTATATTGTCAACACTAAAAATCATCCCGCATTGAAAATGGGCGTTGGCCCGACGCTTGGGCTAGCGGCAGCAGGCTGGGGCAATCACAGCTTTCGTAACCAACTCGGCTAACCTGGCCGCAGCTTCTTTAAGCTCAATGGGGCGGCGGCTAACCGGTGCGCAAAAAAGCCACTACTGGACACAGCGGCTGCCGTGCTTAGTAATGGCTTGTTTATCTTTATTTTATTCGAGAGCAGGTGCGGGCTCTTTGACGGACGACTGTTTGCGGTGAAAGAGGCCGTAATAGAAAATCGCGGCGCAAACGACGACCAGGCCTGCAAAGAAATACATCGCATGGTATCCGGAGCTTGCGGCTATTGTGCCGAGCACGGAAGAACCGATGCCGTAGCCGGAGTCGAACAGCAGGAAGTACGTGCCGGTCGCCAGTCCCCGCCGATGCGCCGGGGCGGATTGAATGGCGATCGTCTGGAAGCTCGGCAGCAATGCTCCGAACCCGAGCCCGAGCATCCCCGCCGCGCCCAAAAAGGCGAGCGGCCCATTCGCCACGCTCAGCACAATCATGCCAACCGCGAACAGAGCTACGCCGGGGTATACGAGAATATGCGGGCCCGAACGGTCAAACAGCCTGCCGGTAAACGGCCTGGAAATAACGATCATCAGGGCAAAAACCATGAAAAAATAGCTGGCATAAACGCCAAGGCCGATATCTTTCGCATAAACCGAGAGAAACGTTGTAATGGCCCCATAGGAAAAAGCCAGCACACTGCCCGTCAGCGAGATCGGCAGGGCGCGCGGCTCGATGAACTTTTTCCAGCCCGTCGCAAGTCCCGCCCTTCCCGCTATGGCCGGAGCAGGGATGCGAAGGCTGATGCCGCACAACAAGGACAAAGCGACGAACAAGATGCATACGCCAAACAAAATCGCATTGTTATGCGTCTGCATAATCGTCAGCCCCAGGAAAGGTCCCACGACCATAGCGAGGCTCATAAACAGGCTGAAATAGCCGACTCCCTCTCCTTTGCGGTGTTCCGGGACAAGATCGACCGCCACTGCGCTGGTAGCCGTCGCCGCCATACCGAAGCCGATGCCGTGCAAAAACCGCAAGCCCAGCAAAAGTTTGTACTCGGAAATAAACGGATAGATGACCGTACAGCCGGCAAATATAGCCAGCGAAACGATCACAAGCTTACGCCTGTCCCATTCATCCAGCCATTTGCCCGTCAGCGACCGGCAGATGACCGCGGAAACAATAAATACCGTCATCACCAGCCCGATTTCCTTTTGCCCTTTGTGCAGCGTATCGGTGACTATGATCGGGAGCGTAACGGCCAGTATGTAAAACGTCATAAACAAAAAAAAGCTGCTGAAACACACAGCAACAAAATCGCGATTCCATAGTTTCGGCTGACCTTCCATTTTGCGATTCTCCTCTGCCAACTAATTGCTATAGCAATTATATTAGAGACGGGCTCTTTTCGTCAACAAAAAACTACAAGAAAATATAGTTATACAGATACACAGAACTATATATCTGTTGAATAAATTTCCATCATCATGCATAATAATACAATCTAGCAAATGAACAACTATACTTTCAGCAGGAAGGCAGATACGAGATGAATTTGATATTCGAATCGAACGATTTGGAAGACTTTTTGGCCGAAACCGAGGAAGTTGATTACAGCCATCCTTCCATTAAAGAAAAAGCATCCGAGCTTTATTCACAAGCGTTAAACGAAGATGATTTTGTGAAAAAGGCTTATGAATTTGTCCGGGATGAAATATTTCATTCATGGGACATTCAAAGTTCGCGAATCACGTGTAAAGCATCGGAAGTGCTCTATTTTAAAGAAGGTATCTGTTACGCCAAGTCAAATTTGCTAGGTGCTATTTTAAGGAGTAAAAAGATTCCTGCCGGGTTTTGTTATCAGCGGCTTACCATTGGCGATACGCCGGATACGGGGTACTGCCTCCATGCGCTTAATGCCGTTTTCCTTCATTCCAGAAAGAAATGGGTCCGCTTGGATGCACGGGGGAACAAAATTGGCGTATATGCCGAATTCTCCCCGGACTATGAACAACTTGCTTTTCCAATCAGGGAAGCGTACAACGAAATCGATTATCCGACTATTTATAAATCGCCAAACCTGAAAACAATATCCGCGCTAAAGCAAAACACAGATTGTATAAATATGTATCTTAACGGCTTGCCAAGCGAGCTTTAACTGCCGTATGGAGTCCATTTTCATTTGCCCATAAAAAGAACCTGCCCGCCGACCGGCGAACAAGTTCACGTTCTTCCATTCATTTGACAAACACGCCCAATTCATGCAATTCGCCCTCAATTTCCCGCTTCAGCGCAAGTTTCTCGCCGTCTTCAAGAAATGCCGCTTCCACACCGTTCATAATAATGACGCCCAACTCGGAGCCGGTAAATGCGAATTTCTCGGAAAGCACCCGGTATTCCTTCGTAATATCCGTCCCCGATACGCTCGGATTGTCGGTATTGACGGTCACCTTGATCCCCTTGTCAAAATATTCGCGAATCGGGTAAGCGTCCCATCCCGTTACAGCCTTCGTCTGAATGTTGCTGATCGGGCACATTTCGAGTGGAACGCGGCGGTCCACGACCATGTCGAAAATCGAAGAGCTCTCCTTCAACCTGACCCCGTGGCCGATTCTGGCTGCGCCCAAATGCGTGACCGCTTCGTAAATGTTGCCCGCCCCGGCCGCTTCCCCGGCGTGTATCGTGATCGGAATTCCTTTTTTATGGGAAACCGCGAACACCTCGCGGAAAAATTCCGGCGGATACGACGCCTCGTCCCCTGCCAAATCGACGGCCGCTACCCCTTTTCCGATGTAAGGAACCGCTGCTTCTATCACTTCCAGGTTTTGCTCGCGCGCATGATTTCTCATGCAAATGGCGATGCCCCGGGCCTTGATGCCGAACTGCTTCTCGCCGCGCTTCAAGCCTTGGGCTACATAATGGATCACCTCTTCGGCGGACATTCCGTTCTTCCGGTGAAGCTGCGGCGCAAACCGGACCTCCACATATTTGCAATTATGCTCGGAGCACTGCTCCACCACCTCGTAAGCAACCCGTTCCAACGCATCCGAAGACTGCAAAAAGCGCGTAGTAAAATCGAATTTGCTCAAATAATCCTTGAGACTCGAACAATCATCCCCGACACGCATATAAGGCAGGAGCCCTTCTGTGTCGTGCGCCGGCATCTCGATTCCTTCCTTCGCGGCAATGTCCAAAATCGTCTCCGGCTTTACACTTCCGTCCAGGTGCAAATGGAGATCAACTTTCGGCAAAAGAGCTACCAGATCCGTATTCGTTGTGCTAGCCATCCTTCGTCTCCTCCTTTAATTTTCAATAATCTTAATACAATGTCATGTTAATGTAAATATAAATAACAATAAAATCTCAAAAACGGAATTAATGTTATATTATATTACATAAATTTTCCTTTTGCTCATGTAGAAAGTGCGTTCCCAATCACATTGTTTCACCAAATGACTCCTTATAACTTCGCATCTTCACCAGATGCCCTCCTTGACCCGCAGCACTACCGTCCCCTTAAATCCGACTTACGAGTGTCGAAACAATTCTTGGCAAGACACTGCCGGCCGCGCGTACTACGTAGTGCGCAACACGTAGTACGCAATGCGCAATGAACATTGCGCAGAAAAGCCTGCAAAAATACAGGCTTTTGCACGTCAAAAGCCTTGCTTCGGAAAATTCCTGCAAATCTGCAGTTTTTCCGCTGAAATTTAGGGCTTAGCCCCGTTCCGGGCAAAAATTCCTGCACAATCGCAGGTATTTCCTCCAAACGAGGCGTATCCATCGAAAAAGCCTGCACTTTTGCAGGCTTTGTCCGCCGGCATGCAAAAAAAGCCCGTCTCATCTCCTATCGAGACAAAACGGACTTGACTGCACAGCCGGAGCAATCCCCCACCCCCACCGGGCAAAACGGCCTTGACCGCACGGCCGGAACAATTACTCGTTCCTCCGGATGACCTTCAACGCCTCTCTGACGCTTAACGGAGAAAGCTCCGTCCGGTCCACAAAAGCTTGCACCGCCGCGGCGTCGGTTTTTGAATATTCGCGCAGCGCCCAGCCGATCGCCTTGCGGATGAAAAACTCCTGCGAATCCGCCAGCCTGCGGATGCATGCAAACAGCAGCCCGGTATCCGTGCGCTGCTTGTATTTCAACTGGAACAGGATCGCAGTTCGTTGCAGCCAGATGTTGCCGGAGTCAAGCCACTTGTCCACATAGGCGGGTATCAACTCCGGAAATCTTTGAAAATGGGCGCCGACCAAATGGTCCGCGATCATATCGACCGTATCCCACCAGGATCGGGTCACGATCAGCCGTTCCAGCATGTCAATATGCCTAGAGGGCGTTTCCTTGCGCACTTTGGCGAGCAGTTCCATCGCCGTGTAGGCGAACTCTCTTTCCGGCAGCTCCCACAATTGCTCGGCGACCCGGACTCCCTCCGCTCCTACTGGAACCCCGTGCTCTTTCCAAAACTGCTTGACGAGCGCTGCCCGCTGCGGTTTCCTGATCCCGAGAAACGGGAACTGATTGCGCATATAAGCTGCCATTTCCAGCGCGTCCGCCGGATTGGCGTGCATCCGCAGCCAAGCTTCCAGCTTGTCGGTGTAGGTTTCTAACTCGTCCGTGTAGACTTCCAGCTTGTCCATGTATGTTTCCAACTTGTCTGTGTTAGCTTCTAGCCCGTCTGTATAGCCTTCCAACTTCTCCGCATAGCCGGGTGACATCGCGCGATCCCCTCCTTTTTCATGCTTATTGTATCAAAAAAATGATGCCAAACTGAGCAGATTCCGGTATGCTTATAGAAGATTTTCAAGATAGAGAATACGGATCGGAACGGAGAGAACAGTTATGAGCTATAAATTAATTGCTACAGACCTGGACGACACGCTGCTGCGGGATGATTTGACGATTTCCCCCGAGACCGTCGAAGCGATGCATCAAGCCGTCGCACAGGGCGTAACGGTAACGATCGCGACGGGAAGAAGCTTTCCTTCCGCGGCCAAAATCGCCAATCGCATCGGGCTCAACGTCCCCATTATTACGTACCAAGGCGCCCTGATCAAAAACCTGCTGGACGAGCAAGTGCTCTACGAACGGACGGTTCCCGTGGAAAGCGCCCGGTTTTTGCTCGATTTTTGCGAAAAACGTAACCTTCACCTTCAACTGTACCATGGCGACCAGCTTTATGCAGGAGAAGACAACGATAAAATTAAAAACTACGTCAAATTGTCCAAAACGCCTTACATCATCGGGGACTTGCGGCAGTGGATCGATATTCCCCAGCCCAAGCTGCTCATCGTCGACGAGCCCGAAGTATGCGATCGGCTGCGCGAAGAGCTCCTGCCGCTGATCGGCGATCAGGTGCATATCACAAAATCGAAGCCGAATTACCTGGAATTCATGCACAAGGAAGGCACCAAAGGCCATGCCATCGAATTCCTGGCGCAGCACATCGGCTGCGGGATGGATCAGGTCATCGCGCTCGGCGACGCCTGGAACGACCGGGAGATGCTGCAAGTCGCCGGCCTCGGCGTAGCGATGGACAATGCGCTGCCCGAGCTGAAAGCACTCGCGAACTATGTTACGCGGAGCAACAACGACGACGGAGTCAGACACGTGATCGAAAAATTTGTGCTCGCGCAATAATTAAAAAGACCGCTCCCGCGGGTTCGTTTCGGCAAGCCGAGACGCCCCGGGAGTCGGTCTTTTTTCATAGTGCCTGGAATCTCTCTGTCATTTGGCGTTCATATATTTCCGCATGTCGAACGCGACGGCCGCGACGATGATCAAGCCTTTGATAATGAGCTGCCAGTAAGGGCTGATGCCGATAAAAGTGAGGCCGTAGTTGATTACGCTGAAAATCAATACGCCTGCCAGCACGCCCGGGACCGTGCCGATGCCCCCGGAGGTGGATACGCCGCCGACTACGCAGGCCGCGATCGCGTCAAGCTCGTACATGTTGCCATAGTTGTTCGTCGCTCCGCCGGTTCTGGCTGCTTCAAGCACGCCTGCCAAACCGTACAAAGCGCCCGCGATGGCGTACAAATAAATGAGGTAGCGGCCTACGTTGATGCCCGAAACCTTCGCCGCGTGAATGTTGCCTCCGATGGCGTACATGTATTTGCCCAGCTTGGTTTTGTTGAACACAACCCAGACGATGATGGAAACGATAACGGCGATAATGACAATATACGGTATCGAATAGGGACCGCTGCTGCCTATAAAGCCCGTCCCCAGCTTGCTGAAGTCGGCCCGCAGACCGCCGATCGGCTGGGACTGGTTGGGCTCCATGTCGAAGTAAAGCGAGTTGGCCCCGTACACGGCGACCATCGTGCCGAGCGTTGCGATAAAAGGCGGCACGTTAAACTTGGCGACGATAATCCCGTTCAGCAGTCCGATGATCAAACCTACCGCAACGGCGATCAAAATCGGAACGATAAGCGGCAGCTCCGGCAAATTCGGGAAAAACTTCCGCGCATAATCCGGCATCTGCAGCATCGAGGCGGAAATGACCGCCGTTATCCCGACGATGCGCCCGGCGGATAGATCGGTTCCTCCGGTAATCAGGATGAAGGCGATGCCCAACGCAATAATGACGCGCGTCGACGATTGAAGCAGAATGTCCCGGAAAATATCCACGGACAAAAAGCGCGGGTCATAAATCGCAATCGCTGCGACAAGGACGGCGAGTACGATATAAATCACATATTTCGTAATGAATGCACTTACTTTTTTATTGGCTGACGTTTCGGTGATGGAACTCATGACAGCTCGGCCTCCTTCATTATGCCTATTGCTGTGCAGCAAGGCGCATGATCTCTTGTTCTGTTGCCTGTTTTCCGTCGACAATGCCGGTAAGGCGTCCTTCGCTCATGACCATGATTCGGTCTGACATCCCGAGCAGCTCGGGCATTTCAGAAGAGATCATGATAATGCTTTTCCCCTGTTTGGCGAGGTCCGCAATGATCGAATAAATTTCGAACTTCGCGCCTACGTCAATACCCCGGGTCGGCTCATCCAGCAGCAGCACGTCCGGCTCGGTGAGCAGCCATCTGGCCAGCAGCACCTTTTGTTGATTGCCCCCCGACAAATTTTTGATCAAAGCATGCATATTCGGAGTTTTCACTCTGAGCATTTCAATGCTCTGCTTGACCTCTTCTCTTCGCTTCCTGTCGTCAATCAGTCCCAGTGGCGACATGTATCTGGAAAGGTTGGCAATGACCGTATTTTCGAGCACGGACAGCACCGGGAAAATGCCGGTTACGCGCCGCTCCTCGGTCAGCAGGGCGATTTTGTGCCTGATCGCGTCGATCGGCGATTTCAGTTTTACCGGCTTGCCGTGGATGGAAATCGTCCCCGAGGCAACGGACCGGAGGCCGAACAACGCTTCGATTAGCTCCGTACGCTGGGAGCCGACAAGGCCGCCGACGCCGAGAATTTCGCCTTTGCGCAGCTCGAAGGAAACGTCGCGGAACGACTTGGCAATCGGAGACGTCAGCCCGTCCACCTTCAACAATACGCCGTTCGGCACATTGCTGCGTTCCGGAAATCTCTCTTTGAGGTCGCGTCCGACCATCCGCGATATAATCAAATCGGTCGTCAGCTCGGAAGACGGCCATGTGCCGATCTTCTTGCCGTCGCGCATAATCGTGACTTCATCTGAAATGGTCAATATTTCTTCCATTTTATGGGATATATATATGATCGAAACGCCGCGGCTCTTCAAATCGCGTATGATGCGGAAAAGCTGCTCCACTTCGTTTCCTGTCAATGATGAAGTTGGCTCATCCATAACGATAACTTTGGAGTGAAACGAAACCGCCTTTGCTATTTCCAGAGATTGAATCTTGGATACCGACAACGTGCCTACGATCGTTTCCGGATGAATATCCATTTGCAACTGCTCGAACAAAGCTTCCGTATCTTTGCGCATCTTTTTGTGATCGATAAACCGAAAAGGTCCGATTCCTTTGTAAGGAAATCTGCCCAGCCAAATATTTTCCATAACATTGCGGTACGGTACCGGATGCAGCTCTTGGTGGATCATCGAGATTCCGTTTTGCAGCGCGTCCTTGGAATTGTGAATGCCGACGGTTTCCCCGTTCAGCTTGATCTCCCCGCCGTCCGGCGAATAGATCCCGAACAAGCACTTCATGAGCGTGGACTTGCCCGCTCCGTTCTCGCCCATCAAGGCATGCACGCTGCCCGGGCGAACCTGCAAGGTTACCCCGTCGAGCGCCTTCACGCCAGGAAATTCCTTGGAGATATTGTTCATTTCAAGCAAGTATTGATTCTCAGTCATGGCAATTCCCCCTACCATCTCCCAAATAGTCCCCACAAAGCGATGCCTCCTTTGAAAAGCCTGTTTCGGCTGCTTTGCAGGGAGCCCCAAATCAGGTTTTGCGGCAAAGCAAAAGCAAGGGCGCAACGTAAGCATACATTGCTCCCTTGCCCGCTAAGATGAAGCTTATTTCGCTTCGCTCATGTTGTCTTTCGTAATTTTTTTGTAAGGAATCCAGACGTATTTGCCGTCCGTAATGTCGTAGCCCGTATTTTCCTTGCTTGGCGTTTGCCCGTTAGCGAGAACGGTGGCCACTTTGGTCGTTGCCGCACCCTGGTTTTTGGCGTCGTTCAGCACGGTGCCGAGCAGTGTGCCGTCGCCGAGCGCCTGCAGAGCGGGAGCCGTCGCATCGACGCCGACGACCGGCATGGTTTTGCCGTCCTTGAAGTAGCCTTTGGCTTTCAAGGCTTCGATGGCGCCCAGAGCCATATCGTCGTTGTTGGCGATTACCGCTTCGATCTTGTCGCCGTTCGCCGCCAGGAATGCCGCCATTTTCTCAGTCGCTTTGACGCGGTCCCACATAGCTGTGTCTTCGGCGATTTTTTCTACGCCCATGCCTGCGTCCGTGATCGCCTGAACGGAGAACTTCGTGCGCAGCTCGGCGTCCTGATGGCCAGGCTCGCCTTTGAGCATGACGTACTGGATTTTGCCGTCCTTGTTTTTATCCGCTTCCGGATGCGCTTTGAAGTAGTCGACCAGCAGTTGTCCTTCCATCGTTCCGGATTGCTCCGCTTTGGCACCTACGTAGTACACTTTATCCCATTTTTTCATATCGTCGGCGAGCGGCTCGCGGTTCAGGAATACGACCGGAATGTTCGCCGTTTTGGCCTTGTCGATAATAACGCCGGCCGCCGTGCGGTCAACCGCATTGATGGCAAGAGCGTTTACCTTTTTCGTGATAAAAAGATCCACTTTATCGTTTTGCGTCGGTTGAGAGTTCTGGCTGTCCACGATTTCCACATTCGCCTTATCTTTGGCGGCGTCAGAGATCGCAGCGCGAACGCCCGACATGAACGTATCGTCAAATTTATAGATGGCCACGCCGATGTTAGGCTTTTTGCCGGTATCCGCTTTCGCCGGAGCCGCCGATGCCGTTGCCGCCGCACCGCCGGATGCAGCCGGAGTTGTCGCTGCCGGAGACGGTGCCGCCGATTTGCCGCCGCAGCCTGCCGCGGTTACGGCCAGAGCGCCCGCTACCGCAAGGGTAATCATTTTTTTCAAGGTAAGAGCCTCCCTTAAACTATGTTTTTTATTTACATTCTCACTATACGGGATCGCTCCCCTGAAACAAATGCAATATCCTCACATTTTCTATCGAAATCCTCATCACTTTACGAAGGGAAACAGCAGCTTCTGATTGTCCGACCAGAACATATTGTCCAGATCGATCGCCTTGAGCGCGGTCGGCACATGGCTCGGGACTTTCATGCCCGAGGCTGCTTCAGCGGCGTTTTTCACACCCAAATATCCGATGCTGAACGGGTTTTGAACGATCGTCGCTTGAATGACGCCCTCCTGCAGCAGCTCCAAATCCTCCGATGTGCTGTCGAACGCAATCATTTTCACCTTGCCCTGCAGGCCAAGCTTCTGAATTTCGTCAGCCACTCCGATGGATGAGCTTTCATTCAGCGCTACGATGCCGTCGATACGGCTGTTCCGCTGAATAATGTCGCGGGTCTGGTTGGCAGCCAGCTCCCGGTTTGAAAGGCTGTACACCTTCTCCAGCACCTTGATCTCCGGGTATTTGGATATTTCGTCCAGAAGGCCGCGCTCCCGCTGCTCGACATTTTGCTCGCCCTGCTTCAAGCTCACGATGGCGATTTGGCAGCTCGTTCCGGCGAGCTTGACGAGCTGCCGCCCGGCCATTTGCCCGGCCTCATAGTTGTCTGCGCCGATGAAGCTCTTGACGCGGCTGGAATCGACGTCGGAATCGATCGTCACGACCGGAATGCTCTGCCCCGCCGCACGGTCGACGACATCAACCAAGCCCTTAAAATCGTTGGCCGCCAGTACGATCGCATCGGGCTTCGACTCGATCGACTGCTCCACCAGGGCAATCTGTCCGAGCACATCAGTCTCGTCCCCCGGAGCGCGGAAATCCAGCGTGACTTCAAACTCCTTGGCGGCAACCTCCGCCCCCATTTTGACCGTTTTCCAATAATCGCCTTCCTGGCTTCTCAACACAACCTCCAAATGCTTCTTATACTGGACGGGCGCAATGTCGATCTGCTTGTCGCAGGAAGCGGTGGAAGCTGCAGCCAGCATGAGTGCAAGCATCGCGAGGCGTCCGACTTTTAAAGTTTTATCCATAAAGGAGCCCCCTATTCATCTTCCAGCACCATCGGAATCCATATATTCACCGTCGTCCCCTCTTCCAGCTCGCTCTCCACCGTAATGCCGTAGTCCGGGCCAAAATAGAGCTTGATCCGCTCGTGCACATTGCGCAGGCCGACGCCGGAACCTTGATCGCTTTTCGCATGCCCGCTCAAAATATACTTGAGCTTCGCCTCGGGAATGCCGACTCCGTTATCGCGAATTCTGAACCAAACTTTACCGTCCTCCAGACGTACCGATATATCGATAAAACCCTCGTCCGCCATATACTCGATGCCGTGATAGAGCGCATTTTCCACAATCGGCTGCAAAATCAGCTTCAGCGTCTTGTAAGGCAGCGCCTCCTCCTGAACCTCGATGCTGTAGTCGAATTTGTCCTTGTAGCGCATCTTCTGGATGATCAAATAGTTGCGGACATGCTCGATTTCCTCCTGCACCGTAATGATCGCCTTCCCTCTGCTCAGGCTGATGCGAAAAAACTTGGAGAGCGACGTAATCGTCGTCACCACCTCCTCGTTCTTGCCGCTGCCGACCATCCGCACGACCGAGTTCAGCGTATTGTACAAAAAGTGCGGATTGATCTGCGACTGCAGCACATCCAACTCGTTCTTCCGCTTCGCCTCCTGCTCGCGGATGCTTTGGTCCATCAGCTCCCGGACCCGGCTGACCATCAGATTGAAGCGGCGCGACAGGTGCTCGACCTCAGCGGCGCCCCGGACGTGAATATACGTGTCGAAATCGCCTTTCTCCACCATCTCCATCGATCTCCGGAGCCGTTTGATCGGCTGTGTAATGCGCGCGGACATGAAAGCGGAAATGAGCAGCACGAACACCATCACGATGAGCAGCAGCCAAATCATGAACGTGCTGATCTCCTTGCGCGTCGTGATGATTTCATCCAGATAGGATACCCCGATAATTTTCCAGCCGATATTGTTCACGGTCCTGACGACGTTAAGCCGCTTCTCCCCGTCCGCTTCGTCCATATATTTGCCGTAAGAAAATTTCAGCGCCTGCTCGACATTCTCGTATTTCAAACCGATATAAATCAGCTGCTGCTGAGGATGATACACGATGCTTCCCGCGGATTCGTCGATGATGTAAACGTAACCTTTTTTGCCCAGGCTTACCGTACGGAACACATCGTCGAGCGTCTTGAAGTTCACATCGACCAGCAGCACGGCGTCGGTCATTTGCCCGTTCCTGCTGATCTTCACCCCTTTGCTCATGGAAACCACCCATTTATACGGCCCTTTAAAAAGGTTCTGAATATGCGGCAGCGAAAAAGTCAAATGGTTCGGATTCTCCAAAGCCGACCTGAACCAGCCCTGCTCGGTCAGCCGCGTATTGCTGCGCATGTCCGTCCCGCGAATTCCGGTCACGAGTTGACCGTCGGCCGCGAACAAATCGATGGAGACAATGTCCGCCCGCGTGCTCGCAATCGTATTCAGCGCGTCAAGCAGCTTGTCCGAAGGGATGCCCCGGCTTTGGGCGATTTTATCATCGACGACCTCGAACGTATCGGCCATGCCCTTAATGTAATTTTCCAGATTAAGCTGAACCTGCTCGATAATTTGCTGCGTGTTCAGAAAAGCGTTCTCCTCCGCAGTCTTCGAAAATTTGTTGTACAGCACCAAAGAAACGGTCAGCATCACCAGCACCGTCATACAAATAAAAGACAATGTAATCGTAAACTGGATGCTCCTGACCCTCATGGTGTCAAGCAGTACGGTATACATTGCCTTCAAGAAAAATTGCATTCGTTTGATCAAAAATTAACCCCCTCTGGAACTGTTTCTATACTCTTTCGGGGAAACGCCCACATGCTTGCGGAAGCTGAAGCTGAAATAGTTCGCATCGGCATAGCCGACCTTCTCCGCGATTTCCAGCGCCTTCATATCGGTCGTCCGCAGCAGTTCCTTCGCGGCTTCCATGCGGATATGGTTCAAGTAATGGACAAAAGTCATCTTCGTTTCTTTCTTGAAAATGCTGCTGAAATAACCCGCGCTGATATGCAAATAGCCGCACACCTTTTGGATCGAAATATCCCCTTCGTGATAATGATTCTTCGTGTATTCCTTGGCTTTGTCCACGAGATGCCTGTAGGTGTACTGGCGGTCATTCGCGATATGGCTCATCATGCCGGAGCACAGCTCGACAAGCCAATGCTTGGCCTCTTCCAGCGAAGTGAATTTGTTGATTTCCGTAAACGGCACAAAATTTCCCCCGAACACCTCGTCGACGTCAAGATTCGAATCTTTCGCCGCTTTCAAAATGCACGTCAAAATTTCCAGCAAATAGATCTGGTAATCTTTCACCGAAAATCCGGCTTCCACACCGTGAAAAAGCTCGTCGATCGTCTCCTTGATCTCCCGGCTCGTCCCGACTTTGATGCAGCGGATCAACGCATGTTCTTTGAGATCGTCAAAACGCATCTTCTCCACGTTCCGCGCCTCCACATCGTCGATTGAGATGATGCGGTTGGTGCCGAGAATAATTCTGTAATCGAGCGCCTGCACGGCATCCTTATAAGAATAGCTCAATTTGGCGGCATCGTTCATTACCGTGCCGACTCCGGACGTTACCGAGAACTTCAGGTACTTTTCCACGTTCTGGCGAATTTCATCCAGCACTTTCAAAGTTTGCTGCAGCGCGGCGGCGCGGTCCGCCGTCCGGTGGACGGCCAGTACGGTCACCTGGTCGTTATGCATGAACACGAGGCCAAGCCCCCGCTTCGCGGCAATTTCTTCCGATATGTTCAGCAGCGCAAAATATTTCAGCGCCTGGTCCTCGGAATATTGCAGCGATACCGATTTCGCAAGCTCGTCGCGGTCCACGGCATCGTCTTCGCCGATCGGCGCCCCGTCGATGCTGACGACGGCCGCGACGAAGCTGCCGCCCTCTAGGCTGACGCCGTAAGTGCTCGCCTTCTCGTAGATTTCGCCGCGCGGCAGCTTGCGGCTCATTAGCGAGGCCAGGAAGTTTTCCCTGAGCACCGGCATGCTTTTGCGGTAGTGCTCTTTGAGCAGCTGCACGTCCTCGCGGTGCGCCACCTCCTCCTGAATTTGCCCTTTCACCTTCAGCAGCGTGCCAACCAGCTCCTGCGCGGAAAAAGGCTTCAACACATATTCGTCGATATGGAGCTTGACCGCTTTTTGAGCGTATTCAAACTCGTCGTGCCCGGTCAAAATAATGATTTTGATCGTCGGAAACCGCTCCCGGACAATCTCCGCAAACTGCAACCCGTTCATAAAGGGCATCTGTATATCCGTCACAACGACGTCCGGCTGCAGACGCTCGACCATTTCCAGCGCCTCGCGCCCGTTCTCCGCTTTGTCGACGACCTCAAAACCGATGGACGCCCAATCCACTTCCCGGACAACGCCCTCTCTGACATCCTCTTCATCGTCCGCCAAAATCAATTTGTACATGATCGTCGTCCTCCCAAAAGCTTTCGCGGGAAAGCCCGCTTCCCAAGCATAAAGACCTAGGCCTTTCTCACCATCATTGTACTCACTGACCTGCGAATTCACAACATCTTCCATGTTTGAATCCACAAGATGCATCCGGCTGCAATGTGGTATATACTGTTCAACAGTATAGACAGAAGTCCCGCCTCAAAGTTATGACTAATTAAGGGACAAGCAGGAGGATTAGCAGCGTGTCACAAAAAATTCCATTTTCTTTCGTCATGATCATTGGATTAATGTTATTTGCCTTGTTTTTCGGAGCAGGCAATTTAATTTTTCCACCTATGCTTGGCCAATTATCCGGAAAGTATGTTTGGATTGCCAACACAGGCTTTTTAGTTACCGGGGTCGGATTGCCCTTGCTGGCTGTCACAGCATTTGTTTATTCAGGCAAAGACAACTTGCAGTCTTTAGCCAGTCGTGTACACCCGTTATTCGGCATCGTTTTCACAACGATTCTTTACCTTGCGATCGGCCCTTTTTTTGCCATTCCCAGAGCCGGCAATGTATCGTTCGAGATTGGGGTCAAACCTTTTTTATCAGGTCAGGCAACTACCATTCCTTTGGCTATCTTCACCATCCTGTTTTTTACGGTGGCATGTTTGTTATCGCTGAATCCTTTAAAAATTGTCCATGTAGTCGGGAAAATCTTAACCCCTATTAAATTGACTTTTATCGGAATTATCGTAGTAACGGCAATTATTCATCCAATCGGCGCCCTTCAAGCGCCTGTTCAAGAGTACGCATCCAACGTATTTTATAAAGGGTTCCAGGAAGGTTATTTAACGCTGGACGCCCTTGTGTCATTCGTGTTCGGGATCATCATTGTAAATGCGATTAAAGAAAAAGGAGCCGCCTCCAAAAAACAAATTTTAGCTACTTGCGTAAAAGCAACGGTTATTGCGGGTTTGCTTTTAATCCTTATCTATACCGCACTTTCCTACATGGGGGCCTCCAGTGTTGAAAAATTGGGACATTTAAGTAACGGAGCTGAAATTTTGGCAAAAGTTTCGAGCTATTACTTTGGTTCTTATGGTGCAGTTTTGTTAGGATTAATGATTACAGTGGCATGTTTGACTACATGTGTAGGATTGATCACTGCATGCTCTTCCTTTTTCCATGCATTGTTTCCGAAGGTCTCTTACAAAAAATTGGCTGTTATTTTGTCCGTTTTCAGCACATTAGTCGCCAATATCGGATTAACGGAATTAATTAAGATTTCAGTCCCTGTTCTAATGACCCTGTATCCGATTGCGATCTCATTAATATTCCTAACGTTCCTGCATCAAATATTCAACGGCAAGCCGGAAGTATATCAAGGTACCTTGCTATTCACCTTTATCATTAGTTTATTTGACGGTCTGAGTGCTGCCGGAGCACGAGTCGAAGTCATGAATCATTACTTCACTCAGTATCTTCCTATGTACAATGTAGGTTTAGGCTGGATGCTTCCGGCATGTATAGGCGGTATAAGCGGGTACATTGTCAGTGTATTGCGGCAAAAATACAGCCTGGCTTCTCGTGCGGAATAGCGCACTTAAGCGGCTTATTTTATTTGAAAGCATGAGGGGTTCCCCATGTATCTTTATAGATCAAGTCGGTTAACTCCCTTCTGTTTTCCCAATTTGCCGTTTCCAGAATAGGCTTATCCGGATAATTGTCCGTATAACCGATTGAAATTAAAGCAACCGGGTCGATGTGATAAGGGATGTTCAATATATCCCGGATATCGTTCTTTTTATAAAAGCTGACCCATCCCATAGCCAAGCCTTCCACGCAAGCGGCCAGCCACATATTTTGAATGGCGCACGCTGTGGACATGATATCCGTTTCCGGAATGGAATTGCGGCCGAGCACGTGGGAGCCGCCCCGCGTAGGATCGCACGTCACGCAAATTGTCAGCGGCGCTTGTTTGATGCCCTCGATTTTCAGGCTCAGGAATTGGTCTTGCCGTTCGCCTTCGTAGTGGATGGCCAAGGCCCTTCTCTCTTTATCCGCCGCCCAAGCCAACCGTTCCTTCATGCTGTCGGAGGTAACCATAATAAAATTCCAAGGCTGCATAAAACCTACGGAAGGACCGTGATGAGCCGCATTCAGGATCTTCAGAATGACTTCGTCGGGAATACTATGGGTTAAAAAAGTCCGTACATCCCGCCGTGTGTAAATCGCTTTATATAGCGCCTGCTTCTCAAGTTCGGAAAACATGGACATTCCTCCAATATAAAAGTTCAGTTACATTTCATGATCAAACTTGCGGCTCATCAGCGAGGCCAGAAAGTCTTCCCTGAGCACCGGCAATCCCACCATCATTGTACTCACTGGCCTGCGAATTCACAACTTCCCCCATGATTTCATCCAACTTTTTCTGGAACATCTCCCGTACTCTTTTGCCTGATTTTGTGCGAAACTAGAAACTGGAATGATTTTCTTTATACAGAGGTGACTGTCACTCATGGATATCGGAACAATCGGGCGCACGGCCGCACGGATCAAGGAAAACATCGGCAAAGTCATCGTCGGAAAAGAGGACACGATCGAGCTCATGCTGATCGCCCTCATCTCTTCAGGGCATATTTTGCTGGAGGATGTCCCCGGCACCGGGAAAACGCAGCTGGCTAAAGCGATGGCGCGTTCTCTCGACTGCACGTTCAAAAGAATTCAGTTTACGCCGGATCTGCTCCCCTCCGATGTAAGCGGCATCAACTTCTACAATCAAAAGCTCGGCGAGTTCGAATTCCGCCCGGGCCCGCTGTTCGCCCATATCGTGCTGGCCGATGAGATCAACCGGGCTACGCCGAGAACGCAGTCCAGCCTGCTGGAATGCATGGAGGAGCGGCAGGTAAGCATCGACGGCGAAACGCGGGCGCTGGAAGCTCCGTTCCTCGTTATCGCTACGCAAAACCCTGTCGAGAACCAGGGGACGTTCCCGCTTCCCGAGGCGCAGCTCGACCGCTTCCTGATGAAAATATCGCTGGGCTATCCTTCCCTGGACGAGCAGCTGCGCATTTTGAAGCTGTATCAGCAGCACGATCCGCTGGAACAGCTGTCGCCCGTCGTCAGCCGCGCGGAGCTTGCGGAAGCCCAACGTTCCTTCGCGCAGGTGCGGATAAGCGACGAACTGCTGCAGTACATGGTGCAGCTCGCCGAGCAAACCCGCTCGCACCCGGACGTGGCGCTCGGCGTCAGCCCGCGGGGCGTCCGCGCTATGTTCAAGTCCGCACAGGCGTTCGCCATGCTTCGCGGGCGCGACTACGTGCTGCCGGACGATATCAAAATGCTGGCCGAACCGGTATGGTCGCACCGCATTTTGCTCAAAGCCAGAACCCGCCAGCAGGACAACCCGGCTGCGGAAATTTTGCGCAAAATTATGGCGCAAACGCCGGTGCCGACGGAAGTCAAGCTGGGGTAGCCGATGGGGATCAGCTGGATCATCGTCATCGCCGCCGCCCTTTGCCTTTTGCAGCACCGTTTGTTCAGCCGTTTCGGCTTTGCCGGGCTGCGCGTGGAACGAACGTTCAACAAGACCCATTGCCATGTAGGCGATGAAGTCGAAATGATCGAGACAATCGTCAACCGCAAGCCGCTCCCCGTGCCATGGCTCCGGCTGGAATCGATGATCCATGCGGGGCTGCATTTTGGCAAGCAGACGAACTTCGCGGTCAGCAGCGGCGCGATTTTTCAAAATCACCGCAGCCTGTTCAGCATGATGCCGTACACGAAAATCGTCCGCCGTCACCATATTCGCTGCGCCCGGCGCGGCTGGTACAAGCTGGAATCCGCCGCTATATCCGTCGGCGACATCATGGGCCTTGAAGCTGCGGCGAAGACGCAAAAAATATACCTGGAGCTGCTCGTATATCCGCAGCTTCTTGATTACCGCGACATCCCGCTCCCCTCCAGCAGGTGGCAGGGTGACGTGATCGTCAAAAGATGGATCATCCAGGATCCGTTCCTGTCCTCCGGCGTCCGCGAATACCGCTACGGCGATACGATGAGCAGCATCCACTGGAAAGCGACGGCGCGAAGCGGCCGGCTTCAGGTGTACAACCGCGAGTTCACGGCCGACCCGCGTCTTTTGATCATCGTCAACACGCAGATTACAGAGACGATGTGGGACGCCGTAACTGATCCCGAGCTGGTGGAAAAAGGCATTTCCTACGCCGCCACCCTCGCCCGGCATTCCGCTCTTCAGGGAATTCCCGTCGGCTTCGGCTGCAACAGCTACACGCCGGATCAGCCGGGAACGCCCGTCTTTATAGCTCCGGAAGGCGGCGCCTCGCAGCTGGAGTACGTGTACGAGACGATGGCGAAGCTTGCCGTCGCCTGCTGCCGGGCTTTTCACGACTTCTTGGAGAACGGAGTCGGACTCGAATTGGGCGGGACGGCGACGGATGTCGTGCTGATCACCCCCTTCGTCTCCGACAAAGTCGCGGAACAGATCGGCATGCTGGAAGCGGCGGGACACAGCGTCTTTGTTGTGCCTCTGGAACATGGCATCATCGATTCGGACGCGGAGGAGGTGGCCGGCGATCATGCAGCAAGCTAAACGAATTGGGGCCGGACTCGGTATGGCTGTTCTCCTCGGCGCGGTCGAATTGACCGTCTTTTTTCCGGCCGTGCTGCTCCTGCAAGTCTATATCGCCGGCACGCCGCTTGCCGCAACGCTGCTGATGCTCGTCGCCTTCTACGCGGCCGGCTGGGCGGGAGGCATGACGAAACTATTATCGCGGCGCATTTACGAATATATGTTCTGTGTGGCGGCGGGCTGTTCCATCGCCGTTGCCATGCAAGGCACAGGCTGGCACGGCTGGGCTTGCTCTGCTGCCGGGCTGCTGCTCGCCTACCGGGGCAGCCAATTGCCAAAAACGGCATGGAGCCGGTTGTTCCCATACGGCGCCTTTCTTAGCGGATTCATCGTCTACTTTATCGGCGTGCCGTTGATGAGCCGTTTTCCATTAACGGAACCCTATACAGGCTGGGCGAACGGAACGGGGTTTGTCTCGCTCGTCATTTTTCTGTTTTACATCAACCGTTCCCAACTCCTGCGGGCGACGCTCGCCGGCTCCGATCAAGCCCAGTCGGCGCTTTCGGGCTCCGTGCGGCGCCTGAACCGGATATGGCTTATTTTGCTCATCGCGGCTATCGTGGGGATCGCTTATTTTCAGCAGGTGGGGCATGCTTTGCTCGGCGCTGCGCGGGCTTTCCTCGGCTGGCTGCTTCGCTTGATACCAGGTGATACGACGCCGCAGCCCCTCCCCGCCGAAGAGCGGCAGCTGCCGCAGCTCCCTCCGGCTCCGCCCGCAAGCGAGCCGACATGGCTGGACACGCTGATGCACTACGTGCAGCTTATCGGCGGCTATATCATCATCGCGGCCGTTATCGGGCTCGCGCTGTATCTCATCGCGAGCAGACTCGTGCCCGCAGCAGTACGCTTGATCCGCAGGCTGCTGGGGCGGAGCCTTTTCGACAAAGCGGCGGGCGCCGCGGACGGATACACCGACGAGAAAGAAAGCCTGTTCGAGTGGAAAGAAATTTCGCGGCAGTGGTGGAACGGCGTGACCGGCCGCTTGCACCGCGACAGGCGCGACGGCCCGAAATGGGCGCAGCTGCAAAGCAACCGGGAACGGGTGCGGTACTTGTACGCCCTGCTCATCCGCGAAGCCGCGAGCCAAGGGTACCCGTTCGACAAGGCGCTGACGCCGAACGAGACCGGATCGGAACTACGGCAGAGAAATACACTGCCCGAGCAAGCGGTCCGCGCGGTAACCGAAGCGTACAACCGGGTCCGCTACGGGGAAAACGACGTTTCCGACGAAGAAATCGGCGAGGTGCTCCGCGCCGCCGAGTCCGTGACGCGGAAGGGGTTGAAGTGAGGGCGAGGACGTAGAGGTTGGCGAAACGTAAGCTTCGACTTTTCAAAATTAGGAACACAAACCAATAAATACACAATATCTAGCAAACTATGATATAATTCTAGCATGATAACGGACGGTGGAAAAAATGACCACGGCGCAGCCCCTCTGCAAAGGAGGTGATCGCCCTGGTCACACTTGTGACGCTGCTTGATATCCTGAAATGGACAGCTACTTTGCTAAGCCTGTGGTTTAGTTCCCGGAAGCTTTTCAAATGGATAAAGAGAAAGTATAACAAGCGAAAAAACCACCGTAATTAGGTTGGCCCCTGATCGGTGGTTTTTCGCTTAGGTTGTAAACTATGCGCGCCGTGGGTGTCCACAGCTTCGTTGTCTGGCCGTTTAAGTGTTAGCGCACTTAAACGGCCTTTTTTAGTATTAACAAAAATGATCTAATAAAACATTACCATATCCTTTAGCGGATAGCAATGGATGATGTTTGTCTTACATTTAAATAACTTTTCCAATGATAGTCACATTGTGTCATGAAAATTAGTTTATTTTCGCAGCAGTTCGATTTTTTGTAACTGTATAGAGTAAGTTTTGATATTGAAGTATTGGTGCATCGCCGTGAAAAATATGTTAGCGGAGTCTAATAACTTCTCTAAAAAAAACGAGCTTTCCACTGTGAAGTACTTGTTCGGATTATTTATGGCATCGGTCAGGTCAGTAATCTTAGCAAACGGCCGTAGTAAATATGTTTGTATTACCATCAATATCTTACACTCCATTTTTGCATAAAATTGTTTAGCTCTACCGCTGTTCAATCCTAATGTACATTGTATCAACCTAATTCTTTCCCATATTATGTAAGTAAAATGTTTAATTATTATGTGATAAGTTGTTTCACAATTTCATCTTTAATTCCTGAAGTCACTCCACTTCTAAAATCTGTTTCAATTAAGAATTCTTCCAATTCTCCCATTTCCTCTTCATCATCTAAAATAACAAATTTCTGCACTTCCAATTCCGTACCTGCTGCATTTAATAAGTATTCCTGTATCTCTCTTCCACGAATCACACCTTCCATTATTGGCGTCATTCCTATAACTCTATGAATTCCATTTATTTCAAAAATGGATTTTAGTTGTTTTAAATCTCTCCCCTCTCTCCAGGAGGAGGTTACGACGATATTGGCTCCTGTAATATCTAAAACTTCTTTTAAGTTAGCGACACATTCAGGATCAAATTCATGCCCAAAATATTTTTTGCTTTGGATTAAATGCCCCGAAGTTACCATAACACCATCAATATCTAAAAAAATCACCTTCAATGCATCAACCCCACTTACTTATTGTAATAATGAATATCGCAAGACAGCTTTCTATCTTGGGATATGTTAATGGATGTAACAATGATTTCCGGATGTTAATTAACATTACTCATTCCTGCAAAATCATACGTATCAAATGGCGATTTAGCAGCAATGATTTGGACACTTTCGGGAATTAATCTTACAAAATAGCTTTCAATTCCCCGTCGCTCTCAATGTCCTCTTGGACAATATTTTTCAACGGTTTGACCAAATAGTGCTTGCCTTCAATATCTACAATTGTATCCTCATTGTCGTCAATCCACGCCTTAATCAATTCTTCATGATTCCCCTCAAGCTTTTTCAGCATTTTGGGAGTTCCCCCTTAAATGGTTCTTATGAATTATTTTATCACCCTGTATTCAGTTTCGAAACAGGCACGATATATGCCGTCCTATTCTTAATCATTTATATACGATATTGATCAACTTTCGCTTCATACAAACGATGGCCTGTCTTTGATAAGTCTATTGAAAGAACGACTCATACTAACCGATTCATCTGTACTTGAAATATGTTATCGATGCCGCGGCGGACAAAAAGAAGCCCCAAGGGAGTTGTTAGCTCGATTGGGGAGAGAGTTATATTATTTGAATCAGCTTATTCTAACAGCACCGAAAAGTTCAGGGGTAAACCCATGAGGCCAAATTGTTTTTTCGTCGTACTCAGCGCCTGTTAATATTGACTCATTTAACCTTGTGCAATTCATATTTGTTCCAAGAAGTTTAGCATAAGAAAAATCGCACTGCCTTACATCTGCACCAGCTAAGTTTGCCTCTGTTAGATCAGCATAATTTAAATTAGCCGCATTAAGCTTACAATTTTCGAGATTCGCATCTTGTAGTAGCGCAGACCTCATTACTGATACCATGAGCAACGAATTGGATAAATTCGCTTCAACGAGTACCGTCTCATCCATCTCAGCACCACGCAAATTAGCATGTTCCAAATTAGCTCGTGTCATATTAAGTTTGTTAAGAATCGCCCTATGCAATTCTGCGTTACTAAGATTAATGCCTTCGAACGAGTCTGCATTAATAATAATCGGATCATTCGCATGGCTTTTAATGATGATCACAGGTTTTCCTCCTAATTAGTCGCAAGGCGATGTTTAAGGCGAATTTAAAAACCGAAGTAGTTGTTTAACTTGTTTTGAATCTCTACATCATCCACGGCTTCATAATTAATGGGTGTTTCCTTTAACTGGACGAAATAGCCATCGCTCAGTTTCTCTAAGTTAGTCAACTACTCCAAACGAACCTCTTTATTCTCGCTGACCCAAAACACTTGAAATGATAACGTTTCTTTGAGCCACTTAATCCGGGGAAGCAAGTTTATGTACGTTGTAAAACCTTCAGGCAGAGCTATTCCAAGCTGTACGTTTGGGTTGGCGCCATGGGTAAAGAATCAGGTCGAAAACAGCTCCTGAGAACCAGTGCCGCGCCTGTACGTTGGAGCTTTTTTCGGGGTAGCCTTTCACACTGACCCAAAGCTCCGTTCCCTCAGGGGAAGCAGCGATAATATCGACACCAGATGTGCGGGATGCGGTACTCGCTACGCTACGAATGTCATAATTATTATGAACAAGATAGGTTACAACAGCGCTTTGAATACTGCCTTCCCAATACCAGGGCTTGTCTTGGACTGCGCTTATGGTTTTAGTATCTTGCAAACCTGTATTCGACGGTGCTTCCAGTAATCTGCTTGTCTTTTTAATCTTGCGGCAGTGATTGCATTTCCCATAATGGCGATGAATCCTATTTTCTGAAGCAAATGCGCTGCAAATCGCATAAACAGCTTGTCTTGGCTTAACACCTGAGGACAAGGATAGGCAGTCATCACATAATTCAACATGGATCAAGGCCGTCAATACGCGATCTCTATTTGTCATTTACAGTTCTCCAACATATAATCGTTTTGACTATTAATTCTATGTAATCAGTGGTTCTCCTTTCTTCTTTGAACAATTTAATGTAACCGGGTGTTGATTGACAAGGGGCTTGTAAAAGTGAGTGGTAAAGCTCAACTTGAATCCCTTGCTGCCGCGGCAGCTCCTTTTGCATTTTTCGCTGATAGACCCGTTACGGAGAACCTTATCATAAGTGACGGCGAAAAATAGGAGTGAGTGGAAAAGTTTGTCTCGCCATATATTCGCCCTGTTCATAACGGACTAACTTAATGATAATTGAGCCTATAGATGCTACGTACTGGTTTAGCCATTCGGTAATTTTATTCGAAGGAGGAGTAGTGTGAGAAAGAATGTATATAATCTTGAATTCGAATCTTATGTAACTGAGCTTAACATTCATGGTTATAGGTTTTACAGGGTTGAGAATTATGCTGATAAGGTTGTTCATTTGCATCACTTGATTCGATCATTTTCAGAGGTTTCGACCCAACCTAACTGTGGATCTCATCAAATAACCGGATTCGTTGATATTCCAGAAAATGAGGATGTACCTGTATTTGATTGGGGCTTTAAAGGTACAGCCCTTGACGATATTCTATTGCTTTTATCCATGTTTACATTGAGAGATGTATTTGTAGTTGAGGAGACTCTAACAGAGGGTGATATGGCAATCACAGCTGACCCAAGACAATATCAATGGGGAGGCATTTTAAGATGTTCCTTACCTTATGTTGAGAGCGCAGAGAACGTTTCTAAGTACAGACCGTTTAAATATAATTGTGGATTTGAACAAGGTATTTGCAATATATATTCGCTCATTCGTACTGAAGAATGGCGACGCAAATATAATAACGGTTACTTTCTTTTGTTATTGAAAAATGCCATGAAGAGGCAGATTTTGGAGTCCAGTTTTATTCAATGCTGGACTATTTGGGAACACTTATTCTCAGTACTGAACAGAAGCTGGTTATCAAAAGAGCAGATTATAAAAATAAGCTCTGATGAGAAAATCGCGTTTATATTAACGGAATATGCGCTGAAGATGGAAATAAGTGAAACAGATCGAAAGAAGATAAAAGCGTTATCTCAAATCAGAAACCGTTTAGTCCACTATGGACGGTTTCCCGAAAAAGACTCAGTTACGTTAGATGCTCAACTATTTATTAGACTGACTGAATTTGTAATATCAAAAATACTTCAATTAACACCTTCGAATGTGCTTAATACATTAGAAAGGCTTGAGGAGTATTTCAATACTGGAACAAGCACTTAATAAAAAGTCCTACGGCCGCATGACCTATCCGCACCAACTGATGCACTTGCTCTGCTGACATAGATGTCCATCATTTTCCAATAGTGTGGTATGATGAAAATAGATAATTGGTTTTGTGGACAAGGTTATAACGGAGATATTCATCAAGTTCGTGAATAAGACGTTATCTGCAATTCCTACACTCTGACATGTGTGAGTAACAACAATGAAGTAATAAGTACACCATATAGGAGAGTGAAATCATGGAATTCAAATACACAATAACAGATAGTCAGTATACGGTAATGGATGATATGGATAATAGATATAAAGTATATCAAATCAATGACAGTAACCTGGGTGAACTGCGAGGAATGTTTAATAGTTATTTGTCACTGCTCGCTAATGAATATGATCTTACATATGCCAGACAATATATAGATCAGATGTTTTTCTCTGAGGGTACTACCTTAATTGATGGCGCATTAATAAATAGTTCAATACAAATACTGATTAAGTGCTTTACGAATCCCGCAGGAAAGGGACGTTCTCAACTAGATGCACAAAAAGTATTTGAAAAATTCGCACAAAGTACTGGTAAAGCAAATTATATGAAACAATATAATGATTTTTATAACATACGAAGACGTTCTCTTGCTCATGATGAGTATGATTATAAAGACAATATGGTTGGTCTCACAGTGGATACTCATAATCAAAAACCTGTAGAAATTGCATACATAAAATCACGCAGAAGGTTTTTGTATAAGCAAAATGCAGATATCTTAAGAGAAATGATATCAATCACGCTTGAATATATTGCTGGCCAAAAACATGAAATGGAAAAAAGACTGATTGATCATTATAGTCAAAAACCCATTTCTGAGATTTTACAGTATGGAATACTTGATTGTAATGGCGTTGAATTATCTAATTCATGGTAAGTTTTTATCAATTGAAAGGTAGAAGCTTGATCTGAAAGAAGTTTCGAAGATGGCAGGAACAGCATTAACACAATGTTCACGCATCGGGCCATACGGCCCTTGGTCTGAAGCGATAAACCCGTACAGCTTACACACGCTCCACCAAGCCAAAACAGAGGAGAACGTCCATCACAGGCGTTCTCCTTTTCGTCACGCATGATCTTCCATTGCCTCTCTTGCTACCTGCTGCGCATATGCTTCGCCAAGGCCGATTGATTCGTAATACTCGCGAGTCACCGTTTCCATGAGTTCAATCACAGCATCGTGCTGTTCCTTTGGTACAAACCGCAGAATCGCCGCTGTAATGGCCTGTTCACGTGCCGCTTCTCTGAGCTTGATTTCCTCAAGGCCATAATGCGTATAGCCCCCAGTCGATCCATTAGACAGCTTGTGCTTCATCTCCATAGCCTTGATAGCCGTCACAGGGCTGATCACTTCCATCATGCCTAGCGTCTTGAAGCCTTTTTGAATGATCTCGTCCAGCAGCTCCATATCGTGCCTGATACGCTTGGCACTGTCTTGGTCTGCAAATTCCTTCTCCAGCGCGGCCTTAACTTTGGCACGTTCTTCAGCGCGGTTCTCTTTATACTGTGCGCCGCCCTTTACTCCTGCCTTCTTCTTCGCAGCGTCCTCCAGCGCCTTCTTCAGTGAATCCACATCGTTCTTCGGCTGTAGAAGCTCGTTTGTGAGATTGTTCACCACAGACTCCTTACGCTGCTTCATGTAAGTGTACATCGTCGGTAGGCTGATTGGGAACTTGTTACTGTTACACCACGCCACCAAGTCCTTCGCAGGTGTCTCATCATCGATCATCTTGTCCAGAAGTGGTTTGTTATTCCATTTCGCGAGTGCCGCTACCTTGCCGGGCGTGGACTTGTTCCCGCTCTTACTTTTTCTGTCCTTATGGTTTGCCATCCCATTCACCCCACGTTAGTAAAGCTATATACTACTAAAAATACGCCGATGGCCCAAAACCTTTACAAATAAGGTAAACGGGCTTTAACAGCGTATGCCCCCTGAAGGCAGTGAATGATGAGTTGCTTTCTATGTGCGGTTCCCATAAAAAGAAAGCTCACCCTGATGGTTCTTAAGGTGAGCATTACCTTTATCCATACTGAGCAGACAAACCAACGGAGTAAATTGCGTTATGGTAGCGTTTCCATCTATTCAGATGGCGATTTCGTTCTCCCGCTTCCGTGCTCAAATAGATCAAGGTATTTCCGCTTTCTGGACTCAGCCTGTTCTAATTGGCTTTTAATGTGTTCTAGCTCCGCTTGGAGCGGTAATGTTCGGGTTGCGAGTCGGTGGTTAATTTTGTCCACAATGGCCTTTAGAATGCGGTCTTTGGACAGTACCCGCGTTAACCGATTCATTACTTCTTCTTCGGCTGCTTGCTTCCGAATGCTATTGTACTAAGACATATTTTTTGATAATTCGCCGCACATACATCCTGAGCACTTAATTGCTGTGTTTAACGATGCCGCGGCAGGCAAAAAGAAACCTTGCGAGGGTTAGTCGCAAGGTGGTTTGAGTTGATACATTAATCTGTACTCCAAACTTCCTTAAATAAAATGCCTTTAAGATTGCTGGCTAAAACAACATTCCTAAACTCATCAGAAACAAATACCGGGTTTTCTGGCATCTCAGCAATTTTAAAGATATGTTGTCCGCTAACTGTATTAGCAATAAACTCATATCTTTTAAATTTCATAATCCTTCCGCTTTTAAATCTAATAACTTCTGACTTTTCGATATCAATGCAGTTCAATAAATTAACCACATTAACGATATAATACTTTTCTCTTTCAAATTTTATTGGTAATACCTCAACAAAGTTGTTAATTAATGAGCCGAGCAGTTCAACTGCTTTTTCGCTAAACACTGGTGCACCCGCGAAATATGGCAAATCACTTCTAAGTCTAGGAGGCTCGTCGAATAATTTTAGTTCGATTGGTGTCCATTCTTGTATCAACGATCTACCATCGAACTTGTCTACGACTGACCAATCACCGTCAGCTACTTGAAAACCTTCGTAATTGTCTGCATCGTAATCTAGCTTCCAAATTTTCATTTTAACACCATCATTCCATAAAATTTTTAGTTTTTTATTGGAAAAGTTCCATCAGTTAATTCATTTCTTATCTGATCAAGAATTTCAACCACATCATCTTTTGATGTAGCTCTTCTCAATAGCTCATCAACATTTGTGTAGTAATCGTTTGTATGAATTTTCCTGTGGTTCAGTTCAATATAACCATCAGAAGTAGGTAAAAATACACCATTTTCAGCGGAATCAACGTCAACCTTATATTTATCCAAGACACTTTTTGCAAATTTTGCCCTGCCATCATTCGCCGCCACAATATGATGTGCTGCATTGGAATACGTCGGCTCACTAAAGCCTGCGTTAACAAGATTCTTTCTCAGCAATGCCGAATTACTACTTGCTAAGATGTATGCTCCTTCTTGCTCCACCGGTTGCTCTACAACAGTTGGTGCATTTTCATCAAGAAGATGCTGAAAAACACTCATCTCGCGCTCATCAGCTATCCATTGCCTTGTTGATTCACTTGGAGGCAATAAAGTCTTAGGATCAATATATGGATCGTTATCTAAGATGTAAGGGTCGCTATGGCTATAATAATATGCTGCTGGGTCTAGGGTACCTGCCGAACCTGATCCTAAACCAGCCATTCCAGCTGCACCTGCCGCTCCGCTAATCGCAGAACCTAATGATGATGACATGCTGCAAACCACACAATGGCCTGATGGATCCCAGCGGGTCAATGGATTATTCTGCACATAAGTATACAAGTTGAGAGTTAACGGGTTATCAATCTGCCCCTCAAACGTGTCCTCATTCACAAACCGCCCCATCGACGGATCATACCAACGGGCCCTTAGATACTGCAAGCTCGTCGTATCATCGAACAGCTCGCCGCTGTATTTGAACGGCTGTGGTGTATTTTCCGTTTGGTTGACGATGTTGCCCCAGATGTCGTAGGAGTAGGAGTTCAGTTTTGTCATACCTGTGTTGTCCATCAGGTTTACGACGTCGCCGTGGCCATTTTGTACGTAGTAGGCTTTGCCTTTGGCGTCTTCGCGGGCTACTAGGCCGTTGCCGCGGATATAGCGTGCTTTTAACGTCGCTGAACCATTACCATAAGCAAAATAATCAACATTGACTCCATAATTCGTTGCTAATGAATTTTTTGTCCCTTTTGCTATGACTTTTATCGTATGAGTTCCATTGCTCAAAAGACTATTGGAATAAACAATAGATTGAAAATTACGGTTTGCGCTATAAGTATCTCCATTGGAAACGACCGTAGACCCATCCAAAACTATGTCGTACATTCCTCCACCTGGACCTATGCGCAACGCAACAGAAATTGAAGTTCCAGTAAAAGTGAGCTGAGCTGTATCATTCGCTGTTATGGTTGCTTTTGCAGTACCGGCGTAATCTCCCGACATACTTGTATCAAACCAACTACCTGAATACTGTATGGAGGACGATGTATTGTCTACAACTTGCATGTTTACGTTCGCTTCTGCTATAACCTGAGAACCGTTGTTGTAGTAACGAGTCGTCTGTCCGTTTTCGGTGCGTTCCCATAATAATCCATCACCGTTATATTTGTATGATACATTACCACCACTCGTTAGTGCTACGTTAGTAAGACGATTACGCTTGTCGTATGTTTTCAACGAATCTTGACTATCGAAAGGATTGTTCGATGTCATGCTCGTGCGGTTGCCGCGGTTATCATAACCGAACGTTTCACCGAACTGGGATGACGAAGCAATGCGGTTAAGCTGGTCATAGGTAAACGCGAATGATGAGCCATTTTCCGTCTTGGCAAGCTGATTGCCGTTGTTGTCGTAGGTGTAGCTAAACGTATTCAGCGGCGACCCGTCGGATTTCTTTTCAGTCAGCGTACTCAGGCTGAGTCCATCGTAGGTGAAGTCGGAGCTGACGCCATTCCCCTGCGTGATATTTTTCAAAAGATTATTGCTGTAATAGTCGTACTGAGCATCCCGATCGCCCGGTGTCGGACCCACCGTCTTCAGCCGGTTCCGCGAATCGTATCCGTAGTATACGTTGGAACCGAATGGATCGTTTAGATTCGATAAGTTTCCCTGAGCATCATACCCATATTTTAACATTCTGCCGTCCGGATAGGTAGTTTTATTTAGCGTACCCAGCGTCGGATCGTAGTCGTAGCTTGTAGTTCCGGTAACATCCGTCATACTTGTACGACGACCGGCCAAATCGTATCCATACGAAACAGATTCGCCGAGTACTGGCTGCCCCTGGGCGTCCAGAGCATCGGATTGGCGCAAAAAGTTCCGGTTATCGAATGTGTTTTTAAACCTCGTGCCGTTGCGGTCCAGAGTACCGATTTGATTGCCGCCAGCATCGTAGTACATTTTTTCGATTTTGCCGGTAGCATCCGTCGTTTGAATGAGGCGGCCGATTTCATCGTATTTTTTCGCTTTTGTTTTTCCGTCCGGATAGGTGATTAGCTGCAGACTGCCCAGCGGATTCCACTGGTAAGATGTCACTTCGTTTTTGGCATTTTTCACGCTGGTTAAACGGTTCATGACATCGTATTGGAAGTACGTACTGTTCGCCGGCGTCAAACCGTCCGTAAGCTGCCGCACGTTTCCTGCGTTATCCAGCACCATCGTGGCTAAAACGTTGGTTTTGGCAGCGCCATTAACCGTCTTGGTTTCTTCCTTCTTGGTAGTGCGTCCCAGGATGTCCAGGTACTCTTTCACACTGTAACCGAGGGCATCGGTTGCCGTTTTGGTGTTGGCAATGTCGTCGTATTTGGCGGTTGAAATGGAACCATCCGGCGCTGTTACCGTAGCTTGACGGCTCCATTGATCGTAGCCATAAAATGTTCGGTTGCCTCGCGCATCCTGGCTCCAATCCATTCTCCCGTTTTTATCGTAATGGAACGTTGCTTTGATAAGCTGATCGTTAATGCCTGCCGCAATTTTCAGGCCGATCGGGTTCCATTTCACATACGATTGAATCCCGGTTTCATCGGTTATCCGGATAAAATTATTTAAATCGTCGTATTGCAGCGAAACTGTGCTGCCATCCGGATGCGTGGCCAATGTTACCCGCCCCAGAGCATCGTATTGATACGAAGTCTGATTCCCTTTGCCATCCGTATACTTGGTCAGTTTCCCTGTATTCGGGTCGTATCCATATTGCCGGACGATGGTCGATACGTTATTATCCGCATCGCGTACCGTCGTTGTCGTCTGGGTCGGATATGCGCCGCGGTAAGCCGGCGAGTATTGAATTTGAGTTATCGTATCGTTAGAGGTGCCGTTCTTCACGCGAATTTGCCCGACATTTCCGGTCGAAGCATCGAAATTCTCGTTATATATCTCGGTCAGCAAAGGGCCGGACGGACTGCCGTCATACACTTTTTGCGAAATAATTGTTGCCGGATGCGCGGCGTCCCGAGTCAATAACGTATATTGCGTTTGACCGGTGTAGATCGGCTTGGATGTGCTCACGAGCAGATGATTCGCGTCGTAGCCGTGAGTCGTAACGACTCCTGCCGGATCGGTTGACTGCGTTACGTTGCCGTAATCGTCGTATACGCTCGACGCCTGCACAACAAATGTTGAAGCCGCTCCTTGCTGCGATTTGGTTACTTTCGTAATATTCGGAACAGGCAGCCTGCGGGTTTCGTCGTAGGTGTAGTCGGTCGAATTCGTATACGAGGTACCGCCCTGATCTTTCGCAACAGCCGTTACATTCGTGTTGTAAAATACGTCCGGCGTATCAACGTCGATGTAATGCTTTTTGTTCGAAAAAGTAGTTTGGGATAACCCGTCATCGATAGTTGTTGTGAAGTTCGGGATATCCGCATTGTCCGTGCTGCCCATGTCGCCAATATAGGATATATCTTTGCGATTATATGATTGGGATGAGCCATCGGAAAAGAACACCTGATCTTCCCGCGATTTGACGCGATAGAATTGGTTGACGCCGTGAAGTACCCCTACCGCACCATCAGCACTCGTCGTTTTGATCTGCATATACCGTGATACAGGAGAGCTCTCATACTCGTAAACGGTTTTGGCTCCCGTTGGATGGGTAACCCCGGTTAACAATGCGTATGAATTATCCATAAGAGGAGTAGTACTAGCTAAACTATACTTAATCGGCTTAATGCCGTAATCGTAGGTCGTCACCCTTCCCATTGGATCGGTAACAGATGCAAGAATTTTTTTGTCATTTTGCCAGAAGAATTTATATGTGATCGTTTGATTGCCTTTGGTTAGCAAGATTTTACTCTCTGCCTCATTATAAGCAATGGAAATCGTATTACCCACACTATCTGTAACACTGGTTAAGCGGCGGGCTCCATCGCTTTCATAGAAAAATTGAATGTAATTGTTATAAGAGTCCGATATTTGAATGAGTTGTCCATAAGTTGAAAAATATTGATTAATTCCATTAATAGATTTTAATTTCCAAAAAGAATATAGACCGCCTACAGAAATCGTCATCGGATCCCTAGTCAAAGTAAGATCCTTCCATGGGTAGCCAACTATATTATTTTTATCATCTATTTTGTAAGTGCCAGAACCTCCTAAATGAAGATAATTTCTTGCATATTTTCCACTTTCAATAGTGGTTTCAATGGATGAGACATTCCAGCTCCAACCTTTTCCAATCGGGAATAATTTTTCGTTATATGGTATCTCACGCAACTCTACTTTACTTGATATAGCCATACTTGATAATACAGAATCGGCAGAATCGTATGTTCTTGTTAATGTGAACGATAATCCATTACGGCCAGGAAGAGTGAACTCCTTATTGCTAGTTGAAAGCCCACCCGACAAAGTTGATACGTTTTCCTGATTTAATCCGACCGAGAACGGCGCATCGTCAGGTTTCAGGTTTACATACGAATAATCTGGAACAGGCGGGGGAGTAGTATCCGCAGCTTGTACAGCTAGCGCTTCTTTTGTGCCGGCGCCTATAGTCTCCGCCTCATTGAGAACGATACTTTCTGCCTTTGCCGAGTTATTGATGATATGCGGTCTTATTCGTTCAAGAGCTTCTTCCACATTTCCTTTATTTTCGCCGCTTTGGTAGGCTTGTTCGATTTCCTCCAACGTATATCCCAGATTCAACAGGTTTTGGATTTCCTGATCCGTTACCGAGTAGGCTTCCTCCAGCCTCTGTTTCATTTGGTCCGAGCTTGCAGACGCCGTTGGCATCAAAGCTTCATCTTGCCGTTCTTTTTCCGCTGCATATGTCGAAGGGCTTAACTGATAGAAGGGTAAGCTGTTCAATATACATAAGCCCATCAAGACCAGTAACAGGATTCGGTGCATAATTTTCTTCAACGGTGACACCCCCTAATTACTGCTCGTTTGCTTGCCGGTTATATTTCCGTTAGCATCAAACTGGTAGTTCGTATTGTAATTAAGTGTAAACTTGCTGACTTTAAACGAGTATGGGCTCGTGGTGCTGTAGTCTCCGTTTGCCCCCACAATCTTCACGTAGTATGTCGCTCCTGCAGTAACTTGATATATGGCGTTTTCCGCGATTCCTGCTCCACTCGCTACCCCGGCAGCTACAATATTCATATTGGAATCATAAATATATACATCATAGTTTTTATCCGTTGGCGGCGTTAAAACCATGCGATCGATCCCGGTTGTCGGGGCGACATACTTATAGAAATCGACATCAGCAGCTGAGTTTATAGACGAGGTATATGCCGTATTATAATTGATCGCAAAAGCTTGAGCCTTCGTATCATTCGGTTCATAGGCGTTTGGAATAACTAGCCCTGTGCGTTGCGCCGCGACGGACCATTCCATACCATCATTGACCGTAACTTTAAAGCTCCATGTACCGTCAGGTATGGCCGCAGTCGTATGAGTTAGAGCCGAACCGCTCACGATACCTGAATCGTATCCGACTGTAGCCCAGTTATCTTTAGAGCCCTGTACCCGATAGCTGGTTTGAGCTTGACCGTCAGCATCAGCATATGTCCACGTAAATGTTAGCACGTTATCATTCACTTGTTGACCGTTTGCGTACGAAGTAAGCGTTGCAATAGGTAATGTATTCGGCTTTACGTAATAAAGCGGCGAGTACGATGAAGCTCCGCCTTTGTTATCTTTGACGGCCACTCTCCAGCCATATGTCGTGCCTCTGGTTAGTATGTTGGATGGAACCGTATAGGACGTTGCTGAAGACGTTACCCAGCCGGAATCGCTAAGTAAAGTCGTGCCAGCAGCATTGTAGATTTGAACGTCATAAGCGGATTGTATATCGCCGGCGTCGGGATCTGAGAACGTCCAATTCAATAAGGGCGTCATTCCGAAAACAAGCGTTGGAGTCGACGCTGTAGTATTTCCCGGGATAAGGCTACTTGGTACATTGGGGACGTTATCTACTATTATTGTGCCTGTGTATGTGGCACTGGCTGTTCCCCAGAGTCCATCGTTTGCTGTTACTACAATGTTGCTGTAAGAGCCGGCAGGAATGTTATCTGTTACGACGTTCCATTGTAGTGTCCATGGTTGGGAGGTTGATGTGTTAGATATGGTTGTTGATTTGGTTACACCAGCGATTGTTGCGCTGATGGTGACGTTGTCGTTGTCGTAATCACTTACAGTCCCGAATAGCATGATTACATTTTGCTGATTATTACTTTTATAAACTGTTTGAGTATCAACATTAATTGTATTAAATGCAGGATTTACGTTTAGGTAAGCTACATAATATTCCGGGTATCCTCCTTTGTTTTGATTATAGCTAATAGACTTTGCATTTTGTAAATTTGGCCATGCTCCCGTAACATCAACTGTTCGAGAGACATT
>NZ_JBVYOL010000037.1:0-65091 GCF_056120505.1 Paenibacillus sp. sgz302164 | reverse complement strand
CTGAATAGCTCAATTTCAAAGCTGACGAGATTTTGCAATCTCTTGTTTTGGTTGATTGCTCAACCTTGCTTCTTCACTCGTTGTTCAGTTTTCAAAGAACAATTTTTTTCGTTCATTTCGTCGCCCGTTTTCAGCGGCGACTTTTATAATATATCACATTCGCCCAATTCAATGCAAGCTTTTTTTTCAAATCTTTTTTCTTGCTTGTCTTGCATCAAACTTTTTAAAAGCGTACCGTCTTAAGGCGGCGAAATCTAATTTATCACAGATGATTATTTGATGTCAAGAAAGAAAAAAAGAATCGGCGCGGCAGCCGATTCCTGCGGATTTTGAATTATTTTAAACGGCCGAATACTTCAGCTCTAATTCCGTAATGTCTTCATCGATAGGGACGGCCACTTCTTTAATCAGTCCCTTTTTCACCAATTTATTAAGAAGAAGCGGCAGCTCTCCCCTGACCTCCAACAGTAAAGGATGAAGCTGCAGTTCCTTGGCGCTCACAGGCTGCCCGCTTTCGGACAATATATAGATGAGGCTTTTGCAGCAGCGCTCCATTTTGGACATCACGGAAAATTCGCAGGCCAGCAAAACTAGTTGAACTCTCTGTTTCAAAGTTTCTTTGCTCATCGTTAATTCTTCGTACAGCTTGTAAACCCCCGGATTGATCGAGCGGATTTGTCGCCAAACCGTAATTTCGGGATGGTAGCCGTCTTCGATAATGACGATGCGCGCCCAATGATGAAGAGCTTCAAGTATATTGTTATAGGCATCCAGCAGATGCTCGTCAAGAATATATTCTTTGCTTTGCAAATATTTTCGCAAAAACAAGGAGAATTCGATTAACAATTTGTGCTCGCGCAAATCAACAGGAAATTCAAGCATTCTATGGCGAAGGCCTTCCAAATAAGTATTTTGATCCAGAAGTATCTCCCCTTTTAACAGCCAATGAATGATGCTGCGATTTTCCCCGACACGAATCCAATGCTCCAGCGAAGCCGGATCAACCCATCTTTCTTGTATACGAAGATCGTCTCTTATATAATTAATCATATGGTTGTTAAGACTCAGATCGTTTGTAACTATGAGAAGCAGTTGATCGAACCCGTCCGTCAGCGCGGGAAGCTGCTTGGGGTTATTCACCGTCATGACGCTGATAATTCTGCGGTCATTGCGGAACTTAAGCAAAAGCTGCTCTTTATCGATTCCCATGGGTATCAGAAGCTCCTGTCTGGATTGGATTACTCTCTTATTTCGACATCAATGGCGGAGTTTCCTGCTGAATTTTGTGACAAATCATACAGTAACGATTGCGAAAGCGACGGCGGAGAGGAAGGAATCAGGTGCGTTTTAAATCAAGTAAAGTGAATGAGTTTCGGCTTTGGGGACTGGGCATGACGATGGGCGGCATGCTGCTCATGATTGTCGGATTGGCGGGGATCGTTTTCGATTGGGGACAAGCTGGCCGCATCATGGCTGTGATCTTTATGATTATCGGCATGATCAGCATGATGGTCAGCATGGGCATTTATTTTTGGGCGGGAATGCTCTCTACTTCGGCGACCGTCATCGACTGTCCTGAATGCGGGCGAAGAACGAAAATGCTCGGAAAAACGGACCGCTGCATGTTCTGCAAAACGATTTTGACGGTGGACCCGCAGTACCAACCCAAAGAGCAGGCTGAAGATCAATTGATCACAATGCCGATGCTTGAGCATAACCGGGATCACGAGCAAAAGCCTCATTAAGCGAAGCGGCAACACAACAAAAAACATGGCGGGCGAAAGCCCGTTTTTTTCTTTTGCACACAAAAAAAGACCCGCACAGTGCTCACGGGTCCGGCTTTTGCTGTATCTATGATTTATCCGAGAAAATAATCCCGCACTTCCTGCCAGTTGTTGACGCGAGGATAACGGGTTTCGTTAACGTTATGAGGAGCCGTATAAAGTATTCCTTGTCCCTTGAAACGCTCGAAATTGTGCGGGTGGTCATCGATCAAGAAATCGGCGTGAACGATGCTTTTGTCGCCGCAAAACACGAAATTCATGTCCGGCAAAAAAGAAAAGTGTTCTTTCAGCCATTCGAATTTGGCCATAAAAGAAGCCGGGTGTTCCATGGCCGCCGTAGCGATAAAAATGTCGTACCGTTCGCTCAACTCAAGTATGACTTCCCGGCTTCGTTCCATCACTTCCAGATCGCGAAAAAACGTGACATCGTCAAAATAACCGCTGATCTCCTGTTCCAGGTCCGGACGGAGATGGCGCAATTTTTTGCCGTGCAAATCCGCCAGTGTAATTTCGTCGTTGTAATCGCGGTTAAACGATGCCAGATGCTTGGCAACAGTATCGGCCATAACCTCGTCCATATCGATGGCTATTCTTTTTCTCATCGATCCTATCCTCCCTATTTGCCCATTTCGTCTTGAATCGTCTTCCACAAATCCGCTTTTTCGAAGCCGCGGCGCCATGAGGCCATTCCAGCCAGATCGTATTTTTTGACGAGCGCGATTCTCGCTTTGACCGAAGTTTCGTCTTCAAGCCAGATCCGCATCAGCTTGTCTCCTTCTTTATACTCCACGTAGTTTTGCCCCGCTTCGGGCAGGAAGACCGGCGTCAGCTTCTTGTCTTTGATAATGGCTTGGGCTTGATCCATCGACAGCGTCTTCGACTTCGCTTCGGTTTTGCCTTTTTTGACTTCTTCCGTCCACAGGCGCGTGTAGAAAGGAACGCCAAGAACGAGCTTGGATGCCGGCACTTTCTCTTCGTTCAATAATTGAACAAGCGATTTTTCCGCCCATGGCAGGGAGGAGACGGAGCCGGATTTGGGACTTGTCGCCCAATATTCATCATAAGCCATCAGCATCATGTAATCCACTGTCTCCGCAAGCGCCGGCCTATCATAAAATAAGGACCACATTTCGTTCGTCGATTTCGGCGTAACGTCAATCGATACGACGAGGCCCTGCTCATGCATGAGCGGCGTCATTTCCCGCACGAATTGAACCAGGTTCGCTTTATCTTTTACGCGCACGTTTTCAAAGTCGATATTAAAACCTTGCAATTTGTACGTTTGAGCAAAACCGAGAAGCTGCTTGATAATTTTCATGCGCAAATCGTACGTCGCAAGCGCTTGGGAAGTCCGGTCTGGCTCGAAGCCGTTGCTGAAAAGCGCCCATACCTGATAGCCGCGGTCCTGGGCCCATTTGACATAGGCAGCATCAGCGGAGTTGCTCACCCGCCCCTGATTGTCGGCTAAAGAAAACCAGGTCGGACTGATGACGTTAAGTCCGGGCATCTCGGGAATTTTGGCCGTGTCGGGATTTTTGGAAGTGACGTGTTCCCAGGTCATATTCAGCTTGCCGCCGAGCGGCTTGGCCGGCACAAAGGCCGCAGCGCCCTCGCCGACGGGAATCGTTTCCTCGCGGTCAAGCGCGATTTCGCTTTTGCGGACGAAGCCGATGGGACCGCTCTGCTGCTGAATTTTATACCAATCGTTGTCTTCGCCCAAAATCATAACCTGCTCGTCAAAAGCGACGGTCGACAGGATCGGCGCCTTCACGGTCGAGCCCGCGCGGAGCTGCGCTCCTTTCGCATCGGTCAGTTTGCCCCACTGCAAACGATCCCCCTTCTTCAGCAGGATGACGGCGCCGGTCTGTTCCGACTCCCTGAGCTCGATAGGGTACAGCTCGCGCAGCGGTTCAATAGGCACATAGACGGTTTTATCTTTCTTTTCGACGGGGAAAGCGAGCGTGTACGGTTTTTCATTCATAAACGCCGAGAGCTGGCTCGTTTTGAAACGAAGCACTTTGTCCGCCGTCGTAATGATCACGGAATCGCTCTGCTCCTCGTACACGATCGACGGATCAATCCACTGCTGGATAAGCGCCAGCGGCAGCTTGAGCGTTTCCTTTTGGCCGATTGCGCTTGTCGGGAAAAATTGGCCTTGATAAAAAACCGGCTTGGCCAGTTCGTGATAATCGGTCTCCGCATGTTCGTTATTAGGGGCGTACTCTTTCCAGAGCCAAAATCCCGCACCTGAACCGAGCATCAAAAAAAGAATGAGGACTAAAAAAAACAAGCGTCTGGGCGACTTTCTGCGGCGAATGTGCGGCTCGGTTGGCAGTGGTTGCAAGTTGTCACGTCCTTTTAAAATTTGCAAAAGAAAAACGCGTTCTCCGCTTCTTATCGCAAGAAGGTTCAAACACGTTCATTATACAACAAAAACCGGAGCGAGCAGGAATTTTGCGCAAAGTTGTTAATGCTTGGTAACGCCGACGCAATCCGGACAAACCCCATATACCTCCAACCGGTGACCGCGCACTTGAAATCCTGTCTGGGCGGCTGCGGTCATTTCAACGTCGTGAAGCGACGGGTATTCGAAATCGGTGATTTTGCCGCACACCTCGCAAAGCGCATGGTAATGATCTGTCATATCGGCGTCAAACCGACTGGAACTGTCCCCGTAAGTCAGCTCGCGGACGAGTCCCGCCTCAATAAAGACCTTCAGATTATTATAAACCGTAGCAACGCTCATATTAGGAAATTTGGATTCGAGTGCTTTATAAATGTCATCTGCAGTCGGATGAGTCATGGAATCCAGCAAAAAAGAAAGAATGGCGTGCCGCTGAGGGGTCATTCGAACACCGGTTGTTTTCAATTTGGCCAGAGCATGTTCCAATTGTACTGCCATGATACTCACCACCTGATGTGTAGTCATTTATGCTTCACACTTTATTGTACGTGTGTAAATGGACTTTTGTCAATGATGGCAGCGGATTCATGGTTATTCTCAGCAAACAATTACCTGCTTTTGCGGGATTCCAGCAAGAACATGCCCAGTCCGGCCACGATCAGGACGATCGAACCGAGATAGGAACCGAGGAGATCGAAAATTTGTTCGAACCACGGCGGTTTCGTGCTGATCAGGAAAAACAAGACGCCGGCCACAATGAGCAGCACCCCGAGGTTGCTGCCGCGCATCAGCTTCTGCAAGGGGTCCTGCGGCATATCCGCGAATTCTCCCAGTTCCATGCGCCGGTTGACGTTGTCCGTAGATTGCAAAGCGTCAAACAAACTGTAAAAATAAATGACCGGCAAAATCAAGGCGAACAATGTCATCATCGGAACGCTTCCATGCCCATGGGCAATCGAAACCATAATGACAATGTCCAGGATGATGAGCGCCATGATAAACAATCCGCGCTGCATCAAACCGAGATACAGTTGTCCTGTTCCCGGAATGGCGAACGACAGAACCCCGGCAACCCATTTGCGCTTTTTGGGCGATTGATAATAAGGGGGCGTGTAGGGCATGTTCGGAAAAGTGGACGATTCATGCGCGGCAAAAGGCTCTCTCAGCAGTTCCTCATGCCCCGGAAACTCCGGTATGCGATGATTGTTGTTGGGTATATTCACTTCAAATTCCTCCAATCTGCGCTTAAGGATCAGGATTGCAGCAAATGGGAAAGCTGCGCAATGTAAGCGGAAATCATGTTGATTCCCGTATCGATGCTCAATACTTTGTCGATGAGACCGGACTGGATAAACAGAACTGTGGCGGCGATAGCAATGAGACCGTTGACAACCTGGCTTCTCCAATGCTGCTTGCCGGCGTCTGCCTGCCGCGGAGATCGTTCCGGAAGCGTAATAGCCCGCATCACCCGATCCGTAAAATCCGGAGACGCTTCCTCCAGCGGCATCTCGTTCAAAAGCTTATTCAGACACGGCTCGAACCCGGCCTCTTCCATCGGTTTCCGTCTCATGCGCATTCACCTCCAACCATTTTTCCTTGAGCATGGCCTTTCCCCGGTACAGTCTTGTTTCAATTGTTTTCACAGGCAAGCCTGTAGCCTCGGACATTTCCTGATAGGACAACTGCTTGTAGTGATACAGATACATGATCAGCCTGTATTTATCAGGCAGCTCGGACAACAGCTTCTGCATACGCTGCTGCTCGTCTTTCATGAGCGCGGCTTCCTCAGGCTGTTCCCTGGCATCCCCTAGCCAGCCCTTCATTTTATCCAGAAGCGCTTCATACGGCCTTCTCTTCTGCGACCGCCTGTAATCCGTGACGAGATTGACCGTCATCCGGTACAGCCATGTCGTAAATTTGGCGTCGCCGCGAAAATAGGAAAGGGAACGGTACAGCTTGACGAACACTTCCTGGGTCAAGTCTTCGGCAGTTTCCCGATGCTCTACCATTCGGTAGACGAGCGAATAAATGTAGTTCTTATGCCGCTCCACCACAATGCGGTAAGCTTCGGAATGACCTTGACGGATCCGGTCGATAAGCTGTTCATCCGTCAAATTGTCCATGCCCGACCTCTCCCTTCCTGTTCGTACTTTATGCTTAGACGCTCGCCCCCCGAAGAACCCTTCAATTAAACTTTACTTTTTTCAACGTTTACTTCTTCAACGCCCGAAAGATTGTTAATCTGTTCCAAAATCGAGACGATCACGGCAGGCTTCGGCACCGTCACGTAAAAGGTGATCCGAACCATTTTTCTCTCCCCATCGTGCTTATAATCCTCCATACCGACTTTGCGGATGTCCACCTTCAACTCGCCGAGCAGGGTTGTAACGATGCCGAGAATTCCCGGTTGGTCGACGGCAACGATGTTGATAATGCGCAGCTTTTTGCCGCTGAAATACCGCAGTTCCAATTTATTAAGGATCCACAAGCTGACCAAAACCATAAGGCAGGCGAGGACGGCCGGATAATAAAAGCCCGCGCCTACGGCAAGCCCGATTCCCGCCACCACCCAAAGCGAAGCGGCCGTCGTCAAGCCCGTGATGGATCTGCCATTGAACATAATCGTGCCCGCGCCCAAAAAGCCGATGCCGCTGATGACCTGGGCCGCCAGACGGGAAGGATCGATCCGAACGTTCACTTCGTTCACAAAGGCGCTGAAGCCGTACATCGATAACAGCATCACCAGAGCCGAACCTACGCACACCAAAATATGAGTCCGCAGCCCCGCAGCATGACTGCTGACTTCCCGTTCAAAGCCGATCAGCCCTCCTAAAAGGAGAGCCAAAAACAGCCGGATCGTAACATGCAGCTGATCGATAACCCAAGGATTCATGTTGAAATCGCTCCCTTTACGCAGTGATAACATATTGTATCGCGCTCCGCTTCGATAAGAACCTGCTTTTGATGAAAAAATCAACTCGAAGCAGGGCGTTCGAATGTCGTTAGCGCAATACCGGGGCCGACCGTAAGCGTTCTCCTTGGGGAAAAGCCGAAGCTTTCGTACAGCCGCACCGCCGGATAATTCGCCGACCCGGTCGAGACGACAAACCGGGAAGCCCCGTCCCGCTCCTGATCGGCGAGCACGAACCGCAGCAGGCTCGCGGCGATCCCCCGGCGAAAATAGTCCGGATGCACCATCATCCGGCAAATCGTCACGACCGTTCCCTCGCAGCTGTACGAGATTGCGCCAGCCAGCCTGCTTGCTCCGGCCTCTTCCGTATAATAGCCGAGGAAAGTTTCCTCCGCCGCCCGGATCGAAGCTATGCCGTCCTTGAGCGGAGGAATGTCCTCGAAGCCGATTAATTGCGCTTCCACGCGATAGGAAGCCGTTTGCAGCGACAACAGCTGCAAAATCTCCTCGTTCGTCTCCAAAGGAAGCTGCTTGATGGTCATAGTGCCGCCACCCTCCCCGATTGAAAAAAAGTGGTGCCCATATTGCGGGATCACCACTTTCTGTTTTTATTATTTGCCGTTCAGGCACTCGACGATTAATTTGTTGACGAGCCCCGGGTTGGCTTTGCCCTTCGTTTCTTTCATCACTTGTCCGACCAGGAAGCCTACAGCCTTCTCTTTGCCGGCCTTGAAATCGGCGACAGACTGCGGATTGTTGTTCACGACCTGCTCGACAACCGCCTTGATCGCGCCTTCGTCGCTAATTTGCACGAGCCCTTGCTCCTCAACGATCTTCTGCGGATCTTTACCGGTTTCGATCAGCTCCTTGAACACGGTTTTGGCGATTTTGCTGGAGATCGTGCCTTTTTCGATCAGGCCGATCATCTCGCCCAGTCCTTTGCCGGTAATTTTCACATCACCCAGTTCAAGGTTGCCCGCATTCAAATATCCGAGCAGATCGCCCATGATCCAGTTCGAGACAGCTTTGGCGTCCTTGGTGTACTGCAGGCTCTCTTCAAAGAAGTCGGCCAGCTTCATCGAGGCGGTGATGACTTCGGCGTCGTAGCCCGGAAGCCCGTGCTCGCTCGCATACCGCGCCTTGCGCGCGTCCGGCAGCTCCGGAATCGAAGCTTTGACAGCGGCCTTCCACGCATCGTCGATGTACAGGCTGACCAGATCCGGGTCCGGGAAGTAGCGGTAGTCGTGCGCCTGCTCTTTGCCGCGCATCGTCAAGGTTTTGCCCTGCGCGTCGTCCCAGCGGCGCGTTTCCTGTACGACTTCGCCGCCGCTGCGGAGAATGTCCGCCTGGCGGTATTCTTCGTACTCGAGGCCTCTCTGCACGCCGCGGAACGAGTTCATGTTCTTCAATTCGGCTCTCGTGCCGAATTTCTCCTGCCCGAACGGACGCAAGCTGATGTTGGCGTCGCAGCGCAGCGAGCCTTCCTCCATCTTGACGTCGGACACGTCGCAGTACAGCATGATCGCTTTCAGCTTCTCCAGGTAAGCGCGCGCTTCTTCCGGCGAGCGCAGGTCCGGCTCGGAGACGATCTCGATCAGCGGAGTGCCAACGCGGTTGAAGTCGACGAGCGAGGCGTAGCCGCCGTCCACGTGCGTCAGCTTGCCGGCGTCTTCTTCCAGATGGACGCGGGTGATGCCGATCCGTTTGGCGACGCCGTCCACTTCGATATCAATCCAGCCGTGCTCGCCGATAGGCTGATCGTACTGGGAGATTTGGTAAGCTTTGGGCGAATCCGGGTAAAAGTAATTTTTACGGTCGAACTTGCTGTTCGTCGCAATCGTACAGTTCAGCGCCATCGCCGCTTTCATCGCGTACTCCACCGCCTGGCGGTTCAACACAGGCAGCACGCCTGGATGACCCAAACAGACGGGACACGTATTCGTGTTCGGAGGCGCACCGAATGAAGTCGCGCAGCTGCAAAATATTTTGGATGCGGTGTGAAGCTCCACATGGACTTCCAGACCGATCACGGTTTCAAATTGGGTATCCGTCGTTGCCGTCAAAATGAATATGCCTCCTTTGGACTTGATTAGCCGCCATTATAGCTGCGGACGCTGTTTGTGGTGGTCGGTGTTCTGCTCGTAGGCATGAGCCGTGCGCAGTACCGTCGACTCGTCAAGCGCTTTGCCGATAATCTGCAGCCCGACCGGAAGCCCGTTCACGAAGCCGCAGGGCACGCTGATTGCCGGAACGCCCGCGAGGTTGACCGGAATCGTCAAAATATCGTTCAGGTACATCGTCAGCGGATCTTCCACCTGATCGCCGATTTTGAATGCCGGCGTCGGAGCCGTCGGGCCGACGATGACGTCGTATTTTTCAAACACCCGATCGAAGTCCTGCTTGATCAGGGTGCGCACTTTTTGCGCTTTCAGGTAGTAAGCGTCGTAGTAGCCGGAGCTCAGCGCGTAGGTGCCCAGCATGATGCGGCGCTTGACTTCGGGGCCGAAGCCTTCGCTGCGGGACATGTGGTACACGTCGAGCAGGCTCTGCGCGTTGTCGGAACGGACGCCGTAGCGAACGCCGTCAAAGCGGGCCAGGTTCGAGGAGGCCTCGGACGAAGCGAGCAGATAGTAAGTGGCGACGGCATGTTCGGAATGCGGCATGTCGACCTCTTCCCAGACGGCGCCGAGGCTTTCCAGCACTTTCAGCGCTTCGAGCACTTTTTCCTTCACGGCAGGGTCGATGCCTTTGCCCATATATTCTTTCGGCACGCCGATGCGCAAGCCTTTGATATCGCCTGTCAAGGCGCTCACGTAGTCGGGAATGTCCGTTTTGGCGGAAGTGGAATCCTTCGGATCGTACCCGGCAATAGCTTGCAGCAAGTAGGCGGAATCTTCCACGTTCTTGGTCAGCGGTCCGATCTGGTCCAGCGAGGACGCGAATGCGACCAGCCCGTAACGGGACACGAGGCCGTATGTAGGCTTCAACCCGACGATGCCGCAGTAGGCGGCCGGCTGGCGGATCGATCCGCCGGTGTCCGAACCGAGCGCAAAATATACTTCGCCGGCGGCAACAGCAGCGGCCGAGCCTCCGCTGGAGCCGCCCGGAACGTGCGCGGTGTTCCACGGGTTGTAGGTCGGATGAAACGCGGAGTTCTCGTTGGAGCCGCCCATCGCGAATTCATCCATGTTCAGCTTGCCTATGGTGACGGTCTGCGCCTCTTTCAGCTTGCGTACAACCGTTGCGTCGTAAATCGGGTTGTAGTTGGATAAAAATTTGCTGGCGCAGGTCGTCTTGAGACCTTCCGTCACGATATTATCCTTGAGGCCGATCGGCAGCCCGAATAAAATCCCTCTTGCGCCGCCGCCAGCGAGCTGCTCGTCCAATTGCTCTGCAGCCGCCCGGGCGTTCTCTTCATCCAGCGTCAGGAACGCCTGGATTTTCGCATCCGCTTCCCGGATTCTCTTATACGATTGATCCACAAGATCGGATACTTTCAGTTCCTTGCCGTGCAGCTTATTGTGGATTTGTTGTAAGGTAAGATCAAACAAAGACAACGACAGGCACTCCCTTCCTTAATATACGTTTTCTTACTCCAATACGGCCGGAACTTTGAACTGGCCGTCTTCTTCATCCGGCGCGTTCAACAGCACCTTCTCGATCGGCAGCGAAGGCTGCGTCACATCCTCGCGCATCACGTTCACAAGCGGCATCGCATGGCTCGTCGGAGCCACATCGTCCGTATTCAGCTCATTCAGCTGCTCGGCATATTTCAAAATCGCATTCAGCTGCCCTGTGAATTGCTCCATCTCATTGTCCGTGAGATCCAATCTGGCCAGCTTGGCAACGTGCTCGACATCTGATTTTGTAATGCTCACAATAGTCCACCCCTTTACCTTTGTTGCATATAGTCATTCTTTTCATTATAGCCCAACCATCCCCCAAAAGTGAAGCGAGCCTTTGGTCCGTCTTTGCGCCGTCTTTGCGCCGTCTTTGTGCGGCCTTTGCGCCGGGGCGCAGCAAAAGCCGCAAGCCGTACCGGCGGACGCTTGGCGCAGTCTGCCGATACGAATTTGCGGCTTGCTTCTTAAAGGTTACTGGATAAAGCCCGAATCCAGCGCCTTCGCTTTTTCATTCAACACATAATATTTCAGCTTGGCGGCAGCCAGCGCAGTTTCGTTCTGGTGAACCTTAAGCATGAATTTATCGAGATCATGCCTGGAAATGACACCCGCCGCGTAGCGGAAGCGAACCTTTTGCAAATCCGCCTGAATGTCGCTCAAATTGCGCTGCTCCGTCAGGCAAGCCTGGTAAGCGTTGCGGGCGTCGTTATAGGTCGCTTCGATTTTTTTGGTCAGCTCAAGCTTCGTTTGCGCGTTCTTTTGACCGGCGATGCCCTCATTCGCCATCAGGTATTGGCCGCCGTACGTGTTTTGCGTAACCGTATTGCCCATTTCCCACACCGCTTCATCGATATTGTTTCCGGCCATTTTCATCTGGTAGGAGCCTTTCAGCAATGTCAGCGTGTCCGTCTCGACGACCGGCTGCGGGGTGATCGGCGCGATATCCTGAATAACCTGATCGGGGTTATAGGCGATGCCGATATCCGTGCACAGCTGAACGAGAGCAAGTCGGTAATTGTTCGTCAGCAGAACGATGTCGTCCTTCTGTTTGGCGAGCGCCTTTTGCGCCGTCTGGACGTCGTCGGCCGAGGCCAGCCCCTGCTGCCGGAACATGACCGCTTTCTGCACGTCCTTCTCGATCACGGCCTGGTACTCGCGCATCAGCTCAAGCTGCTTCTTCTGGCCGAGCAATTGCGCGTACTGCGCGATCATTTGCAGCCGGATGCCGGCCTCGGCCTCATCGCTTTGCAGCAGCGAATTGCGCTGGTCGGTGCCGAGCTGATGGGCGGCCGAACGCATCTGCGCCCGCTGCGAGCTGATGATCGTGTTCATCCCGCCGGCAAGCGCCCCCATGCCCTGAAGCATTTGGTTCATGGCCGAATTTTGCACGATCGTCCACTGCAGATCGACCGGGTCTTTAATCGCCGGCATGCCCGGCGTGTTCGCGATCTCCGCCGCTGTGGCGGGCAGGTGCCCGGGCGTGAACGACGGGCCGGCCATCTGGTCCATCTGGGCCTCGAGATCCCCCTTCTTGGTGCCCTGAGCCGAATATTTCAGCGCCAGCAGAGTCAGATTATGCGAGTCTTTCAGCGCTTTGTCCAGCACATAATTCAAATCCAACGAAGCTGCGGTGTCCAGCGTCTCCGGGTACACATATACGTTCTGCACAGGGTCCTCGACCGTCGTCGTGACCGTCGTATCCGCGTAAGCGGCCGGCTGCAGTCCCGCAGCAAGGAGAAGTGCCGAAGATAGCACGATGATCGTTTTTTTCATGATGTTCGCATCCTTTCGAAAAGGTTTCAGGCTGTCAGATTCGATCCTTGCGGCAGCGCAGGCTTGCCGCCCGCTGCGGCTTGCGCCGTCTTTTTGCCGGAAAATACGACAAACCGCGTCAGCAGCATCGCGATGAAATAAGTGAGCGTTCCAGTCAGCACCAGGGCGACGCAGTCCCGCCAAATGGCGGCGAAATCGTTCCCTTTGACGAAAATGTTTCTGACGCCGTCCAAAAAGTAAGTGAGCGGCAGCATATGCCCGACGATCTGAAGCGCCCTCGGCATCGCTTCGAACGGCCAGGTGAAGCCGGAAAGCATGAATGACGGCACCGCGATCAGCATCGCCGTCTGGGTGGAGCCGAGCTGATTGCCCGAAAACAGGCTGATCAGATAACCGATGCCGCTGACGGCGAAAGTAAAGCTGAGTATGATGGCAAGCCCGGCCGGCAAGCTGCCGAACAGCGGGGCTTCGAACACGTACAGCGCGACGACGAAAGCAACGGCGGTATTAAACAGGTTGATGAGAAAATACGGCGCCGTCTTGGCGTAAGCGATCCGCCACGGATTAAGCTTCCACTCGGCGAACCTGTGCCAGGTTCCGCTGTCTTTATCTCTTGTGATCGTCAGAGCGATGCCAAGAAACAATACCTGCTGCAAAATCGCGCCCATCAAGCCGTAAAGCATGAAGTCGCTGTAATTAAACGTCGAGTTGTACAAAATGCGGTAGCGGTACGGGATCGGCGACAGGGTGTTCAGCACCTGCTCGCTTTGCAGCCCTTGCTGGAGCTGCAGCTTTTTCGCCGAATATCCCATGCTGAACGTCGTGATCACCTCGTTCGCGCCTTTGGTCGCGGCATTCGAGATCATCATGTTGCTGCCGTCGATCAAGGTCAGCAAAGGCAGCGTCTCCCCGTGCTTCAGCTTCGCTTCAAAATTGGAAGGTATGACAAGCCCGACCTTCGCTTCGCCCGATGCCAGCGCCCGCTTCACCTCGTCCTCGGAATGATATTCCTTCGTAATCCGGAACGACTCGCTCTGCTCGAACGCCTGAATAATTTGGCGGCTGAGCGGGCTTTGATCCTCGTCGATGACGACGGTAGCCATCTCCGTAACTTTGTGATGCATATAAATCGATCCGAAAAGCAGTGTGTACATAATCGGAACGATGAACAAAATGGCGAACAGACGACGGTCTTTCATGATGTGCGTCCATTCTTCCGCAATAATTCGGCCGACCCGCAGATTCATGCGCTCATCACCCTTCCGATTTGCCGTTCCACACGAGCGTCATGCCCGTTGCGGCGCTGTCCGGCAGGCTGCTCAGCTCCACCTTGACGCCGAACGAACGGATATCCGTTTCGCCTGCGCTCTGGGTCGCTTTTTTCACGGCAAAATCGGGTGCGGCGGCCACGGAAGTGACGGCGCCCTCGATTTTCTCGCCTGTCGCCAGCATCGTCATGCTGATTTTGTCGCCTGCTTTTAGGCCCGCGACGGCGGTTTCCGGCATGTAGAACTTAACCCAGCGCTTCTCCGCCGCTTCCAGCGAAAACACCGGAAAGCCCGAGCCGACCAGCTCGCCGACCTGCGCGGACTGGGATAAAATGATACCGTCGCCCGGCGCGAGCAGCTCGGTATAGCTCAAATACGTCTCGGCTTCCTGCTGCGCCGCCTTCGCCTGCTGCTCCCCGGACTGCGCGGATTTGACCGCGCCCTGAGCCTGCCGCACAGCCGCTTCGGCGGCTGTCACATCGCCCTGCCTCACCTGCACCGTCTCGCGGTTCGCCTCGGCAAGCCCGAGCGCCGCCTTCGCCTGCTCAAGAAGCGCTTCCGCTCCCCGCACCTCTTCCTCGCGCGGGCCCTCGCTGGCCATGTTGAGCTGCTGCTCGGCAAGGTCGCGCTTCGTCTTCGCTTCCTGGTAGCTCACCTTCACTTTGTCGACGTCGGCTTTGGCGACAAGGCCTTGCGCAAGCATCGCGTTCATCCGGTCCAGATTTTGCTCGGCGAGGGTGAATACCTCTTGCGCCGCCTTGTACTGAATCTCGGCCTGCTTCTTCTCTTCCGGGCGCGCGCCGTTATGCAGCGCGTCCACCTTCGCCTGCGCCGCATCGACCGCTGCCTTCGCCTGGGCGACCTGCTGCTCGGCCGTATCGGCCGTCACGGCGACGCCGGCAATGCCCTGCTGCTTCTTCGCTTCCGCCGTAGCCGCAGCCCCTTGCGCTTCGGCGATTTTGCCCTGGGCCAGCGAGACGGCCGCCTTGGCCTGGTCCACCTTCGCGGCGATTTCGCCGCTTTGCAGGCGCGCCAGCACCTGGCCTTTCTTGACGGTTTCTCCTTCTTTCACGAGAACCTCCGTAATGCGTCCGCCCACTTTGAAGCTGGCGCTAATTTCATTCGCTTCTATATAAGCAGTCGGACGGGCCTGATTCGCCGGATCGGTCTGGCTGACCGCCTGCCTGGATGTCAACAGAAATACGCTTGCGCCGATGACGAGCGCCATCACCGAATAAACCACGGGTCGAATAAATCGCATAAAAAACCCCTCCGTCATAGTTGAAGTAAACAAGTGAAAGTGGTTAGGAAGCAGTCAAGCCGTTCATGATATACAGATTCAGCATTTCGGAAATTTTGTCGTCGGTGAGCGGCGGATTGTGCTTTTCCCAATCAAACACCAGCGCGACATACATTTTGAAAATGACGAATGCGGTAATTTTCGGATCGCACGGCTTCATCGTGCCGCCGGCAATCGCCCGCTCGATTTGCCGGGTCATGAAATCGATCACTTCCGTTTCGACGCTCGCCAGAGCTTGCTGCGCCACCTGATTGCCGTACTGCTGAACCTCGTGGGACAGCTGAATCAGCAGCTCGTGCTCCTTGCGAAACAGGAGGATGCCATAGATCGCGCCGTGAATCCGTTCGGAGGTCGTCTTCCCTTCTTCGAACGACTTCTCGGCGACTGCTTTCATCTCCGCTATCAGCGACATGACGATTTCATGAAGCAGCACTTCTTTATTTTCAAAATACGTGTAGATGGTCGCCTTGCCCACCCCGGCAATTTTGGCGATCTGATCCATCGTCGTTCCTTTATAGCCGAACAGCGAAAAAGATTTTTTGGCCGATTCCATAATCATCAATTGTTTGGCATCCATCATTCGCACCTCAGAACTAAAATACTAATTTAGTTTTATGTTCGATTTCTAATTTACCATGCCTTTCCGATTTTATCAACAGAAAAAAACCTGACCCCTGTTCAAGCTCCAGGGGCCAGGTTTTCCGGCGGCAATACCCGCTTAGATCCACGCTTTCAAGCTGACTTGCTTAATGAAGTCCTCCCGCGACTGCACGTCCTTGCCGCTCTCGACCTGCACGTCCGCCGCATCGCCGTTCATAATTTTGCGGAACAGCTCGGCATTCTTCGTCGCCAGGGCAAAATCGATCAGCGTCTCCTTCTCGATACGCTCCGCTTCCTGCTGCAGCAGCACCTCTTCCAGTTCGATGTCCGCAGCCGGCACATAATAATGCTTGTTCTCCTTCGGGATGCGAATCACGTAATCGAACACGTTATCCGCATTCCGGTCGTATGCAATAATATATCCGTATTGCCCGACAGGCAGGTTTTGCTCCAAACTATCGGCAATAACAATAATTTTTTCACCAAGACGAAGCATTGGAATCCCCCCCAACCGCAAGAAGCCGACCATGTAAATGTCGAATCTTTCAAATATATGTATCTACGAATATCGTACTAAAAAAAACAGAGAGTGTCCAATGGCATACTCCCTTTTTCATTCGCTCCCGGATGAAATTTCGTAGTCGGATGAAGTTCTTGGTATAATGGTTACCATGTATCCCCTATCATTACTCTGAAAAGGAGTCCTTGCATGAGTTTAGACAGTCCCAAAGCGCCGCGTCCTTCGTTAACGGAAGGGCCGATCGGCAAAACGCTGATTTTATTTTCACTGCCCATTTTGCTCGGAAATGTGCTGCAAACGCTGAACGGATCGATCAATTCCATCTGGATCGGCAATTTTCTCGGCGAGCAGGCACTTGCGGCAACCTCCAACGCAAACATCATTATGTTCTTTTTAATCAGCGCCATATTCGGCATCGCCATGGCCGCGGTCATTTTGATCGGGCAAAATCTGGGGGCCAAAAAGGTCGAGGAAGCGAAAAAAGTCGTCGGAACAAGCTCCGTATTTTTCTTTATTCTTTCGATTGTTGTCGCCCTGATCGGGCTTATTTTTAGCCCAGTTATTCTCGATTGGATGAACACGCCCGCGGATGTGAAGGATCTCGCCGTGCCGTATACGCGCATCATGTTCGCCGGCGTGCCGTTCATGTTCGGCTTCAACCTGATTATGGCCGTTCTGCGCGGATCGGGGAACGCCAAAACCCCTTTTTACTTCCTGCTGTTGTCGGCATTCCTCGACGTCCTGCTGAACCCGCTGCTGATAAAAGGGATCGGGCCTTTTCCGGAGCTCGGCATATCCGGGTCGGCGGTCGCCACCTTTTTCGCGCAACTGCTGAGCTTCGTCCTGCTTCTGCTTTATTTGTACCGGACGAAATATTTTTTGCGCATTACGAGGAACGACACGCACATGCTGAGAATGGACTGGACGATCATCCGGGTGCTCATTCAAAAGGGGCTGCCGATGGGCTTGAATATGGTCGTCGTGTCGCTCAGCAACTTGATTCTGATTCATCTCGTCAACTCCTACGGATCGGAAGCGGCCGCCGCCTTCGGCGTAGCTATGCAAATATCGAGCTACGTGCAGATGCCGGCGATGGCGATCGGCGGAGCGGTTACCTCTATGGCCGCGCAGAACATCGGAGCCGGCAAGTGGGACCGCGTATCGCGGATTACCTGGATAGGCGTAGGAACCAACATCGTGCTCACGGGCGTGCTTGTCGGCCTGCTCCATCTGTTTAACCGTCAAGCGGTCGGGCTGTTCCTGCCGATGGAAGGCAAAGCGATCGAGCTCGGCGTGCACATCAATAACATTACGCTATGGTCCTTCATCATCTTCGGCATCTTCAACGTCGTAGCCGGAGTCGTCCGGTCCGCCGGGGCCGTCGTCTTCCCGCTGGTCGTCGCCTTTATCGCCTTGCTGCTGATCCGCAATCCGCTGGCCGTGTTCCTTGGGCATACGTACGGATTCGACGCCATCTGGTGGAGCTTCCCCATCGGCTTTATCGTCGCCGTCGTCCTGAATGTGCTCTACTATCGATTCGGCAAGTGGAAAAATACCAAAATGATGGGCAGCGTGAAGCCTGCATCCTGAAAAAAATAAAACGTCGAGCCGGATTTCATTTTCCGGTTTCGACGTTTTTTTTGCGGCGAATCAGCCTTTGACCGAGCCCACCAGCATGCCCTGGTTGAAATATTTTTGCAGGAACGGGTAAATAAGCAGCATCGGCAGCGCCGTCAGCACGACGCCGGCCATGCGGACGCCGGGACTGTATTCGAAACTGCCCATCGCGGCGATCGTTTCGTCGGGCTGGTTCAGCATTTGCCGCAGAAATACCTGCAAAGGCCATTTGTCCTGATCGCTCAAGTACAGCACGGCATTGAAATATGTGTTCCAATGCTCCACGGCGTAAAACAGCGTAATCGTGACGATGACCGGCATCGAGAGCGGGATCATGATGCTCCACAGCAGCCTGAACTCGTGGCACCCGTCCATTCGCGCCGATTCCTCCACCTCCGCGGGAACGCCCGTAAAAAAAGTGCGCATCACGATCAGGTTGAAAGGCGCGATCGCCACGGTCAGGAACAGCGCCCACATGGAGTTCAGCAGGTGCAAATTTTTCACCACAAGGTAGAGCGGAATCATGCCTCCGTTAAACAGCATGGAAAATACGATCATCAGGTTCATCCATTTTCGGCCTTTGAGCCACGACTTGGACAGCCCGTAAGCCATCAGCGTCGTGAATACCATATTGAGCAAAGTGCCGGCGCCCGTAATATAGAGCGAATTCAAGAACGATTTCATAAAAGCCGGGTTCATGAACAAATAGCCGTAGGAGTTGATCGTCCATTCGCCGGGGATCAGAAAGAAACCCCTGGTCTGAATTTCATGCTTGCTGGCGAAGGAAGTCAGAAACACGTACACGAGCGGGAACAAAATGCACAGCACGAATAAAACAAGCAGCCCGTAGACGATCGTATGAAACACCCAATCGCTGCCTCTGGCGTCATGACGGCGCATGCTAGTACACCCCTTCCTCACCGAATTGTTTGGCGATGCGGTTCACGATGACGACGAGCGCGAAGCCGATCACCGATTTGAACAAACCGACAGCCGTCGGATAGCTGAAATCGCCCTGCAAAATACCGTTCCGGTACATATAGGTGTCGAAAATTTCCGACACTTCCATGTTCGCCGGATTTTGCATCAATAAAATGTGCTCAAAGCTTAGATCGAGCACGTAGCCGATGCGGAGAATAAACAGGACGATAATGGTCGTCCGCAGCGCAGGCAGCGAGACGTGCCACATTTGCCTCCAGCGTCCGGCCCCGTCCATCACCGCCGCTTCGTACAGCGTCGGATCGACGGTCGCCAGGGCGGCAAAGAAAATGATCGCCGACCAGCCCGCTTCTTTCCACACGCTTTGCAAATTGTAGAGAAAGCGGAAATAGCCCGGATCGGTGAGCAGCTCCAGCCGGGGGTAGCCCAACTTGACCAGAAGCTGATTGATCCCGCCGTCCTGCGTAGCGAATAGCAGCACCGTAACGCTGACGACGATGACCCAGGACATGAAGTGCGGGATGTTGATGATCGTCTGCACCGCTTGGCGGAACCACGATTTGCGGACTTCATTCAGCAGCAGCGCAATGATGATCGGTGCGGGAAAAAACAAGATTAGGTTCAATCCGCTCAAATACAACGAATTGGAAAACAGCGTCCAAAAATCCGGATCGTGAAACAATTTGGCAAAATGGGCGAAGCCCACCCAATCGCTCCCGAAAAATCCGCCAAACGGATCGTATTCTTTAAAGGCGAGCAGTACGCCGAACATCGGCGCATACTTGAAAATCATAAAATATAAAAACCCCGGGATAATCATCGCATATAAAGGCAATCCCCGTTTCCAGGCGCCCGCCGATACGCTTTTCCCAAGTCCGGGCGAAGCGGCGACTGCCGTATTAGCGCTTGTCTCCACTATTTTTCCCATGCTGCTTCCTCCGTATATGGGCTGCCGTTACTTTTTATACTCCGCATTGACTTCCTCGATCATTTTGTCGCCGCCGTTTTTCTTCCAATCCGCGATAGCGTCGTCGATCGAATCTACGGAAGCTTTGCCGATAATGATCCTCGTCATCGCTTCGATCATTTTTTTGTCCAGCGTCTGCCCCGACTTGTTCATCGTCTCCGAAGAAATGCCCGCTCCCTTGTTCGGATTGCGGTATTTGGCGTTCAGCTCGAACCAGGGCTCCATCTTTTTGCGCACTTCCTCGCTATCCCACAGGCGAACCGAAATATACGGATCGAAGCGGCGGATCAGCCAGAAGGAAAGCAGGTACGCTCTGTCCGTGTCGAAGGCCGGGAGCTTCTCATACTTGCCGTCGGCGGTTTTCTTGTAATGAATGCCTTCCACGCCGTTTTTAATAAGCGTGAAGCCTTCGTCGGAGAGCATGTAATCGAACATCTCCAAGAGGCGTTCCTGTTTCTTTTTATCGATCTTGGCATTGATCACGATTTTGTTCAGCGGCACTGACGTCGTTGTGCCCTGCAGGCCTGTCGGGCCTTTGGACGGCGTCAGCTGCACCACTTCGGCGTCCGGGGAAATCTTTTTAATGGAAGGAACCGCCTGGCTGTAGACGGTGGTCGGCAGCACGTGCCCGATCCCCAGCTTGCCGGACTCGAACTTGAAGTCGGGATCTTTGATTTTGTTGACGGCAAAATCTTTATCGAGCACGTCCTCCTCGTACGCCTTGCGCAAATACGCCAGCAAGCCTTTCAGCTCGGCCGATTGCGTCTGCCACGGCACGAGCGCGCCGTTCGCCTCTTTCCAGCCGTTGGCGACGCCGAACGCAGCTTTCAGCTGATCCATAAACACGTCGGTCGTAAACGTTTGCATGCTGAAAGACAGTCCGACCGTGTCCGCCTGGCCGTTGCCGTCCGGGTCCTGCTTGGCGAAAGCTTTGGCCACCTCGTACAATTCGTCCACGGTCGTCGGCATTTTGAGGTGCAGCTTGTCCAGCCAATCTTTGCGGATCGCCATGGAATCGCGGGTTTCGGCGACATAGTAGGGCAGCCCGTAAGCTTTGCCTTTCGGATTCTCCACTTTGATCGCTTCGTCGCTCAAATATTTTTTCAAATTCGGGTATTTGTCCAGCACCGGGGCTATATCCAGAAAAATGCCCTTATCGCGCCATTTGAGAAAATCGTCGCCGGCAATCATGAACGCATCGGGAAAATCGTTGGAAGCGGCCAGCACGCCCAGCTTTTCCTTGTAGTTGTCGGCGGGAATCCACGACATTTTCAAATCGATGTTCAGCTTCTTGCCCAGCTCGTCGAGCACCGAAAATTTCTCCGGCCAGCCTCCGCCCTCATAGCTGATCGTCATCACTTTGAGGTCGAGCTTCTCTTTTTTATCCCCCGCCGGAGCCGTCGAGGCCGCCGCTGTTGACGAAGGCGCTGCGGAATTGCCTGGCGCCGTATCCGCCTGCTTTTGCGAGCAGCCCGACAACACGGCGATGGACAGCATGACGGCCGCGGAACTTTTCAACATTTTCATGGATCTACCCCCATATATAAAATTATCCTTACAGCCACAACTATAGCGAGTCACGGGGGAAATAGCCTTACGTAATCTTTCGATTTCCGAACTTATTTTACGGTTCGAAAGGCTGAATATGAAACGGAATGCGGATCGAAACGACGGTTCCCCTGCTGTGGAAGGAGGTGAGCGCGATCCCGTATCTGCTTCCGTATTTGAGCACCAGCCTGGCGTGCACATTGGACAAGCCGAGGGAATGCGGTTGAACGTACGACTCGCCCGCATGTTCCGAAATGCGCCTCAAGTGTCCTTCCAGCTCATGCAAATCCGCCTCGTCAATGCCCATCCCGTTATCGGCGATTTCCAGCACCAAATCCCGCTCCTCCATGTAAGCGCTAACGAGAATGCAGCCTGTCCCGCCCTGGGACTCGACGGCATATTTCACCGCATTTTCCACAATCGGCTGCAAGGTCAGCTTAATAATCCGCCCCTGCAAAAACTTCTCGTTCACGTAAATTTTGCTTTGAAAATGCTTCGGAAACCGGATATGGATAATTTCCAAATATTTGCGCAGAATCGACAATTCCTCTTCCAGCGTCACCTCCAGGTCGGAGAACCGGGCCGTATAGCGGTATACGTCGGACAAGTTTTGCGCCATGCGCTCGATGACCGGCACCTGCTCCAGGTAAGCGATGCTTTTGATGATGCCCAGCGAATTGTAGAGGAGATGCGGATTGATTTGATTTTGCAGCGCTTTAATGAGCGCGTCCTTTTGCTGCAGCTGCATCTGGTACTCTTTCACCTTCAAAAGCGTGTTCGTTTCCATCAGCTCGTTCAGCCTGTAAACCATGTTGTTGAAGCTGTGAAACAGCTGCTGAAATTCGTCCCGGCTCGGCGGCCCGTCGGAGCGCACATCGAGCATTCCTTTGGCCACCTGGTTCATCAGCTTTTTCAAAGTCAGGATCGGCCGGATCAGGCGGTTCGACACGATCGGAACGGCAAGCAAAATGACCAGCGTAATGATCGCCAGCACGAGAAGCACCGATGAGCGGGCCGCGCTCAGCCCTGCCGCCATTTCTTCGAAAGGCGCCATCGAGACGGTTTCCCAGCCCGTCAAGCTCGAAGGATAATGGGCGATCAAATATTGTTTGCCTTGATACTGCCCGAGAAACATGTGCTGCCCTTCCGGCAGCGCCACCTCCTTCAAGGGAGTCCGGCTGACGGCCGCCCCGTTCCACGCATCCTTCGGGTAATAAATCACCTTTTGCCGGTCCGCCGATAAAATAAAAAACATGCCCGACTCGCCGAGCCTGGAGCTTTGAAAAGCCGCCTGCAGTTCGGCCAACGAAATGTCGATGATCAAATTGCCGATTAATGTCAAGTTGACTTTATCGTAAACGGGAAGCCGGATGGACAGCACAGGCTGGCCGTTGGCCTCGTCGTAATGCGCTGCATGCGTTTCGAACACTTGCATTTTGTCCGTAAGCGGCAGGCCGTACCAGGGCTCCAGATCGTATTGCGGCGGTTTCCCCGTCGATTGGGACATCGAGATGACCGCCTTTTGGCCGGAAACGAGAAAAATGTTGCGGATTTCGGGATAATTCAAGGCCATGTACCGCCTCAATTCATGCTCCGCATCCTGATCGTCCAGATTGGTAGCGTTTCCAGAGACGAGCCACTTTTGCACGACATCGCTGCCCGCCAGGCTTTGGACGGATTGGGCGAAGCCCCGGAAATAAAAATCCAAATGATAGTTCAGCCTGACAATGGCTTCGTACGAAATGTTCTCGAACTGCTTCTTGGCTTCTTTGCCGTAATAATAATTGGAGAAAAGAACTACCAGCAGCAGCGAAATGACGCTGATTCCGTAAAAGGCGAGCACCATGACCGCGCGGATCGACAGTTTCGGCAAGAGCGCTTTCATCATTACACACCCAGTTTTTTCCGGTATTCGGCCGGGGTCATCCCTACCAGCTCTTTGAACATCCGGTTGAAGTAAGGCATCGAATTGTAGCCGACCATGCCGGCGATCTCGTATATTTTCAAATCGGCCTCCTGCAGCAGCTGCTTCGCCTTTTCCATGCGCACCTCGTTCAAATAATGGAGGCAGGTTTTGCCGGTCACTTTTTTAAACAACGTGCTGAAGTAAGAAACGCTCAAATGCGCCATATCCGCAAGCCGGGCAAGCGAAAAGTCGTCATAGTAATTGGCCTTGATATGTTCGCATACCTTCAGCACCGCCGCATTCACATTGTGGTTGGCATACTCCGTGTAGCTCAAAATCCAGGCTTCCGCAAGCTCGCGAAAGTGCTTATGCACGCCCTTCTCCTCTTTTTCCGCAAAAGGAACGGCGGGCCGGGACGGCTGGATGCCCTGCAGCAGCTCGTTCATTTTAAACGACAGCAGCGACAGCGCGTTTTTGCCGATTCCCGGCTCGCGGGCTTTTAATCTTAGCAGACTCGCCACGAGACTTTGCGTCTCCTGGAGCTGCCTCTGCTGATTGAGCCCGGGAAATTGATCGATAAAGTGCTGAATTTTGAAAATGTACTCGCGGTATTCGGCCGTCTTCTCCAGACGAAGCAAGGAGCGCTGCAGCGCATCGTGCAGCTCTTGCTTGTCCACCGGCTTGAGGAGATACTCCGAGATACCGAAGCGCATCGCCTGTTTCGCATATTGAAAATTGTCGTAGCCGCTCAAAATGACGACCATGACCGGAAGCTGCTGCGCATAAATCTGCTCGCTGAGCCAGAGCCCGTTTTTCTTCGGCATCATAATATCGGTGACCACGATCCCCGGCCAGCTTTGCTGAATGAAATTCCACGCCTCCTCGCCGTTGTCCACAGCGCCAATAACCGTAAACCGGGGATTCAACTCCTCGATCATTTCCACGACGGCATCGCGAATCCATACTTCATCTTCCGCAACCAGCACTTCGAACAACCCGATCCCTCCCTTATGTCTGTATGGTGAAGCCTGTTATTGGGGCATCTGCCAAAAAAAGCGGTCCTTGAAAAGAACGCCCGTCAAATATTGGATCGTGTGCGGGTCCAGCGTATCGTGCATCTCCTGCAAAATATGCTGCCGCCGATACATATCCGCGGACATGCGAATGCGGGCATGGTGATTGTCGGCATCAAGCAGCAGAATCCGCTCTTGTCGATCGCTATGCCACGGCAGCCACGGGGTCAGGCCGGACTGCTCTCCGTTCGGATCTCCGGTATGCAATAAATTGCCCAAATATGTCATCATGCGTTCCGACAATTCCATTCTTCCGGGCTTATTGCGAGGCGTGTAATAAGCTCCGGGATGCAGCCTGTTCAGCATGCCTTCTTCATGGCCGGTCCAAAAATCGACATCGGCTCCGTGCGAAGAACCGAACAGTTCCAGCAGCGGCGAAGCGACGACTTCGCTGTTCGCCCCCCAGGCAAACCGGAAAACATACACCGGAGGCGGAGCCGCGGACTCGTGAAGCGCCTCGGCGACAGCGTCGGCGTTAAAGCCCGCATACAGCTTGCTGCCGAAAGTCTTGGCGAGAGTGTACAGCGCGAGCTTGTGAGGATCTTCCAGCAGCTTGCCTGTCTGGAGATCGCTCAGAAAAGCCGGATCGAAGGACAAAAATCCGGAAAATTCGTCCAGCGTCGAGCCGACGATCATCGGAACTCTACGGTATGATTCTTCCTTAAGCAGCTGAAATCCCGCTTCAGGGATGACATAGCCGTCCTTGAACAGATGCGGGAACCGGTTCATCCTGATTTGCCCGGGACCGACGAGCGGCAAAAACTCCTCGCCGCTCCGGCTTCTCAGATAGGCGGCGACATCCCGCGCATCGCTGCTGCGAAGCCACCGCTCGGCCTCCGCGGGCGAGTCCGCCCGGCCGTCCCTGAGGAGCGCCAGGCCGGCGACTTCGTCGGCAAACCGCTCGCCGGGCCCGGTTTCGGCCAGCGTCATGCCGCCGCTCAGGCATACGGCCTTCGCGTACAGGCCCGCCGCCAGCGGAGAAATCGTGAGCGCCATAATGTTCCGCGCACCCGCCGATTGGCCGGCCACCGTCACATTGCCGGGATCGCCGCCAAATGAACGAATATGGTCCTGCACCCAGTGCAGCGCCTGAATGATGTCCAGCAGCCCGTAATTGCCGGAATCGTCGAGCGGATCGCCCGTCGCCAAAGCTTTGCTGCGAAACCAGCCCATCGCGCCCAGGCGGTAATTGATCGACACAATGACACTGTCCGTACACCGGCACAACACATCGCCTTTGAACTCTTCGCCCGAAGCATTCATGTTCCCGCCGCCGTGAACAAATACGAGAACGGGCAAATGCACGCGGTCGTGGGCCGGTCTCCACAGATTGAGATACAAGCAGTCTTCGCTGCCGATGGCTGTCCCGTCCGGCCATTGCAGTTGAAGCGAACAGGACGCAAACCGCTTTGCCTCCCGCACGCCTTCCCAAGCGTCCGGCTGCTGCGGCGCTCGCCACCGCAGCTCGCCGACCGGCGGTTTGGCGTAAGGGATGCCCAGCCATGCCCATATCCCGCGCTCCGCGTCTTCCACACCTTCTACGATACCGCTGCGCGTTGTTTGGCGGATGCCGTATTGAAAATTATAAGTATCCATAGACTCGCCCCCCTGTTAAAATATAGAAATGAATCCACTATAAACGGTTTTGAGCTGCACGTGGAGAATCAATCTTGCGAAAACATACTCTAATCTACTATATACACTACCATGCATTCGAAAGGGCTGTCGAAAAAAAGAGTATGCCGAACTCAATGAGCAAGATGACCAATACGCAAATGATTCTGCTGATCGGACTAATCTGCGCGGTCATGACCGGTTTCCGGTTATTGTGGATCGCCTTTCAGACAGTACCTGCGCATCCGCTTGCCGCACATGGCGTCCTGGATCTCCGGAGCATGAGCGCCGACGTCACCGCCCCCATTCCGCTGGAAGGCGAATGGGAGTTTTACCCGCAGCAATGGTTGATGCCCGGCGAGGGCGGCGGACCCGCACCGGCTGCGAATCCGACATACCTTCGCGTCCCGGGCAAATGGGACAGCGCGATCTCGTCCGGCGCCGGCGCACGCGGCTACGGAACGTACCGCCTGCTCGTCCGGACCCGCGATAACCGGGATACGCTGTACGGTATCCGGGTATTGGAAGAGGCCAGCGCCTCCGACATTTACGTGAACGGCCATTTGATCGGCGGCAACGGGCGGCCGGCCGCGTCGCAAGCACTGCACAAAGCCGGAAACGCGCCTTATTCCGTATATTTCACGGCGAACGGAAATACGATCGAGATCCTCATGCATGTATCCAATTACGAGTTCGCGCGCGGCGGAGGCCTCGTCGGTTCGGTGAAATTCGGCACGGCCGAAGCCATTCAGCGCCAATCGCTGTTCTACATCTCCACAAACATGATAGCCGCCATCGTTATGTTTCTGTACGGATTCTGCGCCTTCATCCTGTATTTGCTCCGCAACAGAGTCAGGGTGCTGCTTTATTTCTCGCTGCTTCTGTTCAGCGGGGCAGGCACGATCATGACGAACTATGAGAAGCTGCTGCTGGCCGCAGTACCCTCCCTCAGTTTCGAATGGTCCATGAAGCTCCAGTATCTTTCTTATTGCGGCACGGCGCTGTCCGTCATTCTTTTTTTGAAGCATCTGTTTCCGGAGTACGGGAAAGCCGGATACATCTCCCGGTCCATTGCGGTATGCGGCGCAATCACGCTGCTCTGCTTGTTCGTTCCGGGCTCGTACGTGATCGCGGTCCGACCGCTGTTCGTATTGCTGACCGCGGCATCGGCAATCATCGTTCCCGTCTTTTATATCCGCGAAGCCTGGAAAAGAAACGAAGGCTCCTTCTATATGCTGCTCGGAGCATGCGGCACCCTTTCCCATACGATATGGAGCGTAGTGGCCAACGTGGGATTGAACGAGACCGCTTATTACCCGTTCGACTTGATTGTTTCTTTCTTCAGCCTGGCCTTATTCTGGTCCGTCAAATTTTTCCGGGCCACCGCGGACACGAAACAGCTAGCGGAAGCGCTCCAGCAAGCGGACCGCAACAAGGACGAGTTTCTCGCCGTTACTTCTCATGAACTGCGCAATCCGCTTCACGGAATGATCAATATTGCCCGGACCGTCATCGATACCGCCAAGCATTTGCTGGACGACAAGCATATCAAAGATTTGGAACTGCTCATCTCCGTCGGGCGGCGGATGTCTTTTCTGCTGAACGACCTTATGGACCTGGACCGCCTGAAAGCGAACGACGTCCGGCTTGAAATCGCGAGCACCCGCGTACAGCCGGTAGCCTCGGTCGTCCTGGACATGCTGCAATTTATGACCGAAGGCAAAATCATTCGCCTGGTAAATGAAATACCCGCCGGGTTCCCGGCCGTAAAAGCCGACGAAAACCGGCTGCAGCAAATTTTGTTCAATCTGATCCACAATGCGGTCAAATATACGCATGAAGGATCGATTTCGGTCAGCGCGGAGCTGCGGGGCGGAATGGCACATATCCATGTCCACGATACCGGGAGCGGCATGGACGAAGAGATGCAGCGAAAAATTTTCCAGCCCTACGAGCGCGGCGACGCCAACTTTACGGACTCGGAAGGGGGCCTCGGTCTCGGATTAAGCATCTGTACCCGGCTAATTGAAATGCATGGCGGAACCTTGACGGTTCGCTCGCAGCCGGGTCTCGGCTCGGTATTTACGTTCACGCTGCCGCTGGCGGAAGCTGCCGATCAACCGGTCGCCTCCGATGACGAAGAGCTGCTTGCAGCTCATTCGGGCCGGGAAACCGCAGTTGCAGCCGCAGCCGCAGCCGCCGTATCCGTTCCCGCCAAAGAGCCTTTCTTTTTGCCGATCGGGCACATGTTTGGAAAATCGAGGATTTTGGTCGTAGACGACGATGCGGTCAACCTGAAAATTTTGCACAACCTGCTTTCCGCCGAGTCGTACGACGTCGTCACCGCGACGAGCGGCCGCGAAGCGTTGGCGCTGCTGCATGCGGGCTACTGGGATCTCGTCATATCCGACGTGACGATGCCCCGCATGTCCGGCTACGAGCTGACCCGCGCTGTTCGCGAGCGCTTCTCCATCTCGGAGCTTCCGGTTCTGCTGCTCACCGCGAGAAATCGGCCGGAGGACGTGTCGATGGGCTTTTTATCCGGGGCCAACGATTACGTTACGAAACCGCTGGATGCGTTGGAGCTTAAATTCAGGGTCAGCACCTTGACGAACCTGAACCGCTCGTTCCGCGAACGCCTCAATCTGGAAGCCGCGTGGCTGCAAGCTCAGATCAAACCGCACTTTCTCTTTAACGCCTTGAACTCGATTGCCGCGCTCAGCGAATTCGATATGGCGCGCATGCGGGACCTGCTGGAAGCGTTCACCCAGTATTTGCGCGCAAGCTTCGACTTCCACAACCAGGACCAGCTCATTCCTCTGGAGCATGAATTGGAACATGTACGTTCTTATTTGTCCATTGAAAAAGAGCGGTTCGAGGACCGGCTCGAGACCGTTTGGGAGCTGAACGGAGGGCAGCATCTGCTGGTGCCGCCGCTATCGGTTCAACCTCTCGTAGAAAACGCCGTCCGCCACGGCATCATGGGGCACGCGAAAGGGGGAACCCTCTGGATACGGGTCATCGAGCAAGCGGACGGAACGAAAATTGCCGTATCGGACAACGGCGTTGGAATGACCGAGGAGCGACTACAGGAGGTGCTGAACAGAACTACGGATGAACGCCAAGGGGTCGGCCTGTACAACCTGGATCGCCGCCTCAAGCAGTTGTTCGGCCAAAGCCTGAACGTCCGCAGCGAACCGGGTCACGGCACCACTGTGACGATGTTCATCCCGGATCAGTCAACCGGGCGGGGGCGAGATTGACGTTTTCACATCTCAGATTCCAAAACGAGGTGTTTTAATATGAAAAGATCGATTAACAAAATGACGGAAATTTTCAGAAAAAATGCAGGATCGCCACAAAGTAAAGAGTTCACGAATAAGATAAAAAGCTTATTAGATCAATACAAGAGTCTTTTTGACGATGATTGCCCTTATGTGCTTAATGACAGATTATCCGAGAGACAAATCAAGCAGTTTGAAGCCTCGGCAAACGTTGTATTGCCTCAAGACTACAAAGATTTCTTACTAAACATCGGGGATGGTGGGAGATATGAAAGACAGTTCCCTTTGTCCTTATCGCATGCAAAAGAGTGTATGGAAACTTGTTTACGTAAGTCTGCCGGCTTTGAATACATGAGTCTGCCATTTAGTTTGGAAACCTGCAGCAAGCATTTTGATGATAACTTTAACGATGAAGATGACGATGTTACAGATGAAGAATACGAAAGGACAGTCGCAGAGGCACTGCAAGGCACAATCACTTTACATAACGACGGTTGCGGCTACTTTATAGTTCTGGTTGTATCAGGTGAATTGGCCGGAAAATTGTTTTACATAGATACATGTCACGGACAAGGTGTATATAAAGTTAGCGATTCGTTTGAAGATTATTATGTGAAATGGCTTAATCGTAAAATCACGGAGCGATCCGCTTATTTGGAACAGAACGATCGATTTGAATGCATCATTACCAAAATAAAGCTGGGCGGAAATGTTAGAGATTTAGAGGTGAAAAAGGTACAAAACGGTGTTAAGTTCCAGTTTGAGTTTTTCTGTCCAAATGATTTTGTGCGGGAAGGCGGGTATTCCGAATTAACTCAAATCAACGACAAATTAGTAGTCTCCTTATACATGGAGCATAAATCGTACAGTCCTTTGGAGCTCGTAAAGCTGGAGAATAATACGACTCTGGATTCTATTGAGCAAATAAAACTCATCGGGAATAGGTCCGAGCATGTCGTGAGCGGGCAGGTTAACAGGCTTTTTAAATATGATATGGGGCAAAATGCTTTCCCCTTGTATATTGAAACGCTGAAACAGGAAGTTTTAATTCAAGGAGTTGCTGTTCCAAATCTATCGATTGGAGATACCGTACAGGTAAAAGGCAGATTATGCGGATCGGTATATAAAATTACACGGCATAAATAAAAGGACAACCCTGAAGGTTGCCCCAAAACTCATCAGCCTTTGACCGCTCCCGCGACCATGCCTTTAATAATGTATTTTTGCATGAACAGGAAAAATAGGATCGGCGGTGTCGTTGTAAATACGACTGCGGTCAAGGCGTAGTTCCATTCGCTTTTGTACTGTCCGAAAAACTTGTAGGAAGCAAGCTGCAAAGTCGCTTCTTTGCCGTTGAGCATGATGAGCGGCAGCAGGAAGTCGTTCCAGATCCACATCACATTCAAAATCGCCACCGTGCTGATGACCGGCACCATGATCGGAAACACGATCCGGTAAAAGATGCGGTACGACGAACAGCCGTCGATGGATGCGCACTCTTCGAGCTCCAGCGGTATCGATTTGACGAAACCGTGGAACATGAAAATCGCCAACGGGCAGCCCAGTCCCCAGTAGATCACATTGAGACCGTTCAGGCTGTTGATGAGATGCAGTTCTTTGGACAGCTTGGTCAGCGTAATCATGAACGATTGAAACGGCAGCATCATCGGCGCGATCGCCAGGAAGAACAGGAATGTGCTGAGCCTGCTTTTTGTGCGGGACAGCTTGTAGCCGGCCATCGAGCCGAAAATGAGAATGCCGATTACGCTTACGGCCGTTATAAACAAGGTGTTCAGGAACAGCTTCGGATAATTCATCAAATCCCACACCTGCGCATAATTGTCCAGGCTGAAATGGCGCGGGAGGCTGACCACATTCGTCACGACTTCGGTGTAATCCTTGAACGTATTGATGACGACGAGAAACAGCGGATACAGGAAAACGCAGGTGAGCAGGATGACGACGATTTCGAGCAGCAGCAAATTTCTTTTGTTGCGCCTGGTCATGCTTCCACTTCCTTGCTTTTAAAATATTTCACCTGGACGACGGTAATGAACAGGATGAGGAGGACAAAAAGCAGCGATTTGGCCGTCGCATAACCGAAACGGTTGTTGACGAACGCTTCATTATAAATGTCGAGCGTTATGCTGGTAGTCGTCCCGCCCGGCCCGCCGTAGGTGAGCGTATAAATGATATCGAACACTTTGAGCGAGTTCGCAATTGTCAGGAAGAAGGCGACGGTCAAGGAAGGCATGAGCAAAGGCAGCGTAATTTTGAAAAAACGTTCGAATCCTTCCACACCGTCGATGGCAGCCGCTTCGTTCAACTCCGATGGAATGGACTGCAGCCCCGTTATATAAATCATCATGTAGAAGCCGATGGATTGCCAGATGCTGACGAGCACAATCGAGACAAAAGCGAGATGCTGTTCGCCGAGCCAGCTCCATTGCAGCAGCTCCAGATGGGTAACCGCATAAAGAGCGTCAAAAACACGCGTAAATATGAATTTCCAAATAAATCCAATAATCACCAGACTTATGATGTTCGGCACGAAAAAGGCCGCGCGAAGCACGCCTCTAGACTTGAGCGCTTTTGTTAAAACAACGGCTAACGCAATCGCGATCACGTTGGTCAACACCACGTTCAATACGGCGTACAGCAAGGTGAACAGCAGCGCTTTCAGCGCCCCCGTATCGGTCGTAAACAGCTCGGTAAAGTTATCGAGCCCGATGAACCGGATGTTTTTGCCGACTCCATTCCATTTGGTAAGCGAATAATAGAGCGACATGAGAAACGGAGCGACGGCGGCAAGCACAATAAAGGCGAGAGCCGGTGTTACAAAAACAAAAAATTCCGTGTAATTTTTGACCGATTTCGTTAATACTTTCATCACGTTCACTCCGGTATCCGTGGTTTTTTGCCTGAATCAAGCCGGAAGAACACTTCCGGCTCGAACAGCAAACTGCTGGGAACTGATGCGTCAATCAGCGGCTTTGGCGAGTTTGGCCCAGGTTTTGTCCAGCTCATCCTTCACTTGATCGCGGGTCGAGGCGCCGCCGACGTATTTTTGCAGCAGCTCACCCGCTTTTTGCTCGAATCCGTCCGGCCAGTAGCCTTTCACCCAAGGGTATGTCACGCCGCTTTTAATAAACTCGGACGTCGCTTTCGCCAGTTGGGCATCCGGGAATGGTGCGTCCTTAATCGTAGAAATTTGCTTCGTTTCGTTCGGAATGAATTTTTTGCCGTAATCGGAGGTGGTCAGCCAGTTGAAAAATTGCAGCACTTCTTTCAGGTTTTTGGAATCTTTGTTGATGCGGTAAATAATGTTGGAATCGACCATCAGCCCGGCCTTGGACGGGTCCTCTCCGACCGGTCCGGCGAGGAAGCCGATGTCAAGATCCTTGTTGATTTTGCGGATCGATTCCTCCGCCCACGTCCCTTGATGCATCATGGCTGCCTTGCCCTGCGCGAACAGGCTGACCTGTGCGTTAAAATCCGTCTCCAGCGGCTTCGGATTGCTGTATTTTTTGGTCAGATCCAGAAGATCGAACACATTCATCGCTTCTTTAATGTCGCTCAGCTTCTTTTTGCCTGCGTTGATATCGGCAAAAGTTTGAGCGTAGTTGCCGCCCATCGAGGCCATAACCTGCGTAAACGTCTGCTCCATCACCCACCACTCTTTGTACCCGTTGGCAAAAGGCGTGATGCCTTTATCCTGCAGCTTTTTGGCCGCATCTTCCAGTTGGCTGAACGTCTTCGGCAGCTCCGTTATGCCTGCCTCGGCGAACAGCTTTTTGTTGTAAATGAACGAGTGCGCCTGCAAAATGAGCGGATACCCGATCACTTTGCCGTTCAGCGTCACGCCGGTTTTGGCCGAATCGACGATGTTTTTCATAAAACCCTCGTTCGTCAAATCGTAGGAGTAATCTTTGTACACGTTGTTGTCATTGTAAGCGCTCGACATAAAAATATCAGGAATATCGCCGGAATTAATCCGCGTCTTCAGCAGCGTCGGGTAATCGTCCTGATGAATCGTAATATCGAGCTTCACATTGGGGAACTGCTTGTTGTACTCCTCAGCCAATCTGTGCATCGCATCGCTCATTTCAGGCGCATACTGCAAAATGCTGATCGTCACCGGTTTGGCGTCCTTTTTGGCGTCGCCCGGAGTTGCCGCGGCGCTCTCTTTGGGCGCTTGACTGGAAGCGGCAGTCTCGGGCTTGGAGCCTGCGGCACAGCCGGAAAGCACAGATGCCAACATCGCTGCGGCGCCAACCATACTCACGTATCTCTTGGTCATTTGGTTCATAGCCTCCCTTTGTTTTGAAAGCGTTTATCGTATCGCTACCTTTATTAAACCGGATTTCATGTGCAGGGTCTATGCAATATCGTGGCTTGTTGCGGGTAAAAAAATGGCATTTGCCGTGGAGAACGCAGGGGCAAACAACCGCCTGGAGCGGCGCAAAAGGCGGGAACGCCCGGAGCCGGCAGGTCCGCAGGCGCCGCGGGGGCGACGGTGATGCGCGGCGGAACATCATGAGGCAGCTTGTGATAAGCCGGTTCGTAGAAAAAGCCTGCGAAAATGCAGGTTTTTTCGATGAAACTTGTTCATTTTGACGAAAAGCCTGCGATTGTGCAGGAATTTTTGATGAAAATGAATCTGGGCCCATGTGCCCGGTGAAAAGCCTGCACTTTTGCAGGAATGTTTCGCTGCCAGCGCCTCAACGAACAAAAAAACTGCACTTTTGCAGGCTTTCTCCGCCGGCAGCTAGGCAGCCGGGCGATCGGCCCACGCGTGTGAGATGCTCAACAGCCTGCGCAATGTCCTCCCAGTTGCCCCAAAAACCCAAATGTAGCCGCCCGACCGCCGTCATGCAGCGCAGCACCCCGCGCTGGGAGCTGCGCGAAGTACAAAAAAAGCCTTGCCGCCAATTGCGCAAGGCTCCGGCGCGGAGCTATCCCGCGTTGTTTGCATCCGGGTATATCATGATTTTGATGCTCGTGTCCTTTTGGTTGATCGCAGTTTCCAGCGCCTCGCCAATCGAGCTTAGAGGGAACTTGTGTGTGATGACTTTACGGATATCCTGCTTGCCGCCGCTTAACGCCTGGATCGCCGCCGGGTACGTGTTCACGTAACGGAACAGCCCGTACACGTCCAGCTCGGAGTCGACCAGCAGCGGAATGTCTATCGGGATCGCATCGCTGACCGGCAGACCGACCAAAACGATGCGGCCTCCGCGCTTCACGGTGCGGATCGAATCCGCAACGGCCCGCGCATTGCCGGAAGTTTCGATGATGACGTCGATGCCTTTGCCGCCCGTCCATTGCTGCAATTGTTCCTGCATGCCGCCGTCCAGCGGGTTCAATACGTTCGCGGCGCCCAGATCTTTCGCCATATCCCGGCGGAAACCAACGACATCGCTGCCGTAAATTTCCGTCACACCGAACAGCTTGGCCGCTTCGATCGCAAGCAAACCGATCGGGCCCAGACCGAGCACGAGAACGCGATCCTGAGGCTGAATTTTCACCCGTCTCATGGCATGAAATCCGACGGACAGCGGCTCCAGCAAAGCGCCTTCTTCAAAAGACATCGAATCGGGCAGCTTGAACAGGAAATCGCTCCGCACGGCCACATACTCGGCCCATGCGCCGTCTACCGGAGGAGTCGCCATAAATACTACGTCAGGACACAGGTTATAGCGCCCCGCCTTGCAATATTCGCAGCGTCCGCAAGTCACTCCCGGCTCAACGGCGACGCGATCACCCACCGCCACATTCGAGACGTCGCGGCCCACCTGGACAACCTCGCCCGCCAGCTCGTGTCCGAGAATGATCGGCTTTTTCACCTCGTACCTGCCGATTTTGCCGTGCTCGTAGTAATGTACATCCGACCCGCAAACTCCGATGCAGTATACTTTGACAAGCGCCTCGTCAGCCTTCGGCTCGGGGCGGGGCACCTGCCGGATGGCGATAGAATGAGGCCGATCCATGACGGCCGCGGTCATTTGAGAAATGGTCACAATTACTCCTCCTTTGGTGGATTCAGCCATACTTGCCCAAGAGGGCGGCTAAACATGCACATTATAAAATCATTTGGTAAACGTTGTAAAGACGCTAAACGGAAATACTTGGCGGTGGCCCAGTGGCCCCCCGGCGGTGCCTCCCCTCCTCCATCCGCGTATGGCGAGCCGCAGATGCCTGCCGTGCAGCGCAACGATGCGCGCCGGGAGAGGCGCACATCTAGCCACCGGCAGTGCCTCCCCTCCTCCGCTCGCGCAAGGGCCCGTCCCCTGCCTTATGAGCGTTCAGGCTGCATGCCTTTTCTAAATTCCAGCGGCGAGACGCCGAAATGCTTTTTGAACGCTTTGCTGAAATAATTCGTATCGTGGTAGCCGATTTTGTCGCTCACGGTCTGAATTTTCAGCTCGGGGTCGCGCAGCAGCTCCTTCGCCTTTTCCATGCGGACATTCAACGTGTATTCATAAATGCCGCAGCCGTATTTTTGCTTGAACAGGCGGAGCAGATGCTCCTTGCTGATGAAATATTTTTCGGTGAAGAGAGCAATTGAAATCTCCTCAAAATAATGATGGTCGATGAACGCCTTGATCTGTTCGACGTTGACCTTGTCGGCAAGCTTGTGGCTTTGCTGGATTTGTTGAATTTGCGCGAACCACTCCGCGATAAAAGCGGTCATCGTAAGCTCGAACCGCGCGAAGTCCGTCACCTGATGGCCGAATTGCAGGTCGAAGCGTTCCATCGCCACGGGCAGCAGGGAAGCCGCCGCGCCGCTCTCCTCGGCAAGCTGCTTCAGCAAAATGCGAAATTCCGTTTCGTTTTGGCGCATCGATTCGAGGCTGAAGTAGCCCGAGCGCCGGATATCGTCGAAAAACTGCTTCAGGATGCTTTCGGCGTACACCGTACTGCCGATTTCCAGGCCGTGCAGGAGCAAATCTTTTTTGGCCAAAATCGACGACCGCGCGCCTGTCTGACCTGCATCCCCGCATGCATGCAGCGGATCGAGCATGTTCGTCTGCGCCAAAGCGGCCTTCGCCGTTTGATACGAAGCGTCCAACTGATCAAGGCGGCCGGTTTTGCAGCCTAGCGCCGTTATGCTTTCGACGCCAAAAGCTTCCCGCAGACGCGCTGCGGCCTGCTCGGCCGCTTCCCGCGCTCCGCTCTCCGGCGCAGACTCAGGTGCGGACAGGACGATGATGAACTCCTGCTCCTCTTTGCCGCTCTTGAAGCTGAATGCGCTGCCGGAGACGGACAACAGCTCATCCAGCGCATTCGTGATCGAGTAGTTGCAGGCGTGCATATCGCCGCCGAACTTGCCGCGGCTGACCTCGGCAAGATTCAGCACCGTCACGACGACGATTTGAAACGCGTCGGCAGGCTTCGCTTCGATCAGGTTTTCCAATTCCTTGATCTTGTGAAACTTGCCGCTTTGGCCGATAATCGACGCAAAAATTTTCTCCTTCACAAGCGGCAGGGAAATATTGTGCAAAATCGCGCCGGAAAGCTGGCTGTCGCGCTCGTTCCGCTCGCTGTCCAACTGCGCGACCGCCTTGGCAATCGCCTGATTCAGCTCCGCTTTTTTAATCGGCTTCAAAATATAGTCGAGCGCACCCGAAGTGATCGCGCCGCGGGCAAATTCGAAGTCGTCGTAGCCGCTGACGACAATGCATTTGGCTGAAGACGCCGTCTTCGCGAGCTGCAAAAATTCGACGCCGCCAACCAGCGGCATGCGCATGTCGACGAACACGAGGTCCGGCTTGTGGGCCGCCAGCATCTCCAGCCCCTCCTTGCCGTCCCGCGCTTCCAGCACGGCCGCGACCCGGTGTTCCCGCCATGCGCCCAATGCGTGAATCGCGCGTCTGGCAGGTTCTTCATCATCAATGATCAGCGCTTTATACATGTCGTCTCTCCCTCATGGCAGTCAGCCCGATTTCCACTTCCGTCCCTTGGTGCAACCGGCTGCGAATCGTCACGTACGCCTCGCTGCCAAACATCAGCTTTAGCCGGGAATACAAATTTTTCAGGCCGATTTCCTCCTGCACATCCAAATAATTGTCGTTCATCCCGGCCAACACCTCGCTCAATCGCGCTTCCGTCATACCCGGACCGTCGTCGGCGACTTGCAGAACGAGCCATTCGTCCTCCAGGCTGACCCGGATTTCCATATACATCGCATCCGACATTTGCTCCAAAGCATGCTCAATTGCGTTTTCAAGCAGTATTTGCAGCGTCATTTTGGGAATGAGGCACGATTTCGTTTCGTCGGGAATATCCAACGTTACGGTCAACCGCTCACCGAATCTCGCTTTTTGCAAAATCAAATAGTTCTCAATATGCTCCAGCTCATGCAGCAGGCTGACGGTTTCACCGCCTTTAAAACAGTAACGCAGCGAAGAAGCAAGCGCATCCACCATTTGCTGAATCGTGCCGACTTCATGGATAATCGCCTCCGTCGAGATCGCTTGCAACGAATTATACAGAAAATGCGGATTGATTTGCGCCTCAAGCGCTTTCAGACGGGCATTTTTCTCGTTCAGCTTGATTTCGTAGCGCTCGGCGATCAAATCGTTGATTTTGACAACCATCTGATTGAATTTCCGCGACAAGTGCGCGATTTCGTCCGTGCCTTTGAACTCGTAATCCAGCTCGAAATTCCCCTCGCCCAACTGCTCGATGCGGCGGGAAAAATTTTTCAGCCTTCCCGTAATCGCATTGGAGACGAACACCACGACGATAATAAAAAAGAGCACGAACCCGCTGCCAACAAGCAGATTGACGATTCTAGCGGCCGCCGCCGACTTGTTCAGCTCGGCAATGGGCGTCAGCTTGATCAGCTTCCATCCGTCCCGGGGAGACGTGTTATAAAGCGTCAGGTAAGCGGCGTGGTCGATCTTTTGTTCCGCGTAGCCGGATGCGTTATCGCCCTGCAAGCTGACTAAATCCCCCAGCACCCGCCACTGCCGGTCGGACAGCCCGCCACGGTTCGTATAATACAGCTGATTGCCGCTGTCGAACAGCCCGACGATCTCCCCGGATTGGTCCGGCAAATCGCCGAAAATCCGGTTCAACTCGCGGAAATTCAGCGTGATCGAAATGACGGCCAGCGGGCTTTTGTCCGCGACATTGATCAAAATACGGTGAAACACGAGAAAATGCTGAGGCTGTACGTCCGCCCCCTGCGACGCAAGAGCAGGCTCCATGCTGCGGAATTTGGGGCTGCCCGCCGCCTCCTTGTACCACAGCTCATTCTCGGTCTGCCAATCGCTTTGCTGGGACAAATTGACGGTCGAGCGGGAAAGCCGGTACTGCACATGATTAATCGGCGTATAAATGCTGATTTCCTCAATATCTTCGCGGGAGTAAAACATGTTCTTCATCTGATTTTGGATATAAAATTGCGCCAAATATTCGGTCGAAATGATCGAATCCATGAACATGGCGTCTTTCCGGGGCGAAAGCGAAAACTCGTCGATGCTGCTTATATAGCTTTCCAGATTTTGGTTCACCAGCTTAATAATCTTCTGGTTGCTCGCGATAAAATTGTTTTCGTTCGTCAGCGAAGATTGCCGGTACGACAAATAGGAAAGCAAGATGACGATCAATGCTACGATCAGCGAAAAAACGACGATGAGCTTGTTGCGCAGCCGCCCGTTAATGGTGCGGGAAATCGACTCCAGCCCTAATCTCCGCATATAATTGCCTCCCGGCCCTGAAGCGATATTGTCTATTATGCTCTATAGGATAAAATATCCCCCACGCTTCTGCAACAGAGCGAGGGGGATATTTTATTACAACGTTATGCGGACTGCCGCACCGGCCGTTTCCGCCGTGATCCGCACGCCCGATTCATGCGGCTCCTGCATCCCGCCTTCCACCTTGGCGACAGACGTTACGCCTCTGAGGACGATGCTCCAACGGCTGCCCTGCGCCGCTCCGGAAGCGGCCGCTTGAATCACATTGCCGCTGCGTGCGGCGGCAAGCTTCACTTCCGCCTTCGTCTGCGGATGATAGACGCGGGACACCGCTTCCTGGCCGTCTTCCAGCTCGAAGAGGTGATACTCCGCATGCTCCGTGTAGTCGTAGTCCGGCTTATCGTCCACCGTGCCGACGGCAAGCAGCGTGTTCGGACGGACGAAGAGCGGTATGCTCAAGTAGCCGTGCTGCTCCTTGAACCATCGGCCTCCCTCCACAATCTCCCCGGTCAAGTAATTCGTCCATGTGCCGGCTGGCAGGTAGTAGGAAGCCGTGCCCGCTTCGTCGAACACCGGAGCGACCAGCAAGGAGCCGCCGAGCATGTATTGGCGGTCCAAAACGTCGCAGGTCGGATCGCCCGCGAACTCCAGCACCATCGCGCGCATAAGCGGCAGACCTTGCTGCGAAGCCTGGACCGCCGTGCCGAACAAATAAGGCATCAGGCTGCATTTCAGCTTCGTGAAAAAGCGCAGCACATCGACGGCTTCCTCGTCGTAAAGCCACGGTACGCGGTACGAGCGGCTGCCGTGCAGGCGGCTGTGGCTGGAGAGCAGGCCGAATGCGGCCCAGCGTTTGTACAGATCCGCGCTGGACGTGCTCTCGAAGCCGCCGATATCGTGGCTCCAGAAGCCGAAGCCGGATAAGCCGAGCGACAGTCCGCCCCGCAGGCTCTCAGCCATCGATTCGTACGTCGCCGTGCAGTCGCCGCCCCAATGAACCGGGAACTGCTGGCCGCCGGCCGTCGCGGAACGCGCGAACAAAGCCGCCTCGCCTTTGCCGAGCTTTTCTTCCAGCACTTCGAACACAACCTTATTGTACAACTGCGTGTAGTAGTTGTGCATCTTGACCGGATCGGAGCCGTCATGGTAGACGACATCTGTCGGAATCCGCTCGCCGAAATCCGTCTTGAACGAATCGACGCCCATATCGACTAGCTTTCTCAGCTTGCTTGCATACCACTCGCAGGCCGCCGGATTCGTAAAGTCGACGATGCCCATGCCCGGCTGCCACATATCCCACTGCCAGACGTCGCCGTTCGGCCGCTTCAGCAGGTAACCGCCCTGCATGCCTTCTTCGAACAGCGGGGACCGCTGGGCGATATAAGGGTTGATCCAGACGCAAATTTTCAGCCCTTTATTTTTGAGGCGCTGCAGCATCTGCTCCGGCTCCGGGAAAATCCGTTTGTCCCACTCGAAGTCGCACCAATGGAACTCCCGCATCCAGAAGCAGTCAAAATGGAAAACGTGAAGCGGCAAATTCCGCTCGGCCATCCCGTCGATAAAACCTGTCACCGTAGATTCGTCGTAGTTGGTCGTGAACGAAGTCGTCAACCAGAGGCCAAATGTCCATGCTGGAGGCAGCGCCGGCTTGCCGGTCAGCGTCGTATAATTGCCGAGCACTTCTTTCAAATCGGCGCCGCCGATGAGGAAATACTCCAGGTATTCGCCTTCTACGCTGAACTGCACTTTGGACACTTTTTCCGAAGCCACTTCGAAGGACACATTTTCCGGATGGTTGACAAAAACTCCGTAGCCTTTGTTCGTGATATAAAAAGGAATGTTTTTATACGACTGCTCGGAATTCGTGCCCCCGTCCCGGTTCCAGATGTCGACGCTTTGGCCGTTTTTCACAAACGAAGTGAACCGCTCGCCCAACCCGTAAACGCTTTCTCCGACGCCGAGATCGAGCTGGTCTCTGACGAAAGCCCCTTCATTTTCGGAGATGACATAACCCATATTCTTAAAGCCGCTGGAAGTTAGTTTGCGGCCCTTGTAATCGAATTTCAAATTCCACGGCGTATCCCGGCGAATGCTGGCGCGCAAGCTTCCGCTCGTAATGCTGGCCTCTTGCACATCCTCCCGAACCTCAACTGCCGCCTGGTCATCCGAGTGAATTTGGAAAAACGGCCCGACCTGGCGCTTGCCTTTATGATGAAAAATTTGCACGCGAATCACGTCTTCTAGCGGCGAAGACAGCTTCACCTCGATCAAAGGCGTATCCAGCTCGCCGGAGCGGTTAACGATCGGTTTGGGCGGGCCGAACAGCGTGAGCGAACGATCGGTTGCATATACGTCATGAACTTCAACCGGACTAATAATCTGATACCCTTTGCGGGTCATCCACTGGCCGTCACTAAACTTCAAAGAAGTCATCTCCTCGTCAATTATGCTTATAAAAATATTGATCCAAATGGGGTACCTTAAGTAAAATAGTAATAGCTTTCCTATATATTTGTCTTGCAGAATGCTGATATCGGCATATAACAATTTTGATAATCGAGGAGCCTCCGCCTATGAACTTAGAAGCGCTGAGAGAAGGCCGGATTCACGGCGATCTGATGTTTCCGCTGAGCGTGTACCAGGTGGAAAAAATAAACGAAACGTTCTTCAATTACCACTGGCACCGGGAAATCGAACTGATTTACATGACGGAGGGCAGCGCCCTGTTCCATATCGGAGCTTCCGCCGTGGAACTGCGGCAGGGCGAAGCTCTGCTCATTCCGAGCGGCCAGCTGCATGCGAGCTATCCGCTGGATGAACGGCCCGCCTATTTTCACGCCGTCGTCTTTGATCCGCAGCTTCTCGGCAGCGGCGTCTATGACGCCATCCAGAGCAAATACATCGAGCCCTGGCTGGAGCGCAGGCTTGTTCTGCCGGACATTTTCCGTCCGTCCAGCCCTTGGGAGCAGCGCGTGCTGTTCTTTCTGAGCGATATCATCGAACAGTACAAGGCAAGGCCGAGGGGCTTCGAGCTGAAAATAAAAGCGGATTTGCTGGCGTTCTTCGCAGAACTCCTGCCGCACGGCGAGCGGTCTTCCGACCTGCCCCGCAGCTCCTCGGATTCCGACAAAATCGAGCGGATCAAACCCGTCCTGCAATACATGCACGACCACTGCCGGGAGCGTATTCTCATTCAGGACCTCGCTTCCCTGATTCCGATGAGCGAAGGGCACTTTTGCCGCTTTTTCAAATCGATCGTGAAAAAGACGCCTGTCGAATATTTAAATTTCCTCAGGGTGGAGAAAGCGATGAAATGCCTGGAAAACCCGCATCTCAAAATTATCGACGTCGCCAGCGAGGCCGGCTTTGAAAGTCCGAGTTATTTTATTAAAACGTTCAAAGCGCTCAAAAGCATGACACCGACGGAATACCGGAGAGCATTCACAAGCAAAGGAGCGGAAACGTCATGAATGGCGCATCCCCTTACGGCGTCTACGGCTACCGGTTCTCCGATCCGCTTGAGGGCGCTCTGCACCAGCTCTATGCCGTGGGCTGCCAGTATGTCTCCGCAGAGCAGTCCTACGAATGGGACGGCATGGAGCGGATCGACGGCCCGCTTTTTCTGTTTCAATATACCGTGTCCGGCTGCGGCTGCCTGGATATGGACGGCCGCAGCTTCGACGTCGGGCCCGGACACGCGCTGATGGTGGAAATTCCAAGCAAGCACAAATACTATCTCCCTGAGCATAGCTCGCATTGGGAATTTTATTTTGTGCAAATCCGCCCGTTTCATTTGGAAAAGCACTGGTCCGATTTCGTCCAAAGCCACGGCTTCGTGCCGCAAATCCCGCCCGAAAGCCCCGTTATCCGCACGCTGCGGGATATGTACCACACAGCCAGGAAAGACCGGATCGCCGACGCTTTTCAGGCATCATCCCTGGTGTATCAATTTATGATGGAGCTGTCCAGACATAACCGCGCCGCCAAAAAAGAAAAGTCGGCCTGGCCGGACGGCATCCGGCTGGCGATAGAAGCGATCGAAACCCGCTACGCCTCGCTGCAAAGCCTGGAGGAAATCGCGCATGTGGCCGGCTTGTCGAAGTATCATTTTACGCGTTCGTTCCATGTTTTGACCGGTTACACGCCGATTGCCTATTTGACTAAAATCCGCATGCAAAAAGCCGTAGAACTTCTGCACAGTACTACGCACAGCGTGGAGCAGATTGCGCAAATGATCGGCTACGCAAGCGGCAGCTATATGATCAAAGTGTTTCGGGAATGGGTCGGCTCCTCGCCGGGCGAGTTCCGCACGAGGTCCGAATTCGCCGCCGTCAGCCGCCTGCAGTTCGACTGAACAGGCAAAGCGCGGCAGGTGTGTCCGGCATGCAGACCGGGGAGCCGTTGGAGCGCCGCCGAGAGCTGTTAGGGCAACGTCGGGAAACCGTTAGGGCAGCGCCGAGACAGCAATATTTTACAATCGGCAGCAAAACATTATTGTGGATGAATGCGCCGGGTTCTTTTATCATACGAGAGAACACGCTTATTTTGCGAAGCTCGCTTATTTCGCCTATCTCTCGCCAATGAAAGGAACTGATCCTATGCAGCATCACCGGACCGCACAGACTCCGCCAATGGGCTGGAACAGCTGGGACTGCTACGGCGCCAGCGTCACCGAGGAAGAAGTGCTCGGCAATGCCCGCTATATGGCCGAACATTTAAAACAGTATGGATGGGAATATGTTGTCGTCGACATCCAATGGTACGAACCGGGAGCCAATTCTTCCCGTTACCGGAACTTCGCACCGCTCGAAATGGACGCGTACTCGCGGCTCATTCCGGCGGTCAACCGGTTTCCGTCCGCCCGGGACGGACAAGGCTTCAAGCCGCTGGGCGAGCAAATCCACGCGCTCGGCCTAAAATTCGGCATTCACATCATGCGCGGCATTCCGCGCCAGGCCGTCCATGCCGATACCCCGCTCCTGGGCACGGACCGGACCGCGCGCGAAATCGCGCATCCGAATTCCATCTGTCCGTGGAACACGGACATGTATGGGGTGGATGCCTCCAAGGAAGGCGCGCAAGCTTACTATGATTCCTTGTTCCAGCTGTACGCGGAGTGGGGCGTCGATTTCGTCAAGGTGGACGATATCGCCGCTTCCCGTCTGTACCACATCCACCCGGAAGAAATCACGCTGATCCGCAACGCCATCGATAAATGCGGCCGCGACATGGTGCTGAGCCTGTCGCCTGGCCCCGCTCCGCTGGAACACGCGGAGCATTTGACGGCCAACGCCAACATGTGGCGGATGACGGACGACTACTGGGACCTGTGGCCGCTGCTGTACAACATGTTCGAGCGCTGCGAAAAATGGTACCCGCATGTCGGACCCGGCCATTGGCCGGATTGCGACATGCTGCCGCTCGGCCATCTCGGCATCCGCTCCGTGGACGGGGGCGGCAGCGACCGCTTCACTCGCTTCACGCGGGATGAGCAGGTCACGATGATGACCCTGTGGTCCATCTTCCGCTCCCCGCTCATGTTCGGCGGCGAGCTGCGCGACAATGACGACTGGACGCTGTCGCTGCTGACCAACGACGAAGTGTTGGCCGTTCACCGCGACAGCTTCGGCGGCAAGCCGCTCTACCGAGACGGCGACCGCATCGCCTGGACCGCGCAAGACCGGCAGGGCGGCGTCTACGTCGCGCTGTTCAACGCAGGCGACGAGCCTGCGGACGTACAGGTGACGCCGGAGCAGCTCGGGCTGTCCGGCCCGGTCCAGGCGCGCGACCTGTGGAAGCGCGAGGATCTCGGCAGCTTCGGCGGCGCCATCGCCCGGACTGTGCCGCCGCACGGCGCAGTGCTGCTGAAGCTGGCCTGACGCCGTCAGCCTGCAGGCAGCAGCGCGCAGACGCGCGAACAGAGTGTCGAGAAAATCTCGGCACTCTGTTTTTTTGCCCCGAAGCGAAGCCGCGGGTTCGGCTTTGCAGCGAAGGACGGCGCAGCCGTTCGTGAAGCGGCTCGACCGCTCGTCAGCCCGCAAGCCTGCAAAAGTCACAACGTTGAAAAAGTCTCCACACGCTGTTAGGACCGTTTCATAGACGACCCGTACCTGGCGCCCGACAAAACCTGCGAAAGTGCAGGCTTTTTCCGCGAAAGTGACTCGTTTTGGCGAAAAGCCTGCGATTGTGCAGGAATTTCCAGTCATTGTGGCACCAAGCGTGAGTTTTGGCGAAAAAACCTGCAGTTTTGCAGGAATATTTCGAAGCAAGCGTGTCTGCGGGCAAAAAACTGTACTTTTGCAGGTTTTTCCCCCTTGCCATGCAGAAGTGCTATCTCCTGGCGGACAAGTTTCTTGAGAAGCTGAAAAATGCAGGCTTTCCGCTGGAAACGGCCCATTTGGCGAAAAATGCCTGCAAGTGCTGCAGGAATTCCCCTTCACGAGGGGGCCTGAGCCCTAAGTGCTAGCAGCAAAGCCTTTTGCAGGTTTTCCTTGCGTGGCCAAAGAATTGCCGGCGCGGAAGGCTTTCCTCGCATCGTCAGGGAGGGGGGGACGCCGACGGGCGTAGGCTTTCTCAGCACCGCCAAGGCCTAGCCGACGGGCGTAATGCTTTCTCAGCACCGCCAAGGCCTAGCCGACGGGCGTAATGCTTTCTTAGCACCGCCAAGCTAAGCCGGCGGGGCGCGGTTTCTCCAGCCCCGCCAGAGATACACTGGCGGGGCGTGCCCCACACTACTCGTTCCAGAGCTTCACTCTGTCTTTGACAAGCTGTGTCCATTGCTCGTTCATTTTTTTCACGCCGGCTTTGTCGAGGTCGGCCATGAACGCATCCCACACTTTATCGAAATTTTCCGGTTTGGCGAGAACCGCTTCCGGAATGCGCTTTTTCATAATGTCCTGGCATTTTTGGTACGTGACCTGCACGTCCGAGCCTGTTTCCATTTGAATGCCCCATGCCGCGCCGTATTTGCGCACCGGGAATTCTTCCGGCTTCGGCCACAGGTCCAAATAAGTGATCGCATTGTACGCCTTAAGCGTGTCATGGTCCGATTGTGAATAGTTTTTCAGGTACTGTTCCGTGAAGTTCTTCGTATAGTAGTTGCCCGTCGGATCCTTCACGCCGTCGCCATAACGGGCGGAGATCCAATAGTTGCCGATGCCGATGTCCTTTTTGTAACCGCTCGGATCGTTGGTCTGTCTGTTTTGCGTTTCCACAGTGGCGATGCGTTTGCCGTTGTCCATTTTGTAGTCGATGCCTTCGACTCCCCAGTTGACCAGCACCTGGCCTTCGCCGGAAGCGAGCCAATCCAGAAATTGAATCGCCCGAACCGGGTCCTTGCATTTGGTCGTAATCCCGGTCCCCCATCCGGCCATATAACCGGTGTCCTGGAAGGCGTGATCCTTTATATTTTCGTTCATCGTTACCGGAAAATGCGCGTAAGTTTGATCGAACTTGCCGTCCTTTTTCAGCACGTTCTCCCCTTCAACGTAATCCCATTTCTGATCGATCAGACCGAGCACGCGGCCGGAGGCGATTTTGGCTTTATATTGGTCGTATTTTTGCACGAAGCTTTCGGGATCGATGAGTCCGATGCTGTTCATGTGGTTCAACCACCTGAAATATTCCTTTTCCTCCGGTCTCTGGTAATGGAACTTGGCTTCGTACGTGCTCTGATCGATATAAAACTCCCCGTCGTCCGGCGCCCCCGTAGCGTAAAATGCAGGGTTCGTCACTGAGATGAGCATGTGCCAATCGTCCGCATTCAGGGACAAGCCGATCGTCGGCTGGCCGTCCATCATCGGATGCTTATCCTTATAAGCTTTGATGGCGTTTTCATAATCCTGAACCGTTCTGATTTTCGGATATCCAAGCTCTTTGAGCAGGCGATGCTGCAGCTCGAAGCCGCCTTCCGAGTCAAAATATTTCTGATTCACCCCGACGAACGGCAGTACGTAAATCGCATGGTCGTTTTGGCTGTAGCGCAGACGTTTCATGTAGTCGCCATACACCTTTTTCAAATTCGGGCCGTATTTGTCGATTAGCGGCGCGAGGTCGACCATGGCTCCGGCATCGATCAGCTTTTGCGTGTCGCCTTTGCCCATAATGAGATCCGGGTATTCCCCGCTGGATGCCATCAGGGCGATTTTCTGATCGGCTGCTCCCACCGGAAATTCCACTTTCAGCGTGACGCCCGTTTTTTCTTTAATCACCTTGCCGACCCGGCTCTGCATATCGTCCCAGTCCGGGTTCTGATCCGCGGCGAACATCGTGAAAGTAATAGGAGCCGCCCCTTTCGCTCCTGCCGCCGTACTGTTCGGCGTGGAGCTGCCCTCCGGCGCGCCCGATGAGGACGGCGAAGCGTCCTTGGAGCAGCCTGCTGCGAACAGCATTACTGCGGCAAACAGTGCCGTCGTAGTTTTTAACGCTTTCTTCATGAACAAAAATCCTCCCTCTATTGTGGTTTTCTCGATTTTTCCAAGTTACGTCAGCTTTTTACGGCTCCCAACGTGACGCCTTTGACAAAATATTTTTGCAGGAACGGGTACACGATCAAAATCGGAAAAGTCACGACCATCGTTATCGCCATGCGAACCGACTCGGGCGAAACTTTGGCAATGCTTTGCGAGGCGTTCGGATTGCGGGATTCATTGCCCGTCTGCGTGCTTTGAATCACCTTCGTCAACTCATATTGCAGCGTCGTCAATTTGATGTTCGTGCTGTTGTACAAAAACGTGTCAAACCACGAATTCCAATGCGCGACCGCGATAAATAAAGCAATCGTCGCCAACACGGGCTTGCACAGCGGCAAAATGATTTTCCAGAAAATCGTCCAATCGTTGGCCCCGTCGAGCTTGGCCGACTCCTGAAGCGCATAAGGCAGGCCGTCCATATAGGAGCGGATGACGAATACGTTCCAGACGCCGAGCAGCCCTGGAATGATGTACACCCAGAAAGAATTGAGCAAATGAAGGTTGCGCATCAGCATGTAGACGGGAATCAGCCCGCCGGAAAAGTAAAGGGTGAGCGCAAACAGCATCGACATCGGCCTGCGCGCCTGAAAGTCCGTGCGCGACAGCACGAAAGCAACCATCGAAGCGCTTGCTACGCCCAGGATCGAGCCCAGGATCGTGCGCAGCACCGAGTTCTGAAAGCCGATTATAAGTCCCGGGAAGCGGAAAATTTGCTCATAGTTTTGCAAGGTAAACTCGCGGGGCCATATGTGGATGCCGCCTTTTACCGTATCCGAGGAGTCGTTGAGCGAGATCGCCAGCACATTGAGAAAAGGGTACAAGGTGGCGGCGGCCGCTAACAGCATGATGACGTAGAGAAGCAGATCGAAGGCCGATTCGGTTTTGCTTCTCCCTACGCGCACTGGCATGAGCGTACCTCCTAAATAATCGTTTCTTTGGTCACTTTTTTGTAAATCGTATTGGCCGTCAGCACCAAAACGATACTGACCACGGAGCTGAAAATGCCGATCGCCGTGCCGTAAGAGAAGCGGCTGAGCTTGATCCCGTAATTCAGCGCGTACAATTCGAGCACTTCCGAATAGTCGGTAACGAGCGAGTTTTGCAGCTGAAACTGCTTTTCAAAGCCGATGCTGATCAGATTGCCGATCGAGAGAATGAACACCACCATGAACGTAGCGCGGATGCCCGGCAGCGTAATATGCCAAATCCGCCGGAAACGGCCGGCGCCGTCCACCGTAGCCGCTTCGTACTGCTCCTGATCGATTCCCGCCATCGCCGCAAGGAAAATGATCGAGTTCCAGCCCGTTTCCTTCCACATGTCCGAAGCGGTAACGATGCCCCAGAACCAGGTCGGCTTGGCCATAAACTGAATCGGCTGGTCGATCACATGCAGCGCCATCAACAATTCGTTGATCGCTCCGTTCTCGACGGCAAGCATCTTCGTGACGATGCTCGCGACGACCGCCCACGATACGAAGTGCGGCAAATACGAAATCGTTTGCATCGAACGCTTGAACAACTGGCTGCGAAGCTCGTTCAAAATGACCGCAAATACGATCGGAACCGTAAAGCTTACGATCAGCCCCATGACGCTCATGCCCAGCGTGTTGCGCAGCACAAGATAAAAGCGCTCGTCGGCAAACAGCTCCTTGAAGTTGTCGAGCCCCACCCACTGCTGGTTGAGAATCGGCTTGCCCGGTTTAAATTTTTGAAAAGCCATCAGCCAGCCCCACAAAGGGACGTAGCTGAATATGACGATCCATATGACGAAAGGCACGGACATCATGTACAAATACCGCTGCTGAACCATTTTCCGAAAAAACCGCGAAGACGGCTTTCGCCCCGCAAGAAGCAGTTCCCGATCGGCAGGCAGCGTTTTCATAAACTTCCCTCCCCCTGGTTGTGCGGCCCGCTTTTCTCAAGCCTCCGCTATGTATGTATTCATCATACTGGAAGACAGACATGTAAAAAACCGTATAAATTCGTCATCAAATCATGTCAAAACAGCGCTTGCAAAAAGACAAAAAACCCCGGAGCCTCATTTGCTCCCCGGGGTCCTTTTTATGCAGTTGTCAGTCTCAAAGCAACGCTCATGCATGTATGCTGTTGTCCGCCGGAAACACAAGCCCTATTTGCCTCCTGGCCTCGTCCATAATTTCCAAAGTGATTAAAGAATTCGCATGGGAATTCGTAGCGGATTCCAGCCTGCCGCTTCGGATCAGGCCGATAAATTCCGCAGCTTCGTACATCATCGCTTTGCCGGTTTGCGCCTGCGTCAACTCCTCCACGCTTCCGTTCCGATAGCGGATTTCCACCTTGCCGGGGGTGTTGATCTGATCAATGATCATCGTCCCGTCCTCCCCTTGAATTTCTACAGGGGCATACGAACTGCTAATTTTCGAATGCATGAGCACCGCGTCCATATCCTTATAGCTCAGGAGGAGGCTTCCCTCTCCGTCGACACCGGATTCCAGCAGCAGTCCGCTCGCCTGAACGCGCTCAGGCTTGCCGAACAGAACAGCCAACGGATAAATGCAGTAAACGCCAAGGTCCATCAAAGAGCCGTTGGAAAAAGCGGGATTAAAAGCGTTCAGCACTTTACCTTGCTTATAGGCGTCATAACGGGAGGAATACTGGCAGTAGCTTGCAAAAAAGCGGCGGATTGGCCCCAGCTTGTGCAGGTTGTCCCGAATAGCCCGGAAATTCGGCAGCAGCGTCGATTTGAGAGCTTCCATGAATACGACGTTGTTCTTGCGCGCAGCCTCAATTATTAAGGCCAGCTCGGCGGCATTGGAAGCAGCCGGCTTCTCGACCAGCACATGCTTGCCATGATTCATGAGCAAAACGGCCTGCTCCGCATGAAACGAATTCGGGCTGGCAATATAAACCGCGTCGAACTCACCGCTCCCCGCGAACGCCGCCAGATCCGTGAACACGTGCGGAACCTCGTACTTTTCGGCAAACTCCCGCCCCTTCTCCTCCGTACGTGAATATAAAGCAGCCAGCACAAACTCCCCCGTCTGCCTGGCCGATTGAATGAACTCCTCCGTAATCCAGTTGGTGCCGATAATAGCAAATCGTATCATATCTTGGACTTCTCCTTCGCGCATTTGATTAGCTTGCCTTCTAATTAACTATATCATTTTTTGCGGAAGAAGATGAGATTGCAGGCCCGCGGTATCCATGATATGGTAAAATAGTTTGAAACGACTCGTTAAAGGGTGGTGCAACAACCAATGTTGAAAAAAAACGTTATTATGTTCATATCGGGAATTATCCTTAATTTGGCGATATGCTCCGCTGCCGTTACGGCTTCGGAGTATGCGGACACTCCGTCGGAGCCGGCGGACGGCTTGCGCGTCCCTAAGACGTTGACTTTGCTGGAAGAAACGCCGTACTACAAAATTCCCAACGTGTCTCTTAACCAACCGGAAGGGACTTTTGCCCCCCAGGAAGTCGAAGTCATAGAGGCAGAGCCCTATTGGGCGCAATCAGGAAATTGGTGGAAAATCCGCACCTCCTTCGGCGACAGGTGGGTCAAGACCTTTCCGAGCAGCATTGACGTACCGCCTCCCGCCGCAGTAACGCTGCTTGAAAACACGCCCCTATACGCCAAGCCGGACAGCTCCGGGCAGCCGACAGCAGCGCTTTCTCCTCAGGATGTCAACGTTGTCGGCGCGGAAAAACAGTGGTTCTACAGCTCAACCTATATCGGCAGCGAAATGAAATGGCTGAAAATCAGCACGACATGGCTCGGTGACCAATGGATTCAATTACCTCGCCAAAAGATAGGCCTCATTCGACCCGTAGACCGGAAATCGTTTTATTTATATGCGGAAGTATTCGAAACGCCGATAACCGACTACACGAATTATGTCCCTTTGAACACTGCCCAATTCCTGCGTCAAACCGCCGAGTTTATTTCTCCCGAAGGTACGACCTACCGGGTAGAGACCGGGAGCGGACCGAAATGGACAAGGGAAACCGGCATGGTTATTGCGAAAACGAGCGAAACGATCACGCGTCGCATCCGAACGCCGCTTTATCCATACCCGTGGCCTTACGGGCAGGAAGATCCTGTCATGATCGAACCGCAAACCGTAACCGCGCTGGAAAAAGCGGAACCCGAACCTTACATGAGGGAAAGCGTTTGGTATCATGTCGCCACGAATAAAGGCGAAGGCTGGATCAACGGGCATTATGCCGATCCCGAAGATGCCAAGCCCGAAACCGCCGAGCTCCGGCTGAACGCGGATGTTACGCAATTATACCGCTACCCCGGGACCGGGATTTTGCTGCATTACGGCCAAATAGGACCGCAAAAGGTCCGCCCCGCGGCCGCCTGGACCGATCCGAACGACACTCGCTGGTACCGGATCGAGACCTTCCTCGGTCAGGCCTGGATCACGATTCGTCCGGATAAAGACCGGATTGTGCTCCCCGACCGCGGGCAGAATATGCAGCTTATCGTCCAAAATAGCTACAAAGGAGCTATTTATAACCAGGACGGCATCTATACATTTGGAAACGAGAAAGCCGGATTTATGAAGGACAATCAAATATATTTCGATTCCGGCTTTTTAGCGAAAATGTACCGATTCACGGTGACAGGCCCCGATGCGAAGGGCTGGTGGACCTTTGACAGCGGCGCGGGATATTCGTTCAGGCTAAAAGCCGGCGACAACCAGGTCACGACCTCATGGAACGGCGGCAGCAGCCGCACCGTGCTTCTGCATGCCGCGCCGGCCGCCGCCTCCGCCGATGCAGGCGCAGGGAATCCCCCTGCTCTGCGCATCGACGATTTGCGGACCCTTTTCGGCGCTTTCACCGAAGTGTCCGCAGGCGGCAGCGAAGTCCTCCTCGGCGCTAACGGCTACACACCCGAATCGGTCCAATTTCCGAGCGCCGTGGACGGAAACCGCCTGCATCTGTCCGCCCTGCTTTACGATGAGGACCGACCGGATCAAAACATGCACCGGCTGAAACCCGTGCTGTATGTATACGACCGTGACTCCGGCAATCCCGACGATCCGCAAGCTGCGGCATCGGAGGCGTATCTGTATTCGCTGGATTTCAACCGGGGATTATATGAAATATCCCTGAATAAGGAGCTGAAATCAGGAGTCAACCGTTTAAGCGCAGTATTAAAAGTCGGCGAACGAATACTATTCCGGCGAGACTTCGACGTAACGGCAAGGGATGCGAAGCTGCAGCCATAAGCCGCTCTCTGGCCTCGCCCTCCGGAACCGATATCACCCTGCAGGTGGCAAGTACCAAAGCAAAAAAGCCTGTTCACTTCAGCTCTTTTCGCTGTTTTGAACAGGCTTCTTTTTTAATTGGACAGGACTATAAGATTTTGCTGAGAAATGCCTGGGTACGTTCATGCTCGGGCGAGCAGAAATTTTCGGAAGCGACGATCATCGTGATGCCTTCATAAGTGTGGAAATTAACTGCCAATATTCATCATGGCCAAAAGGTCAAAAAACAAATGCACGATAATGACAGGGACGATCCTCCGGCTTTTGACAAAATAAATGGAGAAAATAAAGAAACTTAGCCCGACATATAAAGCCGGTATTAATCCTTGATATAGATGATATGAGATCTGAATCAGAGTGCTTGCAACGACCGCTACTTCTTCTTTTTTGGCCAAATACTTCAACTCGGTTATTGTGTAGGCCCTGACAATCAATTCTTCAAAAAAAGGATTGATCAATATGAATGTGAAGTAAAATATGGATATGTTTGATTTTAGAAAATCAATGTTTTGAGGCCCTTGAGAAAAGCCCGGAGAGATAACGAGCGCAATTATGTAAACAATATAGATGCCGAAATACAGCGCTAACCCGTGTAAAACATCCGTTTTGCGAAATTCAAAACCAAGATCTTTAAAAGTTCTGCCTTGCTTGTACAGGACAACATAAAGCAATCCTAGCGAAAGCACTTCCCATACGATGCTGAACATAAATTGAAAATCCGGGTTATGACTTGAAGTATTGCCTGTTTGAAAAAGATAGATTGAGTTTATAACAAGTGGAGATATCGAAATCAATAAAACTATGACTAATGAAAGTAGGCGAATTCGGGCTTCAGTTCTCACTTGTTAACTCCTCTATGTCATTTCACTCCGTTTCAATACTGAAAATAACGAAATAATTCAAGTTTTTTGCATCCCGTTCCTCTTTATCTATAATTCTGAACTCATTCGATGCGGGATCTTGGATGACAAAGTACGACTGGCTATTCTCTCTGAAAAGCTTCTTCGCAATGTCGATGGCATACTGCTTGGTCATATAAATATTCCCCCTCAATGAAATTATCGGTCTTGGACGTTTCTAAAATAAGTTGAATTGCAGGTAAGCCCCCTTTCGTTCATCTTTAATAAATAGTAAGATTATACCATATTTTTTGAGGGAGCGGCAGATGGCAGCATCTCTTCGAGAAGTTATTTCGAAAGTAATAATTCAATTTTGGAAATGACCTCGGCCAAGGTCTCCTCCGGTACTTTACAAATGAATGCGGCTTGACGGGATTGCCAGTCAAGACTTTTCACTTGGTCGGATAGAATGACCCCCTCGATCGGCAAGTTCTGCGGAATGATTACCTCAAAGGGATAACCCTTGATCTTTGAAGTTACCGGACAAAATAAAGATAAACCGACCTTCCCATTATACGATGCTGGCGATATAACTAAGGCAGGTCGCTTTCCAGCTTGCTCATACCCCAATTGCGGATTGAACTGCAGCCATACCAAATCGCCGCGATCTGGAATGTACCGTTCTACCATGACTCTCGACCTTCCGGATTACCTGTAGAGATTTCATGATGAATGTTATCCGGGGTAACCTGTGATAATAATTCTTCTAACGTTTTTGACTTGGGCTTAATTACAAGATGACCATTTTCTATATCAAGATCGACTTCAGAACCTTCCTCAAGACCCACTTTGACTGCCAGCGCTTTGGGGATACGAATACCCAAGCTATTGCCCCATTTTTGAACCTGCAGCATAAATCTCGCCTCCAATAATGTTTATACAAAGTTTAAACAAAATACAAGGAAATGTCAATCAAGGCCGGGTGGTTGGGGGCAATCCCTAATTGATTCGGGCATGTTATAAGAACAATCATGGACATCACTCCTGTCATGAAGTTTCTGCTCTGTTTTCTTGTCTCTTTTCCAGTAAATAATACCTTCAATTTGTTCTGTCTGCTCTTGTCTGCTCATAATTTAGTTTATTTGCCTTCAATAAACTAGCGATTAGGCTCTCTAAGGCCAAACTTTGATTAGTTGTTTAAGAAGTGAGTCATTAACCTTTGTCTTACATTCAAATGAAATCTATGCTTAAAATATATTAGCGATGCCGCGGCAGAAAAAAAACCTTGCGAGGGTTAGTCGCAAGGTGGTTCAACCCGCTTTTTAATCGTTGAATTCGCTTATTAAATCATCTAAGAAATCTACCCTTAAAACAAGAGGATCACTTTTTAGCTGATTCAATAAATTCCTAACAGCAATTGGATTACTTTTAATGTTTATAAGACACATATAATTGTTTGTGTGAAATGCCGTCCCCTTTTCGCAACTATGGTTGGAACTTCCAATAGTCACGATATGAGATTCTGCCTCCTCTTTCGAAATACTGTCTTTATACCAAACGTTAATTTGATAACCAAAAAAATACCCTTTTAAGAACCACAGCAATATCAATAATATTGGAATACCAAGAAAAATAAGTGTGTACTTTACCCTGAGCTTCATCCTAACCTCCATTATTTAGATACATACGTCCAAGATGAATATTGTTTAAAATCATCAATAGTCACCCCGTCTTGTGGGTTTACTAAATTCATAACAGCATTTACGTATGACTTTCCATCGCTACCTGTGTAAATTAATGATTTATCAAATCCAAATTTATCTGCTACTTGATCAAGGGAAGTGATAACTGCTTTATTATCTAAAGCAAATTTAAAAGCTTCATCTAAATTATTATAATGCTGTCCTAAGTATCTTCCCTCGTTGTTATTGTAGAAGTCCATTAAGGTCGCAATTTGTACGCTAATTGTAGCTTTTCCATCTGTGGAACTAATAATTTTATAATTTTCGGTAGCTAAAAATTCATGATTTGCTGTGATTGCTTCTGCTTCCTTCACACCATAAGTATTTGAAATTTGGAAATTCCAGCCAAAATGTCTGTATGCATCAGCTTCGTTATCCCAAGTAATCAATGTACCTTTGTAGTACTGTGGGTTATGGGCTTTGGCATACTCACTAGCTTTACTTCTCATAACCACTCCTGCATAAAGTCCATAAAGTGCAGCCGTTTGAGCGCGATCACTATTGTAACCTAATTGCCCCATTTGGACAGCATCAGAATCTAATTCACGCAAAGAAAAATCGTGTCCAGTTGGATCAATTCTTGTCAAAGGATTATTTTGCACATACGTATAGAGGTTCAAACTCAACGGATTATCCAATTGCCCCTCATACGTATCTTGGAATATAAGGCTTGAATGTCCAATAGTTAAGGCGGGATTGCTCCCGCCCATAAATTCATTCTGTATGCTGATGTTGGTGTCTTAATGCTTCAATATAACAAATACGTTTGTCTTCCGAAAACGAATAATACACTTTGTATTTATCGACCAAAATCCTGTATGTTCCTAGCCAAGATGGCTCATTTGCTGGAATAGCCTCCAATAACACAGCTATCTTTTGCTCAATCTTACGAACCAAATCAACTTGATAACGCTTCGTTTCTTCTTGGGTAAAATGGATGCTTTGGATTTGCTTTAAACTCTTCCTTGCCGAAAGTGTCCATTTTATGTTCATTATAACTGCCCTTTTTCAATTGCCTCTATAATGTCCTCAGTAGAATATACCTCGCCGTTAGCGATATCCTGTTTCGCTTGCATAATTAGAGCTTTCAGTTCCTCATCGCTCTCAATGTCCTCTTGGACAATATTTTTCAACGGCTTGACCAAATAATGTTTGCCTTCAATATCTACAATCGTATTCTCATTGTCGTCAATCCACGCCTTAAACAATTCTGCGTGATTACCTTCAAGCTTTTTCAGCATTGTGGGAGTTCCCCCCTTGGAATGGTTCTTATTTCAATATTATATCACCCTATATTCAGTTTCGATACAGGCGCGATATATTCCGTCTTATTCTTCATCATCTTATACACGATATTGACCAACTTTCGCATGATACAAACGATGGCCTGCCCTTTCGTCTTGCCTTCTGCCTGCTTCTTGTTATAATACTCCAAAAAGATCGGATTCCGCGGCTCTTGATGTCTTCTGGACAACGCCAATTGGCGGCAAGCTAGTTGAAAGAACAACTCATGCAAGGCGCGATTGCCCTGTCTCGTCTTCGCATGCTTGATTATGCCCCCAGAACCGATATCAACAGGAGCTATTCCTGCGAACCGCGCAAGCTGATTGGCAGAACCAAAGCGGTGAATATCGCCTATTTCAGCCACTAGATTTGCTGCACTAACTAAATCAATCCCTGTCATGCTCTCCAGCTTAAAACCTAATTCCTTCATCAACGGCTTGATTTCGCTCTCTACCTGCGCGATTTCCTTCTTGTGGAATCGAATTTCCTTCACTAAACTTTTAACGATGAAATCACGCTTGTCCTGAAAATCATTCTCCTGCTGCCCATCGCTTTGAATCAGGGACATAATTTGTTCTGCTTTCTTCGTAGAACATGCGTAATTGCTCAATTTCCTCAAGAAATGGGTTAGCTCATCCAATTCAATGCTCTGCAAGTGCCTTGGCGAAGGGAAACGGTGAAAGAAGCCCAATGCCGTCTTGCCATCCAATTCAGAGAAAAATTTGCGGTATGTAGGGTAATGGTGCTGTAGCTGAGAATGAAGCTTTTTGATGGAAAATGCCTGTCCCTTCATACTCGCATTCCGCCTAGATACCAATTGCTTGATCGCCCAGTAATGGTCAATTGGATTCGCAACAGGTAAACGATCCAAGTCCTCCATCAACACGGTAGCGATACATTGCGCATCCCATGAATCCGACTTCTTAACTGTGTTTTGACTCTTACGCTTGGCACTCGATAGCTTGCTGCTGACTTCTTTGACTATGTATTGCTTCTTCTTGAGGAACACGGTCAGCGTTCTTCCGTAGTTCGTTGTATCCTCCAGCCCAAATATGATCTTGGTAAACTCCGTTTTAGTTCGCTGTTTTTCGATGACCTTGAGCAATTTCGGAAAATCCGATGGCTTGTTTGCAAACGTAACTTCAAACAGCTTCTCACGGTAAAAGTTCATACCTACAGCGGTATGCTGATGCTTGTGCGGATCTATCCCCACATATAAATACTCAATTCGTTCTTTCATCCTATCCATCCTTTATATGTAAAATAATTGCATTTGAGTGATTGATAAAGGGCAGTTCGCAACTTCCGATTTCGAGCGTTAACCGTAGCGATTCGCAAAGATACAAGAGCAATACCACCCTTTAGCAATCACTCAACAGGGATTTTATTGTCAAAGAACAAGGTGGAAGGTTGGATTCGCAACTTGGAAACAAGCGTTCACCATGTTCCTTACATGATGCGCAATGATACTACAGCAATATGCCAACCCTCACATGAATCTTTCAGCTACCTACTGGCTTTCATGTCACTAGCCAAAAAGGCTTTTTCCATTCGCAAATGAAGCAGTTCCAAACGCACATTGGCTTCAATCTGATGAACAGCAAGCAATACTTCTTCCATCAACAGTTTTTCAACATATTCTCCGTACTGAAAAATGTGGTCATACATCGCCAACGTACACATTTCAGCGGTTCTCAGTTGCTTGGAATAGGTATCTTCTTGCTGCACTAATTGACGATACTTTTCAACCAAAGCCTCCATCCTGTGACCGCCTTTCATATAATGGCTTGATGCTTGCCAAGCGCTTGAACATTGGCATAACGGTACATGCCGCTATAGAAATCTTTGCGGTCAAGAATACGTTTGACTTGGACTTTGGTAAAGGAACTTCCTTGCCGGGTGGTTAAGTTTTCAAGATTCAGTTGACTTGCAATTTCAGACAAACTCCATGTCGGGTATAATTCCTTTAATTCAAATACACGTTGTACAACAGCAGCTTGTCTCTCGTCAATCTCAATAACTTTAGAACCCTTCTTTGCCGTATAGCCAAATGCTGCCCGGCCTCCTGCATAACCGCCTTCCTTGGCTTTCTTGTTACGTCCTCTGCCCAGTTTCATTGCAATTTCTAAGCGTTGGTAGGCATCTAACAATTCCATCAAGCCGTTAATCAGGAAGTCGGAAGGGTCTTTCTTATAGATGCTGTAGGTTGGCTGCTCAATGGATTTTACATCGACGTTATGTTTCTTAAACTCCCGATGAACCAAAACTTTAACAATGTCGCTACGCCATAAGCGATTCGTGTTCAAAACGACTACAGCATGAACGGATTGAGTAGCGATAAGGGATAGCATGTCTTGGAACCCCTGACGATCAACCTCCAAAGTATCCTCATCTACTTTTGCGCCGCTAATTCCTTCATCACTGAATACATGAAGCAGGTTCCAGCCTTGTTGCTGGCAATAGGATTCAATTTCTTCTTGCTGATAAGATAAGCTGTAACCATCCTTGGCTTGTCCTGCTGTAGACACTCGAATATAGCCGATGACATTCATTGAAATTGCCCTCCGTTACAGAAATTGAGATTTTCGTTACGATATAACGTTATTTGGTAATAATGCAATTATAATTCCGCTATTTCGTAATGTCAACATTGCGTTATTGCACCATAAATTAATTTGCTCTATCATTAACTGTTAGAAGGAGGGCTCGGTAGATGCACCTGATTATTAAATTAAGTGACATTCTTAAGCAACGCGGTATGACACAAAAGCAACTTTCAGAGCTTACCGGAATTAGACCAGCAGCCATTAGTGAAATATGCAACAATCAGAGAACTTCAATTAATCGGGAACACCTTGAAAAAATTGCCGAATGCCTTGAGATACAAGATGCCAGTGAAATTTTCCATTTTAAAAAGTAACGTGTGCAGCAGGGGAATACTAAAATTTATTTGTTAGGAACTGAATCGCTCCAATTACTAACACCGATGAATGTAAGCATCAGATACGCAATATACAGCCATTTTCAAGCCTTCAATCAATGTAAATTACCCCCGATTATCATTAGAAAATAAAATTATTATTTTAATGGTCATACAATCGTAGAAATCGTTTGTTTACTCGTGTTTACTATTGATTCCAAACGTTTACTTATGTTTACTTGCAATTCATATGTATGTTCAAGCTAAGTCGAAAAAGCCTTATAAATGCTGCTTTTATGGTCATTTTCGATGAAATTAAAAACGCAATCGTATCGCTAACAAAACGGTGTATGTAGATGACTTCTAACTCAATTTTGAATAGTCTATGTACAGCGGTTTTAACTGAGTCTGGCTTGGGAATTGCAATTTCCTTGCCTGACTCTTTTTGCTTGCGTATGTAGATGTAGCATAAATTTGTTTTAGCTCGGTTTCACTGAACTGAGCGTGAAGAACTTTGAACCCAAGTATGCGTTCAATTTGATTAATTTGATGCGAGTGGGATTGCAGCCAGCTAATCGTAAGACCTTCTAAAGTTTCGGGCAATTTAATATGTTTCAAAGTCCCCTTCGTCGTATGTTCGAAAAATTCTTTGGTCAGCAGGTCTATAGCCCGTCTTTTCGATGAATATTCCTTCATCTCCCTATAGCTTGGACTGATTTCCATTCGGAGCAATCCATGAGCTTGTTCGATGATTTCCCGCGGTGCTTTACGTATGATACATTCCTTTTGTTTGTTGTAGAATGTAACGCGTCTACTTTTGTTTTTATGAGTTACAGTTTCCATATAGCCATCCATATGCGGCTTCATGAAGCGAAGTTGAATCCCGTTTAACTGCTTCACATATTCAGATACTTGTTCATGGACTTGAAAATTCCAGCATACGTCAATTCGTGTTAAATACCAGTCCTCCGTTCTAACGTGAATGTCAAACAATTCGTGTAACCTTTGATGCAACCTTTGGAAGAAAAGAGGGATATCGCTTTCTTTCAGGAGAGCTACATTGTTACCGTAGAGAAACTTGGGGATGGAAATTTGAATTTTAAGCAGTTGAATATTTTCTTTGTATTCGATGTACGGCAGATATGTGTCATGAATGATGTATGTAGATTTATGTAGACCTGTATCATGATCATAGTAAGTTATCGGTTTATTTTCGTATGTAAAGAGTAATTGACGGTCAATAGGGATATTCGTTTTTAAAATTATGGTATCGAACAATGGCATCCTCCTAGAGTTTGATAGATTCTAAAAAATGAGAAAAGATTCGGCATGTTATAAGAACAATCAAGAGCATCATTCCTTTCAATGTTTTTACTGTACTTGACGTGGGAGTACGATGTATCACTCCAAAAAATTAACTTATTTTATTTTTAAATTTAACATATTTTACGTTTAATCATAAGAGTATCCTTCGACTAATCTCCCTATCATCCTCTCTTACTTCCCCCTGCTGGTAAGTTTATCCTAACAAATTGTGCATGTACAAGTCAAGATATTTTTTAACTTTTTTTATTTTATTGTCTTGGAGAAGAATCAAATAGGGTACATCTCCTTCATCTTCTCTTCATTCAGAAATTCATGCCGGAGTCGGAACAGAGTTTGATTTTCTCCAGCTTTTCCAGCAATGCCGAATTGCTTCAAAATATGAGGATAGGCTTTTTTCGTAACCGCGCCTTCCTGTAAATAAAACTTATGTAGCATAGCCAGCATGCCCGAATAAGCAATATTTCGTGGGATGAAGTCCATCTCACCAATGTCTTCCGCAAGCATGGCAATTCTCCGATGAACCGTGTGCTTATCCGCTCGATCCATATTTTTAGTTTGCGTAATTGCGGGTCTTACAACATAATCACTTTCAGTTAATTGCGCTGTAGGAGCCTTACTATTGACAGCTTTACCGTTTTTCTTTTCGTAACAAGTTTCATGGAGTGCCTTGTCACATAAGCGGATACAACTTTCTGAAACAGTCACGATTCTCGACTCGTTTCCAGCGTCGTCTACTACATGTAATTGACTATTCTCCGTATCGATATCGTCCTTGGTAAGATTTAATATTTCGCTGTATTGTTTCCCGTATACACCGTTGAAAATCAGAGAGACAATGACCGCATCCTGTGCATTGACACATCGATTCATAATTGAACCAATTTCATCCTCAGTCCAAAGCGTTTTGTTACGTCGAAGGATAAATTGTTCTTTCCATTCTGTGGAAACTCCATCAAGCGGATTGTTTTCTTTCCAGTATCCCATGGCAATTGACCACCGTATATACAAATCAATCCACCGGACATTGTTCTTAGACGAATGCTCGGTAGTTGGCATAAGCAGAGAGAAATAAGGGATAAGCTGCTTCTCATTGAACGAGTATAAGTCTTGATTTATTGTATATTCGATTGAAGCTGCTACCTTAAACAAACGATGTATGACTTTTTGACTACCCTCATTATACTGGATCATGAATTTTCGTTTTATTTCTTCATTGAACATTCGATCTTCATAGATGACATTTGCCATGAACATCAACTCTTTTAACATATTTTATTTTTATAATACCATGTATTATTATATTTGCAAAATATTCATCTGCATAGTCAGTCCCTGAAATCCTGACGAGTAAAAATGAATCTCTGTCATTGTGGAGTTAATTCGGTAGAGATTGAGCAACACAACGTAGAGATTCCACAGAAGGGAGGTTGTGAGTTCAGTGGAAAATACACTTTGCTGCGCCGTACTTCTCGTTGTTAGCGATGCCGCGGCAGACGAAAAGAAACCCCAAGAGAGTTGTTAGCTCGCTTGGGGAAAAGATTTTGATACGAAAGAAAATTTTAAGGGGTTATATAAGTCTTTAATTCATCGTTCCAAATTTTCACGACAGTTCCGTTTCGGTTAATTAACTTTCTGTCCTTCCAGTGTTCAATCAATAAGCCTGAAAGTCCTTTTTCACTTATTTCTTTTTCGGTTGGTAATTCGATGTTTATATTACGACTGGGTTGTCTTGCAATTGTATCAATATCTTCATAGTTGTCAAACTCAACATCACACTCACTACACTTATAAAACAATTCATTTGATGTTGTATCTTTAACCAGCAGAATCCATCCTTGATTGCAATATGAACACCAGTCAACTTTTGTATTATATTTTTCCAACTTTTCACCACCCTAAAATTAATTTGAAGGAAATGCAGTAACAATTTTATTTGTTTGGATATCCTCAACTATAACTGTTATATTATTCAAAATCGCACCTGTGCCATTATAGCCGCCCTCTAGTCCTGCTTCTGCATAAGGGATAACATACTTATAATTTCCTTTGCTGCTATCATATACAGCCTGAATGTTATTTTGTTTTGCATAATCCATTGCTTTTTCAACCGTGGCTATTGGGTCGTCTGCAAATACACCATGAAGTGGTTTAGTTAAGTCATCCTGCCCATGAAGCATAACGTGTTCTTTGGCAGTTTCTCCTTTCCAGTTGACCCTACTCCAATCACAATTTGAATTATGCACCCAAATGCCAAGGTCACTAACAAAGTAGGTGTGGAACTCATCAACTGTCATGTTGTAAACCGTGACGTGCTTGTGTACCAGTTCGATGCTGTCTACCTTGAGTGTATTTTCATCACTTTGAACAAGCAAGTCACCAGGCTTAAGGTCTTTGACGAACGTCCACCCTTTATCCTTTACATAGAACGGATGGTTATAAGTAGCTTCAATCGTTTGACCGCCCACATGGATGTTGTAAATCTCATCCGTCTCATGGTTAAACGTAGCCGTAACCTCTTTGTATGCTACTTCGCCAGTCTCTTCATCCTTCGAGAGAACCTTATCTCCGACTTGAATGTCTTCGATATTTTTCTCCCCTTCGTCCGTTTGAATCTTAGTTCCAGGGGCAAAGCAATTGCATCCATTTACTAAGTTTTTAACAAGATCCCAAGTTTCTGCTAATGCACCTTTGCTATTTTTTGCAGCTTCTGTTGCAGTAGATGCCCCACCCTTATCAGGAGAAACTATGCTAAAAAACATGTATAGAGCTATCTGAGCACGGCTTTCTGGAGGAGTATTAGGATCGTTCAGATAATAAGCTTGTTCTTCTGGTGTCATATCCCTTACATTTTTAATGCAACCACAAGTACTGGTGTCCTCATTCATTTCTTGTGCTACGTGCCCACTAGGGTCAACATATCTTAAAGGATTATTCTGCACATACGTATAAAAATTCAAACTTAAGGGATTATTGACTTGTCCCTCGTTCGTATCTTGGTCAATAAACCGCTCTATTCAAAACAAAAACGATGCAACCAGAAGATTGCACCGCTGCTCTATCCAATATTATACAGCTTCTTCTTTTCTAGGAACAATCAAAACATATTCCGTCTTATTCTTCATCATCTTATACACAATATTGACCAACTTTCGCATGATACAAACAATGGCCTGCCCTTTCGTCTTGCCTTCCGCCTGTTTCTTGTTATAATACTCCAGAAAGATCGGATTCCGCGGCTCTTGATGTCTTCTGGACAACGCCAATTGACGGCACGCCAGTTGAAAGAATAACTCATGCAAGGCGCGATTGCCCTGTCTCGTCTTCGCATGCTTGACTTTGCCCCCAGAGCCGATATCGACAGGGGCTATTCCTGCGAACCGTGCAAGCTGATTGGCGGAAGCAAAGCGGTGAATATCGCCTATTTCAGCCACTAGATTTGCTGCACTGACTAAATCAATCCCCGTCATGCTCTCCAGCTTAAAACCTAATTCCTTCATTAATGGCTTGATTTCGCTCTCTACCTGCGCGATTTCCTTCTTGTGGAATCGAATTTCCTTCACTAAACTCTTCACAATAAAATCACGCTTGTCCTGAAAATCATTCTCCTGCTGCCCATCGCTTTGAATCAGGGACATTATTTGTTCTGCTTTCTTCGTAGAACACGCGTAATTGCTCAACTTTCGCAAGAAATGGGTTAGCTCATCCAATTCAATGCTCTGCAAGTGCCTCGGTGAAGGGAAACGGTGAAAGAAGCCCAATGCCGTCTTGCCATCCAATTCCGAGAAAAATTTGCGATATGTAGGGTAATGGTGCTGTAGCTGAGAATGAAGCTTTTTGATGGAAAATGCCTGTCCCTTCATACTCGCATTCCGCCTAGATACCAATTGCTTGATCGCCCAGTAATGGTCAATTGGATTCGCAACAGGTAAACGATCCAAGTCCTCCATCAGTACTGTAGCGATACACTGCGCATCCCATGAATCCGACTTCTTAACCGTATTTTGACTCTTACGCTTGGCACTCGAAAGCTTGCTGCTGACTTCCTTGACTATGTATTGCTTTTTCTTGAGGAACACGGTCAGCGTTCTTCCGTAGTTCGTTGTATCCTCCAGACCAAATATGATCTTGGTAAACTCCGTTTTAGTTCGCTGTTTTTCAATGACCTTAAGCAATTTCGGAAAATCCGCTGGCTTGTTTGCAAACGTAACCTCAAACAGCTTCTCACGGTAAAAGTTCATACCTACAGCGGTATGCTGATGCTTGTGCGGGTCTATCCCCACATATAAATACTCAATTCGTTCTTTCATACTATCCATCCTTTATATGTAAAATAATTGCATTTGAGTGATTGATAAAGGGCAGTTCGCAACTTCCGATTTCGAGCGTTAACCGTAGCGATTCGCAAAGATACAA
>NZ_JBVYOL010000036.1:0-65713 GCF_056120505.1 Paenibacillus sp. sgz302164 | reverse complement strand
TTCGTCCTGAGCCAGGATCAAACTCTCCAAAAAGGTGTTACCTTTATTGAAAGCTGAATAGCTCAATTTCAAAGCTGACGAGATTTTGCAATCTCTTGTTTTGGTCGATTTCTCAACCTTGCTTCTTCACTCGTTGTTCAGTTTTCAAAGAACAATTTCCATCCTTCTTGCTTCGCCACCGTTTTAGCGGCGACTTTTATAATATAACATGTTCGCCTACTCAATTGCAAGTGTTTTTTTACTTTTATTCAAAAAAAGTTTTTCATACACTTCATCACTGAGCTCTTCTTTCGAAGCGGCGAGATATAAAATAACATACTTTTAGAGGGTAAGTCAAGCCTATACCCTCTATTTTTTTTCCACTTGATAATTCCGGTTTCGTGCGTACTTGGAAATTTCCTTGGGGGAAGCCAATCGTGCATACATCCTGAAAATGACTTTGTATCTGGATTCAATGGCTCCTTTTATTTCTTGGTCGATCCTTTTGTCGTTTAAATCGAACAACATCTCGTCCAATTCTTTGCGAAGCACGTAATCCAGTTCCCTGCATTCGCGTTCATTAAACAAAAATCCGAGCATAAATCCATTCAAACCCCTCTCGACTGTAGATACAGACTTCAAAAACAAGGATTTATGGCAGTATCCCGGCAGGTGACATGAAATGGCACGTCTCCCTTTCCGCTTTACTGTTATGCTCAGATTTTCCTTTTTTTATGAGGATTATTTTCAAATATTTTTTACCGATGAAGCAACCAATAAGTTAAAGTACTTTCGATGACAGCCGCCACAAATAAAGCGCCGACAAGCAGGATAGTTAAAGGTTTCGTTAACTTCAATACTTGGGCAAGCTCCGATCGGGCGGTTCTGGCGTGATCGGGAATGAACATCTGGAACCCGTTTTTCCAAACGAGCATCCCTAATTTCAATCCGTACGCGCAGGCCAGCAGAATGGCCGGAATTTCGATGATGCCGTGAGGCAGAATGCCCTTCAGAATAAGCGCCACGGTGCTTTCTTGGCTTTTCAAAGAAAGAACGAAGCCCAGTACCATTCCGTTGGCTACCAGCATAAAAAGCGGCAAAATGCCAAACAAAAGACCTAAAAACATAATGACGACAGCCTTGATCGCATTATTCAAAAAAATAACGATGAAAAACATCAATTGCGGATTGTCTTTACTGTTCAATGCTTCGCTTAGCGATTTAATGCCCTTGAGTTGTCCTTCAAGAAAGTTCGAAAATGAGCCCGAATAGGCCCAGCCCATGTAGAGACCAAATGCAAAAACAAGAACAGATGCAATAAAATAGTGTTTCATTTCCTTAAAATGATGGAACAACGGTTGAAATTTCACGTTTGATTTCCTCCCGACATTTGGAAGCATAAGTGGAGTGTGTACGAGCATACATTGATTGTAAAACTAATAAACAAGCCTTACCCGCTGTAGGGCGTCAAGGAGGCTCTTGTCAGTGAATTATTTTCTGGTGATGAACGGCAAAAAAATAAAGCAATATCTATTCATTGCGGTTGCTATTATATTCGCCGCGGCGATCGTGTATTCGGAGCAAAGCAACATTTCCGTCTTCTCGAGCAGCGAGCCGGCGGCGATCTACAGCGTGCAGACTGACAAAAAAATCATTGCTTTAACTTTCGATATCAGTTGGGGCGAGCAACGAACAGAGCCGATTCTAAAAGTACTTGAAGACAAGGGCGTCAAGAATGCGACTTTTTTCCTTTCCTCCCCCTGGAGCAAAAGCCATCCCGAAATTGTAGCGAAAATTAAAAAGGACGGCTTCGAAATTGCGAGCCACGGACATAAGCATGCCAATTACAGCACTTTGAGCGATGAAGAAATCCGCAAACAAATTTCTACAGCACATGAGATTTTGACTGAATTAGTCGGAAAAGAGCCGAATTTGATTCGCATGCCGAATGGCGATTTCGACAAAAGAGTGCTGCGGATCGCGAATGACTTGGGATATTCCGTCATACAATGGGACACCGACTCCCAAGACTGGTTGAATAAAGGCGTCGATAATATCGTGGGCCGCGTCGTTTCCAAAGCTCATCCCGGTGACATCGTATTGCTTCACGCCAGCGATTCCAGCAAGCAAACGCATGAGGCGCTGCCGGCCATTATCGACCAACTCCGAGCCAAAGGATACGAGTTTGTTACGGTCAGTGAATTGATCAAGCAGACTCAAGTCGATAATAAACCGGTCGAAGATCAGGCGATGAAACACGTTTATTAGAACTCGCAAGAAAGAGCTAGCCCGGACTAGCTCTTTTTGTTGTCCAAAATTTTATGCAGAATCAGAATTTGCCAAGCGTTGCATGCAATCAGCGGAGACAGCATAAACCAGCTGGAAGCCGAATTATCGAGCTTTAGCGCAGGAACTGCCTCACAAACGGTAACGGCAAGCATAAAGAACAGAGTGGGAATAAAAGCGCTGCGATTTGTCAGCTTGACTTTCCAATACGCGACGCCCAAGGCAATAATCAGCAAGACGACAGGCATTATTGAATAGGTTATAATCGTCCCTGAGTTGGCGAAGCTTGAATAACGCAAATATACAAGATCAAATAATACTACAATGACAATTGCCAATTGGAGAAAATCCCAGACCGTTTTGGAGCGAATAATTCCGGCAACAATGAATCTCACGATTAAATAAGCGAAAAAACCCATCTGACTCAGCACGCTTATGGTTGCTCCGCCCAATATCATATAGGACAGATTGATGCCTACAGCCGACAAGCCCATGACCGAAAATTCGCGATCCGAATATTGCATAATAAGACCGATAATGGTAGATACAATCATTCCGATGACCAAAGTCGTCCAAAACAAATGAAACCATTTGCGCAAAGTCAAGTTTATTAACCCCCAAACATGAAATCTAATAGTTAATTGTACCAACGTTTTCGGCAAAAAGCCAATGAATGGCGGTCATATTCTTTCCCGAACGACACATACTATCGATATCAAGCCAGGGAAAGGAGCAGGAGTTTCATGTTGAAGAATAGGCTAAAAAAGCTGCAAATTATACCTATTTTCCTGATGACTGTTCTTCTTGCATCGTGCGGGTCGGACAGTTCCTCTTCACAAGGCGCTTCTCAAGGAAGCAATTATAAAGATACGAAATCCATGGTGCTCGATATTTTGAAATCAGATGACGGCAAAAAGGCGATCACAGCCGCGACACAGGGCGGTTCGGGAGGCAGTTCAGGCGGTGGGGCAAGTTCCAGCAGCGCAGGCGGACAATCTCAAATCAAGCTGCTTTCCTCCAATGAGTCCCTCCATCTCCAAATGGCCGTCAAGGATGTTTTGACAGCTCAGGAAAACAATAAATTTCTTCAAGATATGATGAAAGACCCGAAATTTGCAGGCGATTTTGCCAAAGCGATTAAAACCGATACCAAACAAATGTTCAAAGAACTGCTCAAAGATCCTGAATACCAAAAATCGCTGGTTGATGTAATGAAAAATCCGGACTACGAGAAAATGATGATGGATTCGATGAAAACTGCGCCTTATCGTCAACAAATGATGACAGTTATGCAGGACGCGGTGAAAAGCCCTCTGTTCCGGGCGCAAATGATCGATTTGCTCAAAGCGGCCATCGAGCAGCAGAGCCAGCCTCAGCAGTTGTCCCAACAAGGCAAGAAAGGCGATCAAAGCGGCGGCGGCAAAGGCGGCGGGCAAGGAGATTCGGAAGGGGAAAGCAAGAAAAAGGATGACAGCGAGAAGAAGAAAAAGGATTCCGACTCCGGCTCTGACTCCGATTCTGATTCTTCCGATTCCAGCGGTTGATAAAAGGAAAAGGACTAACGGTCAAATCGCCGCTAGTCCTTTGTTTAATTTTCCAACTTATGGATAACTGTTTCCGCAACATCCAGATATATTTGCCCCGCGGTCGTCTCCGCTTTATAAACCGATGGAGAGTAATCCTTTTCGGAAATATGGTTGTCGGGAGCGCCGAGCGGGATTTGGGCCAACAGCTCGCTGTGCAGCTCTTCGGCCAGCTTCGCGCCTCCGCCCCGGCCAAAGATATAGTCTTTGGCTCCGCACGATTTGCATTCGTAATACGACATATTTTCTATGATTCCGATAATGTCGTGATTCGTCTGCACAGCCATCGCCCCCGCCCGCGCGGCTACGAAAGCTGCTGTCGCATGCGGTGTCGTCACGATGATTTCTTTGCTCTGCGGAATCATTTGATGGACGTCCAGCGCTACGTCGCCTGTGCCGGGAGGCAGATCAAGCAAAATGTAGTCCACGTCGCCCCAATCCACTTCGTTGAAAAAATTGCGCAGCATTTTGCCCAGCATAGGACCGCGCCAAATGACCGGAGCGTTATCCTGGACGAAGAAGCCCATGGAGATCACTTTTACGCCGTATTTTTCCACAGGAATGATCGTGCTGCCAACGACCTGCGGACGGTCTTCAATGCCCATCATATCCGGGATGCTGAAGCCGTATATATCGGCATCGACGATCCCGACTTTTTTGCCCTTGCGAGCCAAAGCAACGGCCAAGTTGACTGTAACGGTCGATTTGCCGACTCCGCCTTTGCCGCTTGCCACTGCGATGAACTGCACCTTGGAATCTTCGCCTAAAACGGCTTTTTTAGCCGATACAGCTTCTTCCTGATGGCCCGGGGATTGCAGCGCCTCTTCGATTTGATTTTTCTCATAATCGGTTATGGGACGGAAGCGGATATGTACTTGCGATATGCCGATTTCTTTTAAAAACCCTTCGATCGTCTTTCTGGCTTGTTCCTTATACGCTTCTTCCTCTACAGTCGTAATGAGGCTGAGCGAGATGCTATCTTCTTTAATCATGATATCCCGAACCAGATTCAAATCCGTAACGCTCTGTTTGTACCGCGGGTCCACAAAAGGTTTCAGAGCCTGCAGCAGTTGTTCTTTTGTGATCATAGCCATCCACACACCTTTACCGAGACAAAGTATTATGCGGGTCTATTATATCACAAATTGATCAAGAACCCACTTTTTCACCGGCATAATACCGCAGGATGCCTTGGTAGATGGAGGCGGCTATTTTTTGCTGATACTTCTCATTGTTCAGAAGTCTTGCCTCCTCCGGATTGGAAAGAAAGCCGACTTCGACCAGTACGCTGGGAATGGACAACGTTTTTAACAAATATACCGTCTTATCCGCTTGTTTGGCCACTCTGTCCGTATTCTCCAAATTTTTCACGAATTCGCTTTGAATCAATGCCGCCAAGTTCGAATTGTCCTTGTTGTTCGGGTAGAAGAACGTTTGTGCACCTCTCCATTTTTGGGAGGGAATGCTGTTCAGGTGAACGCTGAGGAACAGATCCGCTTTTTTATCGATAATGAAATCGGCACGATTGTGGAGATCCTCGGTTTTTCGTTTGCTGTAGCCTTTGGTGCCGGGCGAGGCCAGATCCTTGTCTTCCTCCCTGGTCATGACAACAACGGCGCCGGATTGCTGCAAATAGTCGCGAAGGTATAGCGTGATGGCCAAATTTATGTCTTTTTCGATAACGCCTTCCTTGCTCGAGGCGCCGCCGTCCGGGCCGCCATGTCCTGCATCCAGCGCAATCGTTTTTCCCGATAAGGGCAGCGTAAATTCGCTCCATGTTTTCGTAGCCGGCAATTCATACGTATAAATGAACACCATCAAGCCGAGCAGAACGGCCGACAACCCCAACTTCAGGGCCCCGTTTAAAGTCAACCAGACAATCAGCCTGCTCTTCCTTTTGCGCATAAAAAATCCACCTCTGTTCCCCATAGACTCTGTAACATCTATATGGGACAGGGTGGACAAATATACCTTGCTTACACTTGATATTCGGGGTCTCTGAGCCCTTCAATCAACACCTGCGCAACCTCCGGACGCGTGAACTCGGGAGGCGGACATTGACCGTCTCTCAGCAAGCCGCGGACTTTCGTACCGGAAAGATGCAAGTGAACGGACTTGTCGTGCGGGCATGTTTTGCTGGAAGCCATGTTGCCGCATTTCGTGCAGAAGAAGCTGTGCTCGAAGAACAGCGGCGTGATGCCGATTTCCTCAGCCGTAAAGTTGCTGAAAATTTCCTGCGCTTCGTAAGTGCCGTAATAGTCGCCTACGCCGGCGTGGTCGCGGCCAACGATGAAATGCGTGCAGCCGTAGTTTTTGCGCACCATGGCATGCAGAATCGCTTCACGCGGGCCTGCATAACGCATAGCGGCGGGATACACGCCCAGGAAGGTACGATCCTTCGGATAATAGTTTTCGAGTAGCACGAGGTAGCTTTTCATGCGTACGTCCGCCGAAATATCATCGGACTTCGTTTCCCCTACAAGCGGGTTCAGGAACAAGGCGTCAACGATTTCCATCGCCGATTTTTGAATGTACTCATGAGCGCGGTGAACCGGGTTGCGCGTTTGGAAACCGACTACCGTTTTCCAACCCTTTTCCGCGAAAATGCGGCGGGTTTCGGCCGGATCGAAGTAAAACTCTTCGAACTTCTTGGGCTTCGGACGGTTCAACAGCTGAATCGGTCCTCCCAGGTTTGTAGTCGGGCGCGAGAACAGCTTATCTACGCCCGGATGTGCCATATCGTCGGTTTTAAACACTTTGACGGCCTCATTCTGCCGGTCTACCGTGTATATGCTCGTTACATCCAGGATCGCGTAAGTTACGTTATCTTCTTCGCCGACAAGAGCAACCTGCTCGCCCGTTTGAAGCGTTGCCGCGACTTCCGCAGTCACCGAAAGAGTAATAGGTATGCTCCACACCGTTCCGTTAGCAAGCCGCATGTTTTCTACGACCGATACGTAGTCCCGTTCATCCAAAAAACCGGTTAAAGGTGAAAATGCGCCAACCGCGATCAAATCAAGATCGGAAATCGTCCATGCATTTACGCGAATTTGTTTCAAAGCGGCAGCCTGCTGAAGAACGCGTTCCTTGTCCTCTTGCGGCACCAAGCGGTTGATCAGCTCTCCGCCATGCGGTTGAATCCTTGTCATTACGTACTACCTCCGTAAACGTTAATTATGATCGCAAAAACGATTATTTATGAAGTCCGCACTCTGTTTTCTCAAAGCTAGCCCAACGGCCTGCGCGCGGGTCTTCTCCAGCCGCTACAGGGCGTGTGCAGTGCTCGCAGCCGATGCTTGGAAAGTTGCGGTCATGCAGCGGATTGTAAATGACGTTGTTCTCGCGAATGTAGTTCCACACATCTTCCGAAGTCCAGCTGGCGAGAGGGTTGAACTTGATCAGACCGAATTTCACGTCATACTCGACTTTCTTGGCGTTAGCACGCGTAGGGGCTTGGTCGCGGCGGATGCCGGTTATCCACGCGTCGTAGTTTTTAAGAATATCCGTCAACGGATCGACTTTGCGGATGTTGCAGCATGCGGTAGGATCGCTTTTCCAAAGCTCATCGCCATGCTTTTGCGCTTGCTCTTCAAGCGTCAGCTTTGGCAGAACCTGAACGAACTTTTTGCCGTAATGCTGTTCCAAGCGATCTCTCGTTTCATAGGTTTCAACAAAGTGAACGTTAGTGTCCAGGTAAAAAATATCTACATTCGGATTAATTTTTTGCAGCATATCTACTAATACTACATCTTCAGCGCCAAAACTACACGCAAGCGTAAGACTAGGGAATGTTTCGACAGCAAGTTTAAGTACAGCTTCAGCGGATTGGTTTTCGAATTCTTCAGCCGCTTTAGCTACAAAAGCTTCTTTTTCAAAAAGGTTCATGACTTCAATTCCTCCCTCGGAAAATATATCCGACTATTATCATATGAATTATCTTAATTATAACTGACTTCTGTATCCTGTCAATGACTTTTTGCCATTTTGGTTTAAACTCGTTGAAATCACAAAGTCAGTATACGAATCTGCAGCAGTTTTCGTGAAAAAGAAAAAACCTTTCCGGCAAGTTGCCGAAAAGGTTCTCTCTTAAGCGCACAATGGCGCTGCATATTAACGTTTGGAGAATTGAGGCGCACGACGTGCAGCTTTCAATCCGTATTTTTTACGTTCTTTCATACGAGGATCGCGAGTCAGGAAGCCTGCTTTTTTCAAAGATCCGCGATACTCAGGGTCAGCTTTGAGCAGCGCACGGGAAATGCCGTGACGGATGGCTCCAGCTTGTCCGCTGATTCCGCCGCCGTGAGCGAGAACCAGAACATCGTATTTGCCCAATGTTTCTGTCAGGTTCAGCGGTTGTTTCACGATCAGCTTCAAAGTTTCCAGACCGAAATATTCGTCCAGATTACGTTTATTAATAATGATGCGTCCTTCACCCGGTACAAGGCGCACACGCGCTACCGAATGCTTACGACGACCCGTTCCATAGTATTGAACTTGTGCCACAAAACAGTCCTCCCTTTATATTATCCGCGAAGATTCCAAACTTCAGGTTGTTGTGCTTGATGTGGATGCTCAGCACCGGCATAAACTTTCAGCTTTGTTTTCAAGCTGTCGCCAAGACGGTTCTTAGGAAGCATACCGTGTACAGCCAATTCGATGATGCGATCCGGCTTGTTGTTCAGCATATCCTGAGCGGACGTTACTTTCAATCCACCTGGATACAAGGAGTGACGGTAGTACATTTTGTTTTGCAATTTCTTACCGGTTAAATGAATTTGGGAAGCATTGATGACAATGACAAAATCCCCGGTGTCTACGTGCGGAGTGAACTCCGGCTTATGCTTTCCGCGGATGATGCTGGCTACTTCACTTGCCAGACGGCCAAGTGTTTGACCTGCTGCGTCAACAATGTACCATTTACGCTCAACTTCATTTGGCTTAGCCATATATGTGGTACGCATGCTTAATCCTCCTAAAATATATCTCGTAACATGTTCATGAGTTATTTTAACAATTATCGATGGATGTTGTGGCCGAATCCGTGATCCGGGGCCGTGGGATAGCCGATCAAGAAACGCCAAGTAATATTTTACACGAAACCGTAGGCAGAATCAAGCAAATATTTCTTCATCATCATACTCCACGTTCCACAACATGAGACCGATCGCTTCTGCAGTCGGACCTGCTTGACTGCGGTCTCTCGCTTCCAAAATGCACAGCATATCGCCGCTCTTTTTCTTGCCTTCACCGATTTGCAACAGCGTGCCCATAATGATCCGCACCATATTGTAAAGGAAGCCGTTTCCCGAAACAATCAAGCGTATCCGGGCTATGTTTCCTTTGGCAAAAGGCTCGTCATACTCCACCTCAAGGCGGGCCTCGTAAAGCGTTCTGACTTTCACTTCCTTATCCGTTCTTACCGTGCAAAATGAAGTAAAGTCATGCTCGCCGATCAAACACGGCAGCGCCTCTATCATCGCCTCCACGTTTAAACGCGTCGGATGATGATACTCATAATTGCGGTGAAAAACATCCGGAAATCGAGCCGTACGCACCGTATAGCAATACGTCTTGCGCTTGGCGCCTTTGCGAGAATGGAAGGAGAGCGGAACTTCTTCCGCCGTATGGGCGACGATATCTCTGGGCAATCTGGCATTAAGAGCGAGGCACCAGCGTTCCACCGGTATTTTGGATTCCGTCGTAAAGTTAATCACTTGCGCTTTCGCATGAACCCCCGCATCCGTCCGGCCGGAAGAGATGACTTTCACTCTCTCGCCGGTCAGCATGTGGACGGCCTGCTCGAGCCTGTCTTGAATCGTATCCGCATTGGGCTGCGTCTGAAAGCCGGAGTAAGCCGTGCCATCATAGCTGATCGTAAACCGCAGATTTCTCAAGCGTTTTATTCCTCCGACAAACCATTGTTCCGCCGCTTCCAAGACTGCAAAAAAAGGGCTTCATCAGAATCAGCAGATTCTGTCCACCCTTTCCCATCCGTCTTATGCTCGATCTACAAGCTCTAGGTAAACCATAGGCGCTGCGTCTCCGCGACGTGGTCCCAGTTTCAGGATACGCGTGTATCCGCCTGGACGCTCGGAGTAACGAGTTGCCAGTTCGGAGAAAAGCTTTTGAATCGCATCTTGATTCTCATTAGCAGCTTCTCTGCGAACAAAAGCAGCCACCTGACGGCGTGCATGAAGATCTCCGCGTTTCGCGAGTGTAATCAGCTTCTCAGCGATGGAACGAATCTCTTTTGCTTTTGCTTCGGTTGTTTGTATACGTTCATGTATGAACAGATCCGTTACCAGATCACGGAATAATGCTTTACGATTACTGGAATCGCGGTTCAATTTCCTGTAGTTCATTGAATTAACCTCCTTCTGACTGGATTATTCCTCTGTACGCAAGCCAAGGCCGAGCTCTTCGAGCTTCTCTTGAACTTCTTCAAGCGATTTGCGTCCCAAGTTGCGCACTTTCATCATATCTTCTTCTGTTTTGGTAATCAGCTCTTGTACCGTGTTGATGCCGGCACGCTTCAGGCAGTTGTAAGAGCGAACGGAAAGATCCAGCTCTTCGATCGTCATCTCGAGAACTTTTTCTTTCTTGTCTTCTTCCTTCTCCACCATGATCTCGGCATCCTTCGCTTCATCCGTCAAACCGACGAACAGGAACAAATGCTCCGTCAAGATTTTGGCGCCCAAGCTTACCGCTTCTTCAGGTCTGATGCTTCCATCGGTCCACACTTCGAGGGTCAGTTTATCATAGTTAGTCACTTGGCCGACACGAGTATTCTCGACACTGTAGTTCACGCGGGTAATCGGCGTGTAAATCGAATCGATAGGAATAACTCCGATCGGCTGGTCTTCACGCTTATTCTTGTCCGATTGAACATAACCGCGGCCTCTGCCTGCATGAATCCTCAAATGAAGACGAGCATCAGGAGACAAAGTCGCAATGTGCAGATCCGGATTGAGAATCTCCACATCACTATCACCGCGGATATCCGCTGCGGTAATATTCCCTTCTCCCTCAGCATCAATTTCAAGTACTTTCTCCTCATCGGAGTGAATTTTCAACGATAGGCCCTTAAGGTTGAGGATAATTTCCGTTACATCCTCAAGCACGCCAGGGATCGTCGAGAACTCATGCAAAACGCCATCGATTTGGACAGAGGTTACTGCAGCACCCGGTAAAGAGGACAGCAAGATACGACGTAGTGAGTTACCTAATGTGGTACCGTAGCCCCGTTCCAACGGCTCTACGACAAATTTGCCATAGGCGCCGTCTTCACTTAAAGCTACAGTTTCTATTTTTGGCTTTTCAATTTCGATCATGAAATGTACCCTCCATTCAAAACGTCGTTTCCCTCTGGATACTTCGGTAAAAATTTGATAGTATGCCTATCCTTCAAAACCATTATTCACGATTTTGAGATATTTATACTACAAAGTATGCCTGAATTATACGCGACGGCGTTTTGGAGGACGGCAGCCATTGTGAGGAACCGGAGTTACGTCTTTAATCAGGTTCACTTCAAGACCTGCTGCTTGCAAAGAACGAATTGCTGCTTCGCGGCCAGCGCCAGGGCCTTTAACCATGACTTCAACAGTTTTCAAACCGTGCTCCATAGCTGCTTTTGCTGCGGATTCTGCTGCCATTTGCGCTGCAAAAGGCGTGCTTTTACGGGAACCTTTGAAACCGAGGTTTCCTGAACTTGCCCAGGAAATCGCGTTGCCATGAGGATCCGTAATGGTAACGATAGTGTTGTTGAACGTGGAACGGATATGTGCCACGCCGGACTCAATATTTTTGCGGTCACGACGTTTCGTACGGACTACTTTTTTAGGTTTTGCCATTAGCTCTAACCCCCTTTATTATTTCTTCTTGTTAGCTACTGTACGACGAGGACCTTTACGCGTACGAGCATTCGTTTTAGTACGTTGTCCGCGAACAGGAAGGCCGCGGCGGTGACGAAGACCACGATACGATCCGATCTCGATCAGACGCTTGATGTTCAGGGAGATTTCACGACGCAGATCGCCTTCAACTTTCAGCGTTTTGTCGATTACATCACGAATTTTGCTCACTTCGTCTTCAGTCAGGTCGCGAACGCGAGTGTTCTCGCTAATTCCTGTAGCGCTGACGATTTTTTGAGCTGTTGTATTGCCGATACCGAAAATGTAAGTCAAAGCGATAACTACACGCTTATCACGAGGTAAGTCAACTCCAGCTATACGTGCCATTTACAGGCTGCACCTCCTTTTATCCTTGTTTTTGTTTGTGTTTCGGATTTTCACAGATAACCATTACATTGCCTTTGCGGCGAATAACTTTACATTTCTCGCAGATCGGTTTAACCGACGGTCTTACCTTCATTTTTAACCCCTCCTATAAAGATTTCTTCAAGAAATCTTGTATCGTAAGCACCATGTTGCGTTTTCGTTAGAAAACTTGCTTCGTAAGCATACGCCTTGAGAGAGTAACTTACATATAAGCCGAACATTTATTTAAAACGGTAGGTTATACGGCCTCTTGTTAAATCATAAGGCGATAATTCTACGGTAACCTTGTCTCCGGGCAAAATGCGGATAAAGTGCATTCTGATTTTACCGGATACATGGGCTAGGATTTTATGACCATTTTCCAATTCAACCTTAAACATTGCATTCGGAAGAGGTTCAATCACTGTACCTTCTACTTCAATTACATCTTCTTTGGCCACAGTCATTCTCCTTTCTCTTGTGCTTCAACTTGCAGACGATCTACGAATTTGGCAATTGCGAACCGCAACTTCCCATTAGTTACACGGCCTGTTTCCCTGATGCTTGACTCGACTTCGCTGCTGATTGCATCCTGCAATTGAAGGTGGTTCAGGTTCTTCTTCTTCGGCTGATCGAATTTGCGCTTATCACCGTCTGCGAGCAGCACAAAACGGGAATCTACAATTCCGATCACGACCGCATATTCTCCGGGATCTCTGCCGCGAAGCACCTTTACGATCTGGCCCAGTTGTGGAGTTAGGCTATCCACTCTTTATCACCTACGCTTTAGGCAAAGTTAGTATTTCATAACCGTCTGCCGTAATTGCTATCGTATGTTCAAAGTGAGCACATAGTGTTCCATCCACCGTAACTACGGTCCAATCGTCTTCGAGTGTTTTGACAAACCTTTCGCCAACGATCACCATTGGCTCAATGGCTAATACCATACCCGGTTTCAAGCGTGGTCCTTTGTCCGGTATGCCGTAGTTCGGAATTTGCGGCTCTTCGTGAAGATCCGTGCCAATCCCGTGCCCGACATACTCCCTGACTACGGAGAAGCCTGCATCTTCAATACAGGTTTGGATCGCATGCGACAGCGTGTAAAGCCTGGCATCCGGTTTTGCCTCGGCTAGACCTTGATAGAGCGACTTTTCGGTAACTTCCAATAAACGCTTGGCGGTTTCCGTGATTTCGCCTACCGGATAGGTCCATGCGGAATCTCCATGATAGCCCTTATAGCGAGCCCCGATATCGATGCTGATTATATCGCCCTCTGCCAGCTTTCTTGGACCAGGAATACCGTGAACTAATTCATCGTTGACTGAAGCACAGATGCTGCCTGGAAAACCGTTGTAGCCTTTAAAAGATGGAGTTGCTCCCTGACTGCGAATGTATTCCTCTGCGATCTGATCAAGTTCTTTCGTTGTAATGTTCGGACGAATCGCCCTTGCCAGCAAGCGGTGCGTCTCTGCTACGATCCGACCTGCTTCTCGCATAAGGTCCAGTTCAACCTCGGACTTACAAATGATCATTACGCCAGACCTCTTATCAGTGAGCTGATTTGTTCGGTTACCGCATTAATATCCTGTTCCCCGTTAACCTCACGCAACATTTCCCTCTTTTGGTAGTAATCCAGCAGTGGAGCCGTTTTGTTTGTGTACTCATCCAGGCGGGTACCGACTTTTTCTTCCGTATCGTCAGATCTTTGATACAATTCACCGGAGCATTTATCGCATACGCCTTCTTGCTTCGGCGGATTGAAGACGACATGATACGTAGCGCCACAGGATTTGCAAATTCTGCGGCCCGTAAGTCGTGGAAGCAGATAGCTGCGATCGACGGCAAGATTGATGACAAGCTCAATCTTCTTGCCCAGGGATTCCACGATTTCGTTCAAAGCATCCGCCTGGGCGACGGTTCTGGGGAACCCGTCAAGCAAGAAGCCTTTATCGCAATCCGGCTGTGCAAGCCGTTCTTTCACAATACCGTTCGTGATTTCATCCGGAACCAGAAGTCCCTTATCCACATATCCCTTAGCCTCGACTCCGAGCGGCGTTCCTTGGCTCATCGCCAAACGGAATGCATCGCCGGTTGAAATATGAGGAATTTGAAATTCGCTTACGATTTTTTCCGCCTGCGTACCTTTGCCTGCACCAGGAGGACCCATAAAAATAACGTTCACTTTTAACTCCCTCCCATCGCACTCGGCAATACGAACAGCACAATAGGTGCCGATGTCGCAAAATAAACGCCCCATCAGAACCTATTTGCTATTTATTGATAAAACCTTTGTAATGTCGCTTGATCAATTGGCTCTCGATTTGTTTCATCGTCTCGAGACCAACGCCTACTACGATCAATAGTGAAGTTCCACCGATTCTAACCGAGGTAGGAAGACCTGCAAGCCCTCCGAACAGCATCGGCAAAATCGAAATGGCTGACAAAAACAAAGCGCCCGACAAAGTAATTCTGGTCATTACTCGCGTCAGATAAACAGAAGTTGTTTTACCAGGACGAATGCCCGGGATGTATCCGCCGTTCTTTTTCATCTGATCGGCCATCTGAACAGGATTGATTTGTACAAACGTGTAGAAGTAGGTGAACCCGATAATCAGCAGCACGTAAAGCACGATCGCGAGCGGAGCTGTTTGGTTAATGCTCAAGTTAGTAATGATCCACTCGGCAACCACGTTGCCTCTCCAGTAACTTGCAATGGTCGGAGGGAACATGAGCAGTGACAAAGCAAAGATTACAGGAATTACACCAGCCGCATTCACTTTCAGAGGGATGTGGGTCGTTTGACCGCCGTACATTTTTCTTCCAACCACACGCTTCGCGTATTGGACCGGAATTTTACGTACCCCCTGTTGAACGAAAATCACCCCGGCAATGATCAAAATTACGACCAAAGCAATGATGACGAGTTTTACGATGTTAAGGAACAAAGCTCCCTCTGCGTTGGCAAAGAGTGTTTTGTAAATTTGCTGGATGCCAGTCGGAATCGCCGCGACGATCCCTGCAAAGATGATAATGGAAATACCGTTTCCAATCCCATACTCGGTGATTTGCTCTCCAAGCCACATCAAGAAGGCAGTTCCTGCCGTCAGCACGATGGCAATTAACGCAAATGTTGTAAAGCCAGGCGTAATAACAAGCCCGCTGTACAGACGGTTAAAGCCGATCGAAAGTCCAAACGCTTGAATCAACCCTAAGACGATCGTTCCGTAACGGGTAATCTGCGTCATCTTCTTTCTTCCGACTTCGCCCTCTTTCGCCCATTGCGCAAAGCGTGGAATTACATCCATGGACAAAAGCTGAACGATAATCGAAGCTGTGATGTACGGCATGATCCCCATCGCGAAAATCGAAAATTGGAAGAGCGCTCCACCAGAGAACGTGTTGAGCAAACCAAAGACGTCATTCTGATTGGTCTGGTCTTGCAGCTTCAAAACATCTGTATTAATGTTCGGCACCGGGATAAAGGCACCTACTCTGTAGACGATCAGCATAATAAGAGTGAAAATAATTCTTCTTCGCAGATCCTCTACCTTGAAGATGTTGGATATGGTATTGAACATTAAATCACCTCGGTTTGACCGCCGGCAGCTTGGATTTTCTCAATTGCGGATTGAGAGAACTTATTCGCTTTTACGGTTAATTTTACTGTAATTTCACCGTTTCCTAAAATCTTGATGCCATCTTTAGGAGCCTTAACAATACCAGTCTCCAGCAATACTTCTGGAGTTACTTCGGTACCAGCTGCGAAATTGTTCAGATCCTCCAAGTTCACAATTGCAAACTCTTTACGGAAGCGGTTGTTGAAACCACGTTTAGGCAAACGACGGTACAACGGATTTTGTCCACCTTCGAAACCAGGACGAACGCCTCCGCCGGAACGTGCATTTTGACCTTTATGACCGCGAGTTGCTGTTTTACCCATACCACTACCAGTACCGCGACCAACGCGCTTACGAGTGTGACGAGAACCAGTTGCGGAGCTAAGCTCATGTAACTTCATCGTTGCACACCTCCTCTAGATCTAAATGTGTAGCATTTATGCTTCGATTTCTTTAACTTCTACCAAGTGGCTTACTTGATTGACCATGCCTCTGATCGCTGCGTTGTCTTGGTGAACAACAGTTTGGTGCAGCTTGCGCAGACCTAATGTTTTCACAGTGACGCGTTGAGTTTCAGGACGGCCGATCAGGCTGCGTTTCAGGGTAATTTGTAATTGCTTCGCCATGTTTACCCCTCCTTAACCTAATAGCTCTTCAACTGTTTTACCGCGAAGCTTAGCGACTTCTTCCGCTCTTTTCAAACGGCTTAAGCCTTCAAGCGTTGCGTTAACCATGTTAATGGAGTTGGAAGAGCCAAGGGATTTGGTCAAAATATCGCCGACACCGGCAAGCTCGAGAACCGCACGAACCGGTCCGCCTGCGATAACTCCAGTACCTTGGGAAGCCGGCTTAAGCAGAACGCGGCCTGCGCCAAAACGGCCAGTAACAAGGTGAGGAATGGAAGTTCCTACGATAGGAACGTGAATCAGGTTCTTTTTCGCATCTTCGATGCCTTTGCGAATCGCGTCTGGTACTTCGGATGCTTTACCGATCCCTGCACCAACCCAGCCATTGCCGTCGCCTACGACAACAAGTGCGCTGAAGCTGAAACGGCGTCCGCCTTTTACTACTTTAGCTACGCGGTTAATGTTTACAACTTTTTCAGTTAGTTCTAAAGTATTCGGATCTACACGCAAGTCTCTTACCTCCTTATATATGTTTTTCCTAGAATTCTAATCCTGCTTCGCGAGCTGCATCAGCCAATGCTTGCACGCGTCCATGGTACAGGTATCCGCCGCGGTCAAAAACCACTTGGGCAAAACCTTTTTCTTTTGCACGTTTTGCGATCAGTTCGCCGACTTTACGAGCAGCTTCTACGTTACCACCGTTGCCTACTTCTGCTTTCAGTTCTTTATCCTGAGTCGAAGCGGACGCTACAGTGACGCCAGTCGTATCATCGATCAATTGAGCGTACATGTGCTTGGAAGAACGGAAAATGTTCAACCGAGGACGAGCCGTAGTTCCTTCGATTTTTTTACGAACGCGAAGGTGTCTTTTCAGACGCGCTTTGTTTTTATCGCTTTTAGTAATCATGAATACTTACACTCCTTTCATCATCTTATGATGCGAGGTCTATACTTACGAAGCCGGTCTTCTCACGAAAACCCAGAGCTCTTACCCGCGATCTGACTAGCTTATTTTTTCTTACCTGCTTTACCTTCTTTGCGAAGGATGCGTTCGCCTTCATACTTGATACCTTTACCTTTGTAAGGCTCAGGCTCACGAACAGCGCGAACTTTGGCAGCTGTAGCGCCGACCAGTTCTTTATCGATGCCTTTAACGATAATTTTCGTGTTGGAAGGCACTTCGAATTCGATTCCGCTCTCGGGAGCGATTTCCACCGGATGGGAGTAGCCAACGTTCAGAACCAGTTTGTCGCCGCTTTTGTTAGCACGGTAACCAACGCCTACAAGATCCAACGATTTCGAGAAACCTTCCGTTACACCGTTTACCATGTTGGCAACGACACTGCGTGTAGTACCATGCAGGGAACGGTGAAGTTTGTTATCGGAAGGACGCTCAACGGAAATCTCGTTCTCCAGAACGTTGATTTTCATATCTTTATGAAGTTCACGAGACAAAGTGCCTTTAGGCCCTTTAACTGTGATTAAAGTATTGTCCAGGGTTACATTAACACCACTTGGAATGGTGATCGGTTTGCGACCAATACGAGACATGTTTGCACCTCCATTCAATTACAATTGTATTACCAAACGTAGCAGATAACCTCTCCGCCTGCTTTGGATTGACGAGCATCTTTATCCGTCATAACTCCTTTGGAAGTGGAGATGATGGCAATCCCCAAACCGCCCAGTACACGAGGGATTTCTTGAGACTTAGTATATACGCGCAGACCTGGTTTGCTGATTCTTTTCAAACCGGAGATAACACGCTCGTTGTTTGAACCGTATTTCAGGAACAAACGGATGATACCTTGTTTGCTGTCCTCAACGTATTCAGCGTCACGAATAAATCCTTCTTTTTTCAGGATTTCAGCGATTTCCCGTTTCATTTTGGATGCAGGGATTTCAACTGTTTCATGACGAACGATATTTGCGTTACGGATGCGTGTTAGCATATCTGCAATTGGATCTGACATGACCATTTGTGTAAACCTCCTTCCCGAAAATAGGCTGATTACCAGCTTGCTTTTTTCACACCTGGAATCTGACCTTTGTAAGCTAATTCACGGAAACAAATTCTGCAAATTTTAAACTTGCGAAGCACGGAATGCGGACGACCGCAGCGCTCGCAGCGTGTGTATGCTTGAACTTTAAACTTCGGAGCGCGTTGCTGCTTGATTTTCATCGAAGTTTTTGCCACTTAATATTCCACCTCCTGATAGGTACAATTGGTAACCTATTTAACGAAAGGAGCGCCGAGTTGGGTTAAAAGCTCGCGAGCTTCTTCGTCGGACTTAGCTGTCGTTACGATAACGATATCCATACCACGAACTTTATCTATTTTATCATACTCGATCTCTGGGAAGATCAGTTGCTCTTTCAGACCCAGTGTGTAGTTGCCGCGGCCGTCAAAAGCCTTGTTGGAAATACCACGGAAGTCACGTACGCGAGGAAGCGCAACGTTGAAGAGTTTATCCAAGAAGTGATACATACGCTCGCCGCGCAGTGTCACTTTCACGCCGATCGGCATATTTTCACGAAGCTTGAAACCCGCAATGGATTTTTTCGCTCTCGTTACAACCGGTTTTTGTCCTGCGATTTTTTGCAGATCTTCTACAGCGGTATCCAGTACTTTGGAGTTCGATACAGCTTCACCAACACCCATGTTGATAACGACTTTCTCGATCTTAGGTACTTGCATAACTGTTGTGTAGTTGAACTTTTGAATCAGCGCAGGCGTAATTTCATTCAAATAACGATCTTTCATTCTTGCTGACATGTTTCAGTTGCCTCCTTTCCGTGCTTTTGGCATTAGTCGATGACTTCACCGGATTTTTTCGCTACGCGAACTTTTGTTCCGTTCTCTAAAACTTTGTAACCTACGCGAGTAGGTTTGCCGCTCTTAGGATCAATCAGCATCACGTTGGAAACGTGGATTGGAGCTTCTTGATTCAAGATGCCGCCTTGCGGATTTTGTTGGGTAGGCTTCGCATGTTTTTTAACCATGTTGACACCTTCGACCAATACACGGTTTTCACGAGGGTAAGCAGCGATAACGCGGCCCTTTTTACCTTTGTCTTTACCGGTAATTACAAAAACCGTATCGTCTTTTTTCACGTGCAGTTTATTGTTATGAGACTCAAGTCTCTTTTTGGTTCTTGGCATTGTGTTCTACACCTCCTGAAAGCATACTTCAAAACGCTTTATTAGATAACTTCTGGAGCCAAGGATACGATCTTCATGAAGTCTTTGTCACGAAGTTCGCGAGCAACCGGTCCAAAAATACGAGTTCCGCGCGGGCTTTTATCTTCTTTCACGATAACAGCTGCGTTCTCGTCAAAAGAGATGTATGATCCGTCTTTACGGCGAGCACCGCTCTTCGTACGAACGATAACTGCTTTAACAACATCGCCTTTTTTGACAACGCCGCCTGGTGTTGCTTCTTTTACAGAACAGATGATCAAATCACCAATATGACCTACGCGACGACCTGTACCACCCAAAACGCGGATACACATCAATTGCTTAGCGCCCGAGTTGTCAGCAACCGCCAAACGAGTAAATGGTTGAATCATCGTAGTCCCTCCTTTCGGGGTTCATGCCTGAAATGTTTAAATAATTACTGCTTCTTCCACGATTTCAACCAGTCTCCAACGTTTGTCTTTGGAAATCGGTCTAGTTTCCATGATTTTCACGACGTCGCCAATTTTAGCTTGATTGTTTTCGTCGTGAGCTTTGAATTTTTTCGTATATTTGATTCTCTTGTGATAGAGATCATGTTTTTTGTAAGTTTCAACAGCAACAACGATGGTTTTATCCATTTTATCGCTGACGACTTTACCGATCTGCACTTTACGCTCATTGCGTTCAGCCATTTACGAAGCCCTCCTTTCTAGATTTGGTTAGCCAATCCCCAATTCTCTTTCACGCAAAACAGTCTTGGCACGAGCGATCTCTTTGCGCAAATCGCGAATTTGAGTCGGGTTGTCCAATTGACCTGTAGCTAGTTGAAAACGGAGGTTAAAGAGTTCTTCTTTAAAACCATTGACTTTTTGCTCGATCTCAGCAGTGGTTAAGTTGCGGAATTCACTAGCCTTCATTTGCTTCACCACCTACTTCATCTCTTTTCACGAACTTCGTTTTGATTGGAAGCTTGTGAGCAGCAAGACGCATCGCTTCGCGAGCGACTTCTTCGCTTACACCAGCAAGTTCAAACAAAATTTTGCCCGGTTTAACAACGGAAACCCATTTTTCCACGTTACCTTTACCGCTACCCATCCGAACTTCAAGCGGCTTTTGCGTAATTGGTTTTGCTGGGAAAATTTTGATCCATACTTTACCGCCACGTTTGATGTAACGTGTCATCGCAATACGCGCAGATTCGATTTGACGGTTGGTTACCCAAGCCGGTTCCATCGCTTGCAAGCCGTATTCGCCAAAGGCAACTTCCGTACCGCCTTTAGCGCGACCTTTCATGTTACCACGGTGTTCCTTACGGTGTTTTACACGTTTAGGTACTAACATGATTTAATTTCCTCCTTCCGGCTGAGCCTTTTTCTTAGCTGTCGGAAGAACTTCTCCACGATAAATCCATACTTTCACACCGATACGTCCGTAAGTAGTGTGTGCTTCTGCAGTACCGTAATCGATATCCGCGCGAAGCGTATGAAGTGGAACTGTTCCTTCGCTATATCCTTCCGTACGGGCGATCTCAGCGCCGCCAAGACGTCCGCTAGTTGCAACTTTAATTCCTTTTGCCCCGGATCTCATTGTTCTTTGGATAGCTTGTTTCATTGCACGACGGAATGAAACGCGGCGCTCCAATTGTTGAGCGATGCTTTCTGCAACAAGAATTGCGTCCAGCTCAGGGTTTTTGATTTCAGAGATGTTGATGTGAACTTTTTTACCGGACAGAGCAGCGATGTAGTTGCGGATAACTTCAACTTCAGCTCCGCCTTTACCGATAACCATGCCTGGTTTCGCAGTATGAATCGTTACGTTCACACGGTTAGCCGCGCGCTCGATATCGATGTGGGATACTGCAGAATCTTTTAATTTATTTTTCAAGTATTCGCGAATTTTGACGTCTTCAAGCAGCAGAGTTCCGAAATCTTTTTCTGCGAACCATTTGGACTCCCAATCGCGAATAATTCCGATTCTAAGACCTACCGGGTTTACTTTCTGACCCACACGTTATCCCTCCTTATTTCTCAGATACCACTAATGTAATGTGGCTGGTACGTTTTCTGATTGCACTTGCGCGGCCCATCGCACGTTGTTGGAACCTTTTCATTGTCGGTCCTTGGTTCACAAACGCTTGAGTAACCACTAATTTATTCGGATCTAACGAATAGTTGTGCTCTGCATTGGCAATAGCGGAGTTCAGAAGTTTCTCCAGAATTGGAGAAGCTGCTTTAGGTGTGTGACGCAGAATCGCAATCGCCTCACCTACCGCTTTTCCCCGAATCAAGTCAACAACGAGTTGTGCTTTACGAGGAGCAATCCGAGCATGATTAAGAACTGCTTTAGCTTGCATGGTAGTACCTCCTCTCGGTTAAAAATGCGATTAGCGTTTGCCTGTTTTCTTATCGTCGTCGTGACCTTTGTAAGTACGAGTTGGCGCGAACTCACCAAGCTTATGTCCTACCATGTCTTCAGTTACATACACAGGCACGTGTTTTCTTCCATCGTACACTCCGAAAGTGTGGCCTACGAATTGCGGGAAAATCGTAGAGCGACGGGACCAAGTTTTAACAACTACTTTCTTGCTGGAAGCGTTCAAGTCTTCTACTTTTTTCAGCAAGTATCCATCGATAAATGGACCTTTCTTTAAGCTGCGACCCATGGGTGTTCCTCCCTTCCTTGAACCTCACGAATATTGAAATATCCAGGATTACTTCGTACGACGGCGCACGATGTATTTATCGGATGCTTTACCTTTTTTACGAGTTTTGTAACCGAGCGTAGGTTTGCCCCATGGAGACATAGGCGATTTACGTCCGATTGGCGCGCGTCCTTCACCACCACCGTGTGGGTGATCGTTAGGGTTCATAACAACCCCGCGGACTTGAGGACGATTGCCTTTCCAACGGTTACGACCGGCTTTACCGATTTTGACAAGCTCATGATCTTCGTTGCCTACAGATCCGATTGTCGCGCGGCAAACTTTAAGCACTTTGCGAACTTCGCCGGAAGAAAGACGAACTGTTGCATATTGCTCTTCTTTACCCAGCAATTGAGCTTCAGTTCCAGCTGCGCGAACCATTTGTCCGCCTTTGCCAGGCTTCAATTCAATGTTGTGGATAACTGTACCGACCGGAATGTTTTCCAGTGGAAGAGCGTTACCTATTTTAATGTCGGATTGCGGTCCGGATACGATTTGATCTCCCACTTTAAGACCTTTAGGAGCGAGAATGTATCTTTTCTCACCGTCTGCGTAGTTGATCAAAGCGATGTTAGCGGAACGGTTAGGATCGTACTCAATTGTAGCAACGCGTCCTGGTATTCCGTCTTTGGTACGTTTGAAATCGATAATCCGGTATTTACGCTTGTGGCCGCCGCCGTGGTGACGAACCGTAATTTTACCTTGGTTGTTCCGTCCAGCTGTTTTGCTCAAAGGAGACAGCAAGGACTTCTCCGGTGTAGATGTGGTGATTTCTTCAAAAGTAGAAACCGACATAGCACGTCTAGCCGGGGACGTTGGTTTATATTTTTTAATCGGCACTCCGATTCCCTCCTTACTTCAAAAAATGTGTTATACCGTTTCGAAGAATTCCAGTTCTTTGCTTTCCGCGCTCAGGGACACGATAGCTTTCTTCCATTCGGAAGTGTAGCCGAAGTGACGGCCGTAACGTTTTGGCTTGGCTGGCATTCTGAGTGTGTTAACATTCGTAACTTTAACTTTGAAAATAGCTTCGATAGCTTGTTTGATTTCCGTTTTGTTAGCGCGAATATCGACTTCAAAAGCGTACTTTTTGTTAGCCATCAGTTCGCTTGTACGTTCAGTGATGATCGGGCGCTTGATAATGTCGCGTGGATTTTTCATTGTGCAAGCACCTCCTCTACTTTCTGTACAGCGTCTTTTGTAATGATCAGCTTGTCATGCAGCATGACATCCAGAACGCTAATTCCATCAGCAGCAACAAATTTCACACCTGGGATGTTACGAGCGGAAAGAGCTGCGTTGGAGTCACTTTCAAGACCAACTACGAGCACTTTTCTATCCACTTTCAGGTTATTCAAAATAGCTGCGAACTCTTTCGTCTTAGGAGCATTCAATTGAAGTTGATCCAGTACAATCAATCCGTTATCGATCACTTTCGAAGACAAAGCGGATTTAATCGCCAAACGACGAACTTTTTTAGGCAGTTTGTAACCGTAGCTGCGAGGTGTCGGACCAAAAACGGTACCGCCGCCTTTCCATTGCGGAGCACGGATACTACCTTGACGGGCACGACCTGTACCTTTTTGCTTCCAAGGTTTACGTCCGCCGCCGCGCACTTCAGAACGGCCTTTTGTTTTGTGAGTACCTTGACGAACAGCAGCCTGCTGTAAAAGAACAGCTTCATGAATCGCATGAACGTGAGGCTCAATTCCGAAAACAACATCAGACAGCTCGATTTCACCAACTTGAGCACCTGTTACGTTATATAAAGCTACTTTTGGCATCAGTCTTCCTCCTTTCTTACTTTTTAACAGCGGATTTCACGCTTACGTAGCTGTTAGTAGGGCCTGGAATGGAACCTTTAACAAGCAGCACATTGCGCTCAGCATCCACTTTAATGATTTGCAGATTTTGCAAAGTTACGGTTTCGTTACCCATATGTCCTGGCAGGTTTTTACCTTTAGGAACACGGTTGGCTTGAATGGAACCCATGGAACCTGGTCCGCGGTGATAGCGGGAGCCGTGAGCCATTGGCCCTCTGGATTGGTTATGTCTTTTGATGTTACCTTGGAACCCTTTACCTTTGGAAGTACCTGTTACATCAACGAATTCGCCTTCTGCGAACAGATCTGCCTTCAATTCCTGGCCAACTTCGTAATCAGCCAACTGAACGCCGCGAATTTCTTTAACGTAGCGCTTAGGTGCTGCCCCTGCTTTTTTCGCATGGCCGAGCTCTGGCTTAATGACTCTGCTTGCTTTTTTATCATCAAAACCGATTTGGATCGACTCATATCCGTCGTTATCCACATCTTTCTTTTGAAGAACCACACATGGTCCCGCTTGAATGACAGTTACCGGCACTACATTGCCTTCCGGAGTAAACACTTGTGTCATCCCAAGTTTTTTTCCTAAGATACCTTTCATCGTTGACACCTCTTTTCCTTCCTAAACGTTTGTTCTATAATTGTTTTACAGTTTGATCTCGATGTCTACACCAGACGGCAAGTCCAGTCTCATCAAAGCATCAACTGTTTGTGGCGTTGGATTCACAATATCGATAAGACGCTTATGCGTACGCATTTCGAATTGCTCGCGCGAATCCTTGTACTTGTGTACCGCACGAAGAATCGTGATGATTTGCTTCTCTGTAGGAAGCGGAATCGGACCGGATACACCTGCACCGGAACGCTTGGCAGTTTCCACGATTTTCTCAGCCGATTGATCGATAATTCTGTGATCATAAGCTTTCAAACGGATACGAATTTTTTGCTTTGCCATATAAGTCCCTCCTTCTATCGCCCAATTTAGTATCGGACATACTCCGTGAAAATTCTCCGGCAACCTGCCCCATGGCAAAGGGGCCGGGTGTGTCGGCAACCTCTCACATCATCGCAACGTCACAGACCAACGTTTTATATTATATAAAATCTGAAAATGAAAAGCAACAAAAATCTCAGCGAATATCACAAAAAGTTTAAAAAGCGAGCTTTCTGCGTCTTTCTTCATTATATTATAGAAGAAACAAGCGAAATTTTGCTGGTGTAAGCCTGTACTTTTGCAGGCTGTACTAGAAAGTCGCAAACACTCTGTGAGTGTTAGTGGAACCACTGGGGGGCTAATTTAGAGAACAGCCGCTTTTTTCGAACGCGCGCCTCTCCTGGTGTAGGTCGTGGAACTGCATCACCGGGCAAGGGACAGCCTGCTAGAGAGAAAACCTGCAAAAGTGCAGGAATTTTCACTGAAAGTGAACCGGAGTCCATGTGTTCGGTGAAAAGCCTGCACTTTTGCAGGAATTGTTCGCGGCCAGTGATCAAGGACGCAAATTCATGTATTTTTGCAGGTTTTCTTCGCCCGGCGGGCAGTTTATGGCTATTCCCTCTAAAGTGGGGGTTTTCTGGTAGCCATGTCGCAAGTCAAAAAAAATGAAATGACCCCATCATTAAAACGATGGGAAGCCCGGGACTTGTTGCTAGCTGCCGATTTTGCAGCAAGTACGGAAGCAGCTTGGCACGCAACTAGGGCCTGTACGAAGGCCGCAACTAACTGGCACTTACGCAAAAAACGCCCCCCGCCTAAGCGGAGAGCGCTCTTTATGGTGAAACAATTATTTTTGGATTGTAGCAACCGCGCCCGCACCAACTGTACGTCCGCCTTCACGAATCGCGAAACGAGTACCTTCTTCGATAGCGATTGGGGAGATCAGTTCTACAGTAACAGTGATGTTGTCGCCAGGCATAACCATTTCAGTACCTTCTGGAAGGTTGATGATACCAGTTACGTCTGTTGTACGGAAATAGAATTGTGGACGGTAGCCTGTGAAGAAAGGCTTATGACGGCCACCCTCTTCTTTAGTCAGAACGTAGATTTGAGCAGAAAAGTTCGTGTGAGGCTTAACTGAACCTGGTTTTGCAAGAACTTGTCCACGCTCGATATCTTTACGGTCTACACCGCGAAGCAGAGCTCCAATGTTGTCGCCAGCTTGAGCGGAGTCAAGCAATTTGCGGAACATCTCTACGCCTGTTACGATGCATTTGCGAGTTTCTTCAGCGATACCTACGATTTCAACTTCGTCTTGTACTTTAACAGTACCACGCTCTACACGGCCTGTAGCAACTGTTCCGCGGCCTGTGATGGAGAATACGTCCTCAACCGGCATAAGGAAAGGCTTGTCAGTGTCGCGCTCTGGAGTTGGGATGTAAGTATCAACTTGCTCAAACAACTCGATGATTTTATCAGCCCAAGGACCATCCGGATTTTGAAGAGCTTCACGAGCTGCACCACGGATGATTGGAGTGTCATCGCCTGGGAACTCGTACTCGTTCAGCAGGTCGCGAACTTCCATCTCAACCAGTTCAAGCAACTCATCATCTTCAACCATGTCGCATTTGTTCAAGAATACGACGATGTAAGGAACGCCTACTTGGCGGGAGAGCAGGATGTGTTCGCGAGTTTGCGGCATAGGACCGTCAGCTGCGGATACAACCAGGATCGCTCCGTCCATTTGTGCAGCACCAGTGATCATGTTTTTAACATAGTCAGCATGGCCTGGGCAGTCAACGTGCGCATAGTGGCGGTTAGGTGTTTCATATTCAACGTGAGCTGTGGAGATTGTGATACCGCGCTCGCGCTCTTCTGGTGCTTTATCGATTTGGTCGAATGCTACTGCAGCTCCACCGTATCTTTTGGAAAGTACAGTTGTAATAGCAGCAGTCAAAGTTGTTTTACCATGGTCAACGTGACCGATAGTACCGATGTTAACATGCGGTTTGTTACGTTCAAATTTAGCCTTTGCCATTTCAAACGATTCCTCCTTAGAGTAACTATTAGTTTATATTAAGCGCCTTTACCCTTTGCGATAATTTCTTCAGCAATGGATTTAGGTACTTCTTCATAGTGGGAAATTTCCATGGAGTAAACACCACGGCCTTGTGTTCTGGAGCGAAGTGTTGTGGAGTATCCAAACATTTCGGACAGAGGCACTTTGGCACGGATGATTTGAGCGCCATGGCGGTTATCCATACCTTCGATACGTCCGCGGCGGGAGTTAAGGTCGCCCATAACATCGCCCATGTACTCTTCAGGCACAGTAACTTCCACTTTCATGATTGGCTCAAGAAGAACCGGCTTACATTTGTCTTTGGCAGCTTTAAGTGCCATGGAACCCGCGATTTTGAACGCCATTTCATTGGAGTCAACATCATGGTAGGAACCGTCGACAACAGTAGCTTTGATATCCACGAGTGGGAATCCTGCGAGAACCCCGTTCTTCATGGACTCTTCGATACCCGCTTGAATCGGAGCGATATATTCTCTAGGAATCGATCCGCCCACGATCTTGCTTTCGAATAAGAATCCTGCCCCAGCTTCTTGTGGTGCAAATTCAACCCAACAATGTCCGTATTGACCACGGCCACCGGATTGGCGAACGAACTTACCTTCCACTTTAGCTGCAGCGCGGAAAGTTTCACGGTAAGCAACCTGCGGTTTACCTACGTTGGTTTCCACTTTGAACTCGCGAAGCATACGGTCAACGAGAATCTCAAGGTGAAGCTCACCCATACCTGCGATAATCGTTTGTCCTGTTTCTTCGTCTGTGTGAGCGCGGAAAGTAGGATCTTCCTCGGCAAGCTTTTGCAGAGCGATACCCATTTTATCTTGGTCAGCCTTCGTTTTCGGTTCAACAGCAAGCTGGATAACCGGCTCAGGGAAGTTCATGGACTCAAGAATAACCGGGTTTTTCTCATCGCAAAGCGTGTCGCCCGTAGTCGTATCTTTCAAGCCAACCGCTGCCGCGATATCACCGGAGTAAACTTCGCTGATTTCTTGACGGCTGTTAGCATGCATTTGCAGGATACGGCCAACGCGCTCGCGTTTGCCTTTCGTTGCATTCAGAACGTAAGAACCGGAGCTCAATACGCCGGAGTACACGCGGAAGAAAGTGAGTCGGCCCACGAACGGGTCTGTCATGATTTTGAATGCAAGCGCTGAAAACGGTTGGTCGTCAGCAGATTTGCGAATCACTTCAGTACCATCGTCAAGTACGCCTTTAATGTCAGGTACGTCAACTGGAGCAGGAAGATAATCAATAACCGCATCCAGCATCAATTGAACGCCTTTGTTTCTGTAAGAAGATCCGCAGATAACCGGGAAAATCTTAACTTCGCAGACACCTTTGCGGAGTGCTGCTTTAATTTCAGCTACAGTAAGTTCTTCACCTTCGAGATATTTCATTGTAAGCTCTTCATCAAGCTCAGCAACTTTCTCTACCAGTTCCAATCTCAGTTCTGCAACTTTATCTTTGAACTCAGCTGGGATTTCCACTTTCTCGATATCCTTGCCAAGATCGTCTTTGTACATATACGCCACTTCGTCAACCAAGTCGATGATGCCTTTGAAATCATTCTCAGCACCGATCGGAAGTTGAATAGCAACTGCATTTGCACCAAGCTTAAGGCGCATGGAATCAACGACGGCCAGGTAATCGGCTCCGATAATATCCATTTTGTTTACGTACGCGATCCGAGGAACGCCGTAACGGTCAGCTTGTCTCCAAACTGTTTCCGATTGCGGCTCAACGCCTTCTTTCGCACTGAAAACGCCAACTGCTCCATCCAACACACGAAGGGAACGCTCTACTTCAACAGTAAAGTCAACGTGTCCCGGGGTATCGATGATATTGATGCGGTGACCAGCCCATTGCGCAGTCGTAGCGGCGGAAGTAATCGTGATTCCGCGCTCCTGCTCTTGCTCCATCCAGTCCATCGTAGCGGCACCTTCGTGCACTTCTCCGATTTTGTGAACTCGGCCCGTGTAGTACAAAATGCGCTCTGTCGTAGTCGTTTTACCAGCGTCAATATGAGCCATGATCCCGATATTGCGTGTGTTTTTTAAGGAGAACTCTCTAGCCATAGGTCGGTATGTCTCCTTTCTGTATTTGAATCTTTATTCTACCAACGATAGTGAGCAAACGCTTTGTTTGCTTCAGCCATTTTGTGCGTATCTTCACGTTTCTTAACGGAAGAACCCGTGTTGTTGCTAGCGTCGATAATTTCAAAAGCCAATCTTTCTTCCATCGTCTTCTCACCGCGAAGACGGGAGTAGTTCACCAACCAACGCAAGCCTAAAGTCGTACGGCGCTCAGGCTTAACTTCGATCGGCACTTGGTAGTTAGCTCCACCCACACGGCGTGCTTTTACTTCCAAAACCGGCATGATGTTCTTGATTGCTTGCTCGAACACTTCCATCGGTTCTTTACCCGTGCGGTCTTTCACAAGGTTAAAAGCATTGTATAAAATGGACTGTGCCACCCCTCTTTTTCCGTCAATCATGATGCGATTGATGAGACGAGTAACAAGCTTGCTATTGTAAATCGGATCTGGCAATACATCTCTGCGAGTAACTGGACCTTTACGAGGCATAGTTATCCCCCTTTCTCGAAAAAATCATCCTTGAAATCAATTGCTTACTTTTTAACTTTCGGACGTTTAGCACCGTATTTGGAACGGGCTTGCTTACGGTTGTTAACACCCGCTGTATCCAAAGCGCCACGCACGATGTGGTAACGTACCCCTGGAAGGTCTTTAACCCTGCCCCCACGGATCAATACAACGCTATGCTCTTGCAGGTTGTGACCGATACCTGGAATGTAAGCAGTCACCTCTACGCGGTTCGTCAAGCGAACACGAGCATATTTACGAAGTGCGGAGTTCGGCTTCTTAGGAGTCATTGTACCTACACGAGTGCAGACACCGCGTTTTTGAGGTGCGCTCAAATCCGTCGACTCTCTTTTCAAAGCGTTGAATCCTTTTTGCAAAGCCGGGGATTTGGATTTATCCACCTTTGCTTCACGGCCTTTACGTACTAATTGGTTAATTGTTGGCATATCGCCACCTCCTCCCTACTTTCATGAAAATAACTACAGCTTTTTGCAAGCCCACAGATCCAGGCGAGTCGTAAATGAGCAAAGGAAAAGTTTTTGCCGAGGACTGCAAACAGATTCCCAAGAATCTTCATGTTTCTATCCAGCAACAAAAACATTCATATACCTATTCATTCACAACAGCTGCTACCGCAGCTCCAACTTCAATTCCACATGCTTTACCTAGCATTTTCATAGAATCAACGTAGGTTACGGGCACATCCATCTTTTTACAGAGGCTTACCAGTTTTATCGTCAATCGCGGATCTGCATCTTTGGCGACAAACACTTCGACGGCTTTGCCTTGCTCAACCGTCTTCGTCGCTTTCTTCGTACCTACACTTACATTCTTCGCCTGTTTGACTTTATCATAAGACATGAACGTCATCCTCCAAAGCGCAGGAAAGCATAGTAACTTAGGCACACTACGATATATTAGCATCTCGATCATGCAGTGTCAAGATTATACTTGCACATTACAAAATCTTTATTTTTGACAAAGCACACGGGAAAGTCCGCTCATTCAAACGGCTTTCCCGCATCGCTTTTTTCAACATTTATTCGACAGCAACCGTCTCTTTTTCCAAATCTTCGTCCTGCAAGAGCTCCTCATTCGGATCCGTGATGCGGATGTTCCGATAACGAGGCATACCGGTTCCAGCCGGAATCAGCTTGCCGATAATGACGTTCTCTTTCAGACCGAGGAGCTGGTCAACCTTGCCTTTAATAGCCGCATCCGTCAAGACGCGTGTAGTCTCCTGGAAAGATGCCGCGGACAAGAAGGAGTCCGTCTCCAGGGACGCTTTGGTAATACCGAGCAGGATGGGTCTCGCGACAGCCGGTTCGTTGCCTGCAAACAGGGCCACTTTGTTGGCTTCTTCATATTCGTGAATGTCTACGAAGGAACCTGGCAGCAGCGTCGTGTCTCCGGCGTCAACGATGCGGATTTTGCGCAGCATTTGACGAACCATCACTTCAATATGCTTATCGTTGATTTCTACCCCTTGGTTACGGTAAACGCGCTGTACTTCTTGCAAAATGTAGTTCTGCACGCCGCGGATACCTTTGATACGCAGCATATCTTTAGGGTCGATGGAGCCGTCTGTCAGCTCATCCCCTGCTTCGATATGCTGGTTAACGGATACGCGGATACGGGAGCCGTAAGGCACAGCGTAAACCTTGGACTCCGCTTCGCCCTGAACCTCGATTTCGCGACGGTCCTTCGCTTCGCGGATTTCTTTCACGATACCGTCGATTTCCGTGATGATCGCTTGCCCTTTCGGATTCCGGGCTTCGAAGAGCTCCTGAATACGCGGCAAACCTTGCGTAATGTCGTCTCCGGCAACGCCCCCGGTATGGAACGTACGCATCGTGAGCTGTGTTCCCGGCTCGCCGATCGATTGAGCGGCGATGATGCCAACAGCTTCCCCGATCTCGACGTGCTGGCCTGTCGCCAGGTTGCGGCCGTAGCATTTTTTACATACGCCATGGCGCGAGCGGCAGCTCAATACGGAACGGATTTGCAGCCTCTCGATTCCGGCCGCGATGATAGCGTCGGCAATGTTCGCTTCAATAAGCTCATTGCGCTGAACAATGACTTCGCCGGTCTCAGGATGACGCAAAGTTTCAAACGCGTAGCGTCCTTCAATACGGTCGTAGAGGTCTTCGATAACCTCTTTGCCGTCTTGAATTTTGCTGACCATAAAGCCTTTATCCGTGCCGCAATCTTCATCGCGGACGATAACGTCCTGCGCGACGTCGACGAGACGGCGGGTCAAGTAACCGGAGTCGGCTGTACGAAGCGCCGTATCGGCAAGACCTTTACGGGCACCGTGCGTAGAAATAAAGTACTCCAGGATGGTCAGACCTTCACGGAAGTTCGATTTGATCGGCAACTCCATGATTTTACCGGACGGGTTGGCCATCAGCCCCCGCATACCGCCCAACTGGGTAATCTGCGATTTGTTACCCCGGGCTTTGGATTCCACCATCATGTTGATGGAATTGTATTTATCGAGGGATTTCATCAAAATTTCCGTGATTTCATCCTTCGCTTTGCTCCAGATCGCGATAACGCGGTCATAGCGCTCTTCATCGGTGATCAAGCCGCGGCGGTATTGGTTCGTAACTACGCGGACTTTCTCTTCGCATTCTTTGAGGATTCCTTCTTTTTCAGTTGGAACGACAACGTCGGATACGGCAACGGTAATCCCCGCTTTAGTGGAGTACGTAAAGCCGAGCTCCTTGATTTTATCCAGAATGATCGAAGTTTGCGTCGTATGGTACTTACGGAAACATTCGGCAATGATCGATCCCAGATACTCTTTGCCTACCGCTTTGTTCTCATCACGCTCCAGCATGATCGCCCTCAGATCGGCGCCTTTATCAAAAACAAAGTGCGAATCCGGAATACCGTTCAGCAGATTCGTTTTCGTCGGCTCGTTGATGAAAGGGAAATCGCTCGGGAAAATTTCGTTGAAAATGATCTTCCCGATCGTTGTGATCAGCATGGCGTTCTGTTGGCTCTCTGTGAAGCTTGCTTTGTTCAGCGCCTTGGCCGGAATGGCCACGCGGGCGTGCAAAGCTGACTTGCCGGATTGGTAAGACGAAACCGCCTCATGTACGGTTCTGATAATAGCGCCGGCGCCTTTGGCAAATTTGTTGTCCGTCGTCAAATAGAAGCTTCCGAGGACCATGTCCTGAGAAGGCGTAACGACCGGCTTGCCGTCTTTCGGGTTCAAAATGTTGCCCGATGCAAGCATCAGCACCCGGGCTTCCGCTTGCGCTTCGGACGACAACGGTACGTGAACGGCCATTTGGTCGCCGTCGAAGTCGGCGTTGTAAGCCGTACATACGAGCGGATGCAGCTTGATGGCGCGGCCTTCGACGAGAATCGGCTCGAACGCCTGAATCCCGAGTCTATGCAGCGTGGGGGCACGGTTCAGCAGAACCGGATGCTCCTTAATAACTTCTTCGAGTACGTCCCAAACATCAGGACTTACGCGCTCAACCTTGCGCTTGGCGCTCTTGATGTTATGAGCCAACCCTTTATTCACAAGCTCTTTCATGACGAAAGGCTTGAACAGTTCAAGTGCCATTTCCTTAGGAAGACCGCATTGGTACATCTTCAGGTTAGGGCCTACGACGATAACGGAACGGCCGGAGTAATCAACGCGTTTACCGAGCAAGTTTTGACGAAAACGGCCTTGTTTCCCTTTCAGCATATGGCTGAGCGATTTCAAAGGACGGTTGCCGGGACCTGTAACCGGACGGCCGCGGCGGCCGTTGTCGATCAATGCGTCAACCGCTTCCTGAAGCATCCGTTTTTCGTTTTGCACGATAATGTCCGGCGCGCCGAGATCGAGCAATCTTTTCAAACGGTTGTTGCGGTTAATGACGCGGCGGTACAGATCGTTCAAGTCGGAAGTCGCAAAGCGTCCGCCATCGAGCTGTACCATCGGGCGAAGCTCAGGCGGGATGACCGGAAGGACGTCAAGAACCATCCACTCCGGCATATTTTTGGAATTGCGGAATGCTTCCATAACTTCCAAACGCTTAATCGCACGGTTGCGGCGTTGGCCTTGAGCCGTTTTCAGCTCTTCCTTCAGCATCTCGACTTCGCGGTCGATGTCGATATCCTGCAGCAGCTTTTTCACGGCTTCCGCGCCCATGCCGGCCTGGAACGCATACCCGTATTTTTCACGGTAACTGCGGTATTCTTTTTCCGACAGCAGCTGTTTTTTCTCAAGAGGCGTATCGCCTGGATCCGTAACCACATAGGAAGCAAAGTAAATGATCTCCTCCAACGATCTTGGAGACATATCCAGAGCTAGCCCCATTCGGCTCGGAATTCCCTTAAAATACCAGATATGGGAAACAGGAGCAGCAAGTTCGATATGGCCCATGCGCTCGCGGCGAACCTTTTGACGGGTTACTTCTACGCCGCATCGGTCACAGACTACGCCTTTATAACGGACGCGCTTGTATTTACCGCAATGACATTCCCAATCTTTGGTTGGCCCGAAGATTTTTTCGCAGAAGAGGCCTTCCTTCTCCGGTTTTAAGGTTCTGTAGTTGATTGTTTCCGGTTTTTTTACTTCCCCACGGGACCATGAGCGTATTTTTTCGGGCGATGCCAAGCCGATTTTCATAAACTCGAAGTTGTTAACGTCCATCAAGGAGCAACCCTCCTTTAAGAATTTAAACCTTACTATGCAGTGAATCGTGCTCGATCTATTGCTCTAAAGATTATTCGACCCCAAGTTCGGTGCCCTCTAAATTCAGGTTCAATTTGTCGCTAGTGACTTCGTCGTCGTCATCCATTTCTTTCATTTCGATCTCTTCCTCGTTGCCGGACAGGATCTTCACATCCATACCCAAGCTTTGAAGCTCTTTGATCAAAACTTTGAACGACTCCGGAACGCCCGGTTCTGGAACGTTTTCGCCTTTAACGATGGATTCGTAAGTTTTCACGCGGCCTACGACATCGTCAGACTTAACGGTGAGAATTTCTTGCAGGGTATAAGCGGCTCCGTAAGCTTCGAGCGCCCAAACCTCCATCTCCCCGAAACGCTGTCCGCCGAACTGCGCTTTACCGCCCAGCGGCTGCTGGGTAACGAGCGAGTAAGGACCGGTGGAACGGGCGTGGATTTTATCGTCAACCATGTGCGCCAGTTTGATCATGTACATGACGCCGACGGTAACTTCGCGTTCAAACGGCTCGCCTGTACGGCCATCGTACAAAATGGTTTTGCCGTTGCGCTGCATGCCTGCTTCTTCCATCGTATCGAAAACGTCGTATTCACGCGCGCCGTCGAATACGGGAGTAGCTGCATGAATGCCCAAATACTTGGATGCCATACCCAAGTGAACTTCGAGCACCTGCCCGATATTCATACGGGATGGAACCCCCAGCGGGTTCAGTACAACTTCAACCGGTGTGCCGTCAGGCAGGAACGGCATATCTTCTTCCGGAAGAATACGGGCTACTACCCCTTTGTTGCCGTGGCGTCCCGCCATTTTATCGCCTTCGGAAATTTTCCGTTTTTGCGCGATGTAGACGCGAACGAGTTGGTTTACGCCAGGAGGCAGCTCGTCGCCGTTCTCACGGGTAAACACTTTTACGTCGACAACGATGCCGTCCGTACCATGCGGTACGCGAAGGGACGTGTCGCGGACTTCACGGGCTTTTTCACCGAAAATGGCGTGCAGCAATCTTTCTTCCGCAGTCAATTCGGTAACCCCTTTTGGCGTTACTTTACCTACGAGAATGTCGCCTGCGCCGATCTCTGCACCGACGCGAATGATTCCGCGCTCATCGAGATTTTTCAGCGCATCTTCCCCAACGTTCGGGATATCGCGTGTAATCTCTTCAGGTCCGAGCTTCGTATCGCGCGCTTCCGACTCGTATTCCTCGATATGAATCGAAGTGTACACGTCTTCCTTCACCAGCTTTTGGCTGAGCAGGATCGCATCCTCGTAGTTGTAACCTTCCCAAGTCATGAAGGCTACGACAACGTTGCGGCCAAGCGCCAATTCGCCTTGCTCGGTCGACGGTCCGTCGGCAAGAATGTCGCCGACTTTAACCAACTGTCCTTTTTTCACGATCGGACGCTGGTTAATGCACGTTCCCTGGTTGGAACGCATGAATTTATGAAGTTTATATTTGACGATATTGCCGCTGACCAACTTACCGTCCACTGTTTCCTGACGGCGAAGCCAAATTTCATTTGCAGCAGCTTTTTCGATAATTCCGTCAAATTTGGATACAATACATACTCCCGAGTCTTTCGCAACCTTATGCTCCATGCCGGTACCGACCAGCGGAGCTTTGGGGATCAGGAGAGGAACGGCCTGACGCTGCATGTTCGAACCCATGAGGGCGCGGTTGGAGTCGTCATTTTCCAAGAACGGAATGAGCGCCGTCGCAACCGAAACGACCTGCTTCGGCGATACGTCCATGTAGTCGACACGTTCGACAGGAAGCGTTAAGTTATCGTCTTTGTAACGAACGATAATGGATTCTTCCACGAACTTGCCTTCTTCGGTCAATTCCGCATTCGCCTGCGCGATAACATAATTATCTTCTTCATCCGCCGTAAGGTAAGCAATCTGATCGGTAACGGTACCCGACTTTGGATCAACCCAACGATACGGAGCCTCGATAAAACCATACTCGTTAATGCGCGCAAACGTCGACAACGAGTTGATCAAACCGATGTTCGGACCCTCCGGGGTCTCGATCGGACACATCCGCCCATAGTGGGAGTGATGCACGTCGCGGACTTCCATGCCCGCGCGCTCTCTCGTCAGACCGCCGGGTCCGAGTGCGGAGAGACGTCTTTTGTGCGTCAGCTCGGCAAGCGGGTTCGTCTGGTCCATAAACTGCGAGAGCTGGGAGCTTCCGAAAAACTCTTTAATCGACGCGATCACAGGCCGGATGTTGATCAAAGCCTGCGGCGTAATCACGTTAGCGTCTTGAATGGACATGCGCTCGCGAACGACGCGCTCCATACGGGAGAGACCGATGCGGAACTGATTTTGCAGCAGCTCGCCCACGGAACGGAGACGACGGTTGCCCAAGTGGTCGATATCGTCCGTGTTGCCGATGCCGTGCAGCAAGTTGATAAAGTAGTTGATCGACGAAATAATATCGGCAGGCGTGATATTTTTAACGGCTTTATCAATAATACCGTTAGAAATTACTTTCACGACTTTACCGTCTTCCACCGGCGAGTATACGTTGATGCACTGAACAGGAATGCTGTCCGCTTCCGTAACGCCATTCGGAATGGAGTATTCTCTGAAGCCTGCACCTTTTTCGATATAAGGGAGCACTTCATCGAGCGTACGGCGGTCAAGCAGCTGCCCGGCTTCGGCAATAATTTCACCGGTCTCGGCGTCCACCAAAGTTTCGGCCAAACGCTGATTGAACAGTCTATTTTTGATGTGCAGTTTTTTATTGATTTTGTAGCGGCCTACGTTCGCCAAATCATAACGCTTCGGATCGAAGAAACGAGCAACAAGCAGGCTTCTTGCGTTATCCAATGTAGGCGGCTCGCCCGGACGCAAACGTTCGTAAATTTCGATCAACGCTTTATCCGTGGAGTCGGTGTTATCTTTATCCAGCGTATTGCGAATGAATTCATCGTCGCCCAGCAGATCCAGAATCTCTGCATCCGTTCCGAAACCTAACGCTCTGAGCAGAACGGTAACGGGGATTTTACGAGTACGGTCGATGCGCACATAAATGATGTCTTTCGCGTCCGTCTCAAGCTCCAACCACGCGCCCCGGTTCGGAATAACTGTAGCGGTGTAAGTTTTTTTGCCGTTTTTATCCACTTTCGTGCTATAATAGACACTGGGAGAGCGAACGAGCTGGGAGACGATTACGCGCTCCGCGCCGTTGATAATGAAAGTACCCGTCTCGGTCATAATCGGGAAATCTCCCATGAACACTTCCTGTTCCTTGACCTCACCAGTTTCTTTATTGATCAAACGGACTTTGACTCTTAACGGCGCCGCATAAGTTACGTCGCGTTCTTTGGATTCGTCAACCGAATACTTAGGTTCGCCCAAGCTGTAGTCAATAAACTCCAACACCAGATTACCCGTAAAATCCTGAATCGGGGAGATATCCTGAAACATCTCTCTGAGTCCCTCTTCCAAAAACCACTCATACGATTTTTGCTGGATTTCAATCAGATTCGGAATGCCCAGCACCTCATTAATCCGTGCATAAGTCCTGCGTTTACGTCGTCCAAATTGAACAAGATGTCCCGCCAACTTTCATTCACCCCTCAAGTCTACTCAATAAATAAAAAAGAAAAGAAGAAAAACTTCTACCGACGTACACTCAGGACGCCTCCGAAGTTGGAGCCCGTCCGAATCAAGCGACTGTATGGATGGAGGTTTTTCTCTGTTGTTCAACAAGATTTTCCAGATATTTCTTCTCATCCTGTTAGAGTTGCCTAAAATTTCAACATTATACGTTACAGGTTAAAATTTTATTCATAAAGGCGAGAAAAAATACTTGACATTTTTGTTAACTAAAGACATGTGTCCCATCTTAATGCTGACATTTTTTAATAATACCACATCTGAGTTGTCAAGTCAAACAAAATTCCAAGCCCCAAAAACAATGATTGCTTCCTACATTTTGGTCGCTTTGATGATGCGATATCCTTTATCTTTGGACACCTCGACCGCCTCTGCGTAAATCGATTCGAGCTTCGCCATCGCCGAGGGCGCTCCCTGCTTTTTCTGAATGACCACCCATAAAGAGCCGCCTTCCTTCAGGCATTGAAAAGCATCCGTGAAAATTCGGTGCACGACTTCTTTGCCCGCGCGAATAGGCGGGTTCGTCAATATGACATCGAACTTCTCTTCCTTCACCTGCTCCAGCAAATCGCTTTGCAGGACGGACACATTATGAATGCCGTTGCGCTTCGCATTTTCCCGCGCGAGCTCGACAGCCCTCTCGTTGATATCAACCATCGTAACATGTCCCTCGGGGCATAAGCTTGCAGCGGCTAATCCGATCGGACCGTACCCGCAGCCTACATCGAGAACTCTGGCGTCCTCAGCTATGTCCATCGTTGCAATCAAATGCTTGCTTCCGTAGTCCACGTCTTTTTTTGAAAAGACGCCCGCATCGGTCTGAAACGTAAATTTCCGTCCGCGGAGCCATTCTTCAATCGTATGCACATCATGCTGAACCGTGGGACGTTTCGTATAATAATGTTCGGACACGTCGGTATATCCCTCCTACTCTTTTACCAATAGGAAAACCCGATAACCTCCGCCTTGCGCTATCCCGGCTTTCCTATCTGGTAAAAAAACCTCTTGAAGCCCGGCTTCAAGAGGTTTTGATTGGCAAAGCAGCTATTACTTCACTTCTACAGTAGCGCCAGCTTCTGTAAGTTTTGCTTTAACAGCTTCCGCTTCTTCTTGGCCAACTTTTTCTTTGATTGGCTTAGGAGCGCCGTCAACCAGGTCTTTTGCTTCTTTCAGACCAAGACCGGTGATTTCGCGAACTACTTTGATTACGTTGATTTTGGAAGCGCCAGCGTTAGTCAGGATTACGTCAAACTCAGTTTGAGCTTCTTCAACTGCAGCTGCGCCGCCTGCTACTACAGCTACAGGAGCTGCTGCAGTTACGCCGAATTCTTCTTCGATTGCTTTAACCAGATCGTTCAGTTCCAAAATAGTCATGCCTTTGATGGCTTCCAAGATTTGTGCGTTACTCATGGTTAAACCTCCATTATCATCTTAAAATTTGGTTTTTGTAAAACGGGATTAAGCTTGACCTTCAGCTTCTTTTTTCTCTGCAACTGCTTTAACTGCAAGAGCAAAGTTGCGGACAGGAGCTTGAAGAACGCTAAGCAACATGGAGAGAAGACCTTCTTTGGAAGGCAGATCCGCAAGTGCTTTAATTTGATCGTAACCAACGACGCGGCCTTCGACAACGCCGGCTTTTACGCTCAATGCGTCATTCTTTTTAGCGAATTCAGTCAAGATTTTAGCAGGAGTTACTACATCGTCTTTACTGAAAGCAATCGCTGTAGGACCAGTCAAGAACTCATCAAGCTCGCTCAGCTCAGCATTTGCAGTAGCGCGGCGGGCAAGTGTATTCTTAAGAACTGTGAATTCGATGCCGGCTTCGCGCAGGGATTTACGCAGCTGAGTTACTTGAGCTACGTTCAAACCGCGGTAATCGGTAACGATTGTGCAGGAGCTGCCTTTGAGCTTTTCAGTCACCTCAGCTACTGCCTGTTCTTTTTCTGCAAGAATTTTCGCGTTTGCCATAGTACACCTCACTTCTTAAGCATTTGTATTTCCACGTTCGCAAACAGTAGGCCATCAGCATTTCTCAATAAATAAGAAATGCCTTCGTAGACGCTACGAAGGCATGATGTGTTCACTATTCTCTGATGTACAAAGAAATCGTTCCATTTATCATAACACCTCGGTAGGAAATTAAGCCCGAAGGCACCTACTGTCTACGGTTTGCATATTCACTTTTAAGACCTTAGATAGATTAGCACGACCGGCGCAAGAAGTCAACCGGATTGCTTATTCTTATCTGAAGGATTGCAGGTTCACGCGCACGCTTGGTCCCATAGTCGATGAAACTGCGATGCTTTTCAGGTATACCCCTTTAGCAGCTGCAGGCTTCGCTCTGAGAAGTGCATCAACCAACGCTTTGAAGTTTTCATTCAATTTGTCGGCATCGAACGATACTTTACCAAGTGGAGCATGGATTTGTCCCGCTTTGTCGAGACGGTATTCGATTTTACCGGCTTTGATCTCCTGAACGGCTTTCGCTACGTCGAATGTAACTGTACCTGCTTTAGGGTTCGGCATCAAACCTTTACCCCCGAGAATACGGCCCAGTTTACCGACTTCGCTCATCATATCCGGAGTAGCTACGCAAACGTCGAATTCGAACCAGCCTTGTTGAATTTTGTTGATCATGTCTTGATCGCCAACAAAATCAGCGCCGGCCGCTTCCGCTTCTTTCACTTTTTCGCCTTTGGCAAATACGAGTACGCGTTTTGTTTTACCAGTTCCGTGCGGAAGTACAACGACGCCGCGGACAGCCTGGTCTTGTTTTCTTGGGTCTACGCCCAGACGAACTGCAACATCGACAGTTTCGTCAAATTTAGCAGGAGCCGTTTTTTTAACAAGCTCGATTGCTTCTGACGGATCGTACAAGGTTTCAGCGTTGACAAGCTGAGCAACCTCGCGGTATTTTTTACCGTGTTTAGGCATTGATTGAGTCCTCCTTAGTGGTATTAGCGGATAATCCTCCCACCGAGCGCCCTAAAAACTTTCATGTAGGCCGCATATTCCCGAAAAGGAATTAATCTTCGATGATGATACCCATGCTGCGAGCAGTACCTTCCACCATGCGCATTGCAGCCTCTACGGACGCAGCGTTCAGGTCAGGCATTTTTTGCTCGGCGATTTCGCGAACTTTCGCACGCTTCACAGTTGCAACTTTCTTTTTGTTAGGTTCGCCGGATCCTTTTTCGATACCAGCAACTACGCGAAGAAGAACTGCAGCCGGAGGCGTTTTGGTGATAAATGTAAAGGAACGGTCTTCGAATACTGTGATTTCAACCGGAATGATAAGACCCGCTTGATCGGCAGTACGAGCGTTAAACTCTTTACAGAAAGCCATGATGTTCACACCTGCTTGACCCAAAGCCGGACCGATAGGTGGCGCTGGATTTGCTTTCGCAGCAGGAACTTGAAGCTTCACGATTTTAATAACCTTTTTTGCCATGTTTGACACCTCCTTGCACTTAGTGTGGTTAGACGGGCAGGTGACCTTGAGCGCATAGCGAGCAGTTGACAACTGACGCAGTCAACGACCGGCCCTCCCACTAACGAAGGTCTATCCCAAGGAATAGACCTGGCAGAAACCCTAGGTTGTCTCGTATTATAGCTTTTCCACCTGGTTGAAATCCAACTCAAGCGGGGTTTCTCTACCAAACATGTTGACGTGAACCTTGAGCTTGCCTTTATCAGCCACGATTTCTTCAACCGAGCCGACGAAGTTTGCAAAAGGTCCCACCTTGACGCGTACGGTTTCCTTGAGTTCGAAGTCGATCTTCGGCTTCGGCTCTTCCATTCCCATATGCTTCAGGATGGCTTCCACTTCTTCGGGAAGCAGTGCAGTCGGTTTTGAGCCAGATCCAGTAGAGCCCACGAATCCTGTAACTCCCGGGGTGTTGCGGACAACGTACCAGGAATCGTCAGTTTGAATCATTTCCACGAGGACATAGCCCGGATAAACTTTACGCATGACGGTTTTCTTCTTCCCGTCTTTGTTTACCAGTTCCTCTTCCATCGGCACAAGCACCCGAAAGATCTTGTCCTGCATTTCCATCGATTCAACGCGCTTCTCTAAATTGGCTTTCACTTTGTTCTCATACCCTGAATAGGTATGTACGACGTACCATCTTTTTTCCATGTTCGAATTCACCTATAGTCCTGTTTATTTAAAAACAAGGCGCAGCAGCTCAGTGATTCCAAGATCAAGCACAAAAAAATAAATGGCAACGAATGCTACCGTACCGATAACGACGAGCGTATAGGTGATCATTTCTTTGCGGCTTGGCCACTTGACTTTTTTGAGTTCTGACCAACTGTCGGTGAAGAAGGAAAAGGTGGATCCGAAGCTTTGTTTCATTCTAGCCAAGAACGCCACAAACTACACCTCCAAAGAACTACCTGGTCTCGCGATGAGCAGTATGTTCATTGCAAAATCTGCAATATTTCTTCAACTCAATACGGTCGGGATTGTTGCGCTTATTTTTAGTGGATGCATAGTTTCTTTGTTTGCAATTTGTGCACGCTAATGTGATGATAACCCGCATGATGTACACCTCCTACAGACGCTTTTCTGAGTACAGCCCTTTTTGCGCATCAGAAAGAAAGCGACATTTTAGGGCTACCTGAACTACTTTATCACAACCCGTAATAGGGTGTCAAGGAAGAAACTCTCTTAGCACCGCTATTTTTGCCTGAATGCCGCAGGCTGGAAGTATCATCATTATCGACCGCGAGCGCGGATATTAAACCTGATTCGGCACAAAAGAAAAACACCCGCCGCAATTGCAGCAAGGCGTTCTTATAGATCCCGAACTTCCAAGTATCTTTCGAGCTTGCGTTTCACACGTTGGAGGGCATTGTCGATAGACTTGACATGTCGATCAAGATCAACTGCAATCTCCTGATAAGACCGGCCGTCGAGGTAGAGCATAAGCACTCTGCGCTCCAGGTCGCTCAAAATTTCTCCCATCTTATCTTCGAGACCTGTAAATTCTTCCTGATTAATCACCAGTTCTTCCGGATCGGTGACCCGGGAACCGCTTATGACGTCAAGCAGAGTGCGATCGGAATCTTCATCATAGATGGGCTTGTCCAATGAAACGTAGGAATTCAGAGGAATGTGTTTCTGGCGGGTCGCGGTCTTGATCGCCGTAATGATCTGTCTCGTGATGCAAAGTTCGGCAAAGGCTTTAAAAGAAGCCAGCTTGTCGCCGCGAAAGTCACGGATAGATTTATATAAACCTATCATGCCTTCCTGCACGATATCTTCGCGATCAGCACCTATCAAAAAATAGGATCGCGCCTTGGCACGAACGAAATTCTTATATTTATTGATCAGGTATTCCAATGCTTCGCTACTGCCTTCACGGACTGCCTCGACTATGTCTTCATCCGGCTTGAGGTCATAATCATACATTCTCAGTTCTTTGAGGTCGACGCTCACCAACAATCCCTCCGGCCTGCAAGACTACCCAGATTCACTTCAAGGTTAGGTTAAGTATACATGAAGAAATCTCACATCGTCAACGGGGAACCGCGTCATTTCTAGCATTTGGAGGTTTATTCCCCCCTTCGCCACCGTTCGAAAATGTCTTTGAGGTCGCCTTTTATTTTCTCGTCAAAAGGGTTTCGCTTCGAAGACGTTTCAGGACGAATCCGCTCGCGGACCTCTCTCCGGTTTTGATTGATTTTGACCAGCAGTTCGCTTGCAGGCAGGCGCAGCGCCCCTTTGCCGAAAATAACGTGCTGCTCGATCATATCCGAAGTCGCCACATAGATTTGCTTGCGGCGCCCCATAAGCTCGGTAACCAAGCGCTCAATCAGTTCGTCGGCGGTCTCCTTCTCTTTGGTATAAAGCACATCCAGCTTGCTTTGCAAATATTTCTTGCCCAGTCCGGGCACCATGTAGGCGTCGAACACCAGATATACCTTCATTCCCGAGAAGGATTGATACTCCGCCAGCGTATGAATAAGTTTGTCCCGTGCTCCTTCAAGATCCGTATCCTTCAGCTTGCTGAGCTCGGGCCAGGCTCCGATGACATTATAGCCGTCAACGATCAAGAACTCTTCCATGGCGTCAGCTCATGCTGCGCTGTCTGACCACTTCATACATCAGCACTCCGGCCGCTACCGAAGCGTTCAGGGAATTGATATGCCCGGTCATCGGAAGCTTGACCAGAAAGTCGCACTTTTCCTTGATCAGCCTGCCGACTCCCTTGCCTTCGTTGCCGATGACCAGCGCGATAGCCATTTTGAAGTTGGCTTTATACACGTCCTGGGCTGCGGATACGTCCGTGCCCGCTACCCATACGCCTTCTTCTTTCAACTGTTCGATGGTTTGCGCGATATTCGTCACACGGGCTACCGGGACGTATTCCACAGCGCCGGCGGAAGTTTTGGAAACCGTCGCCGTCAAGCCGACCGACCGGCGTTTGGGGATGATGACCCCGTGGACGCCCGTGCAATCCGCCGTCCTTAGAATCGAGCCCAAATTGTGCGGGTCCTCGATTTCGTCCAAAATCAGAACGAACGGCTCCTCGCCCCGCTCCCTCGCTTTGGCCAATATGTCTTCGACCTCCACATACTCGTAAGCGGCCACCTGAGCTACAACGCCTTGGTGCTGCAGCCCCTCGGCCATTTGGTCCAGCTTCCGCTTATCCGTGAACTGAACGACGATGCCGTGGTTTTTCGCTTCCGCGACGATGGGTCCGGCAAACTGTTTTTGCGCGTTGTCCGCAACCCAGATTTTGTTGATCGTCCGGCCTGAGCGAAGCGCCTCCAGAACGGAATGCTTTCCGCCGATATATTCTTCCATCAGGTGTATCCTCCCAAGAGCTTTGTTCGCAAACATCTGCCGCGCGATGCATTTACGCGGGCGCGGTTAACCGTTTTGTTTGGAGGCAACCGCAAAATCCAGCAGTTCCCGCAAGCGTTCGTAAGATTTTGTATAGTACAAATATCCGATCAGGCACTCAAACGCAGTGCTGTGGCGGTATTCCAGCACGTTCGCGTTTTTGGCCGTCGTTCCCGACTTGGCGTTGCGCCCCCGCTTGACCACGTCCCGCTCCTCGTCCGTCAGCCGGGGCAGCAAAGCTTCCAGCAGCTTGGCCTGCGCTTTGGCCGAGACGAACCGGGTCGCCTCCTTGTGCAAATGATTCGGCCGGTGATTCGGCAGAGAAATTACATACTGCCTGATGTACACCTCGTACACGGCGTCCCCGATATAGGCAAGCACCAGCGGACTCATCAGCTGCGGACTTTTGGCCGGCGGAAAATGGAACAGCTGAGGGGCGTCCGAAAAGAGCTCGCTCATTTGCGGCGCCAGCGTATTCCTTGCGGCGTATCCTCAAGGAATATCCCTTTCTCCGTCAGCAGGTCGCGGATTTCATCGGCTCTCGCCCAGTTTTTAGACTTGCGGGCTTCCGTCCGCTCCACGATCAGCCGTTCGATTTCTTCATCCAGCAATTCGTCGGCCCCCTGGCTTAATATGCCGATAACCCGATCGAAAGCCTGAAGTTGATCAAGGAACAACTGCACGGCGGCGGCGTTCACCCGCTCCTGCTGCAAATACAAATTCGCTTCCGCGACCAAATCGAATACAGCGGTAATCGCGTCCGGCGTATTGAAATCGTCGTTCATCTTATCATCAAATTGACGCGCAATGGCAGCAATCCGCTCGCTCAGGGCAGCTTCCACCGCGTCATCGATAGATGCGGTGGCAAGGCGATGCTTCAAATTGTCGTAAGCATTTTGAATCCGTTCGAGCGCGTTGGCGGCCTGCTTCAAGCTTTCGTCGCTGAAATTCAGCGGGTTGCGGTAATGCGCGGAAAGCATGAAGAAGCGGAACACTTCCGGCTTGATCTTCTTGATCAAATCGCGGATCAGGATGCCGTTGCCGAGCGATTTGGACATTTTTTCGTTATCGATGTTCAGGAATGCGTTGTGCAGCCAGTAGTTGGCCATCGGGTGTCCCGTAACCGCTTCGGTCTGGGCGATTTCGCACTCATGATGCGGGAACGCCAAGTCCTGTCCGCCTCCGTGAATGTCGATCGTTTCGCCCAAATATTTGCGTACCATGGCGGAGCATTCGATATGCCAGCCGGGGCGGCCTTGTCCCCACGGGCTGTCCCAGTAAATCTCGCCCGGCTTGGCCGCCTTCCACAGGACGAAATCCTGCGGATTCTCCTTGCGGTCGTCGACTTCGATGCGGATGCCGTACTGAAGCTCCTCCAAATTTTGATGGGACAGCTTTCCGTACTCGGCGAATTTCGTCGTTCTGTAGTATACGTCCCCTCGGCTTTCATAGGCGTAGCCTTGCGCTTCGAGCGCAGCGATGAAATCGATAATTTCCTGAATATTTTCCGTAACCCGGGGATTCAGGCTGGCCTCGCGCACGCCGAGCGCCCGGATATCTTCCAGAAACGCCCGGATGTACGTCTCCGCGAGCTGAGGCACCGTCTGGCCGACCTCTTCGGCCTTGCGGATCATTTTATCGTCCACATCGGTAAAGTTGGTCACGTAAGTCACGGCATACCCTTGAGATTCCAGAAATCTCCGGACAACATCGAAGAAAATAACCGGTCTGCCGTTGCCGATATGAATATAGTTATATACGGTTGGGCCGCAAACATACATTTTGACCTTGTTCGGCTCGATCGGAACGAACTCTTCTTTTTTACGGGATAGCGTGTTATACACTTTGAGCGTCATGCTCTCTGGCTCCTCCATTCTTGTGCCTTTCTTGTTCAAGCTGCGACTTCAGGTCGTTGATCTGCTTCTGCAGCCCCTCAAATATATCGATGACTGGGTCCGGCAAGCTCGTATGATCCAATCGGTTCACGCGCACACCGTCCCGCTTTACGATTTTACCCGGAATACAAACAACGGTGCTGTTGGGAGGCACTTCTTTAATGACTACGGTATTCGGGCCGATTCGGGAATTTTCCCCTACGGTAAACGATCCGATGATTTTGGCTCCCGATCCTATAATAACATTATTCCCGATCGTTGGGTGCCTTTTTCCCTTTTCCTTGCCTGTTCCCCCCAGCGTGACGCCCTGGTACAAAGTTACATCGTCACCGATGACGCACGTTTCCCCGATAACGACCCCCATGCCATGATCGATGAACAGCCGGTCTCCGATTACTGCGCCGGGATGAATTTCGATTCCCGTCATAAACCGGCTGAATTGCGAGACGATGCGGGCCACTGTGAAAATGCCGCGTTTATAAAACCAATGACCGATCCGATGCCACCAAATGGCATGAAGCCCCGAATACGTAAACACGACTTCAAACCAGCTTCGTGCAGCCGGGTCGTTATCGAATACGGCGGAAATATCGGATTTGATCGTTTTCCACATGCTCTTCACCTTCTTAAACGGGAGTAAAATCAAAAAGCCCCCGCAGCCATAAGGCTGCAGAGGCGTTCTACCGCGGTTCCACTCTGCTTGGTGACTCGGAAGTCTCCCAACTCTAGCTTCCCTTAACGTGGGCATCCGGCTGCGCCTACGGTTCTCGTGCGAGAATTCGGCGCGGCAGCTCACAGGTGCATTTCCGGTTGCAGGAATTGGATAATTCACAGCCCGAAGCCTGACGCTTCGATTATCCTCTCTGGGAATTCCTTGACAATCGTACTCTCCTGATCGTCGCTTATCATAATGAACTAAGTATAGCGAAAAGATAGCGGCTTTACAATCACTTCCGCAGCCTTGACACAACTTTTTGTTTGCCGAGCAAATAAATCGACATATTCAAATCCGGTCCGTGCACTTGTCCGGTCAAGGCCGCGCGAATGGACATGAACAGCTGCTTGCCTTTATAGCCGGTATCCTTTTGCACCTGCTTGAGCAGGGCCGGAATCTCATCGACCGTCAGCTCGGCTGCCTGTTCGATCTGCTGCAGGAAGCTTTGCAGCACGACAGGAACGTGCTCTTCTTGCAGAACCGCTGCCGCTTCTTCGTCGATATGGAGCTCGTCCTGGAAAAACAGCCTCGACAAATCGACAATTTCCGCCGCGTAGCGCATTCTTTCCTGGTTAAGCCCTACCAGAGCGCTTACCCACTCTTGCGCAGCCGCATCCAGCTCTTCCCGGATGAACCCGGCTTTTTGCAGATGAGGAATGCACAGTTCGACAACGCGGGACAGCGGAGCTTTTTTCAAATAATGGTTGTTCATCCAATTGAGCTTGTCCATGTCGAATACGGCAGGGCTCTTGGATACGCGGCTCAGGTCGAACCCGGCGATCAGTTCTTCTTTGGTGAAAATTTCTTCTTCTCCCCCCGGCGACCAGCCGAGCAGCGCGATAAAGTTCAGCACCGCTTCAGGCAAATAACCGAGTTCCTTGTACTGCTCGATAAATTGGATAATGGACTCGTCCCGCTTGCTCATTTTTTTGCGGTCCTGATTCAGAATCAGCGCCAAATGGGCGAATTCGGGAGTCGGCAGCCCCAAAGCTTCATACATCATAATCTGTCTCGGCGTATTGGACAAATGCTCCTCGCCGCGGATGACGAGATTGATCCGCATCAGGTGGTCGTCGAGAATAACGGCGAAATTATAAGTAGGTATGCCGTCCGGGCGGACAATGATAAAATCGCCGATGCCGTTCGACTCGAATTCGACATGCTCGCGCACTTTGTCCTCGAAGGCGATCACGCGGTCTTCGGGCACGCGAAAACGAATGGACGGCTTGCGGCCCGCAGCCTTATAAGCTTCGGCCTGCTCCGCCGTCAGATTGCGGCACTTGCCGGAGTACCGCGGCATTTCGCCGCTCGCTTCCTGCTCGGCGCGCTCCTGCTCAAGCTCTTCCTCCGAGCAGTAGCAATGATAAGCGTCGCCTTGACTCAGCAATTGCTCGACGTACGGCCGGTACAGGTCCAGGCGCTCCATTTGGCGGTACGGACCGTACGGGCCTCCGATATCCACGCTTTCGTCCCACTCGAGACCAAGCCATTTGAGACCGTTCAGCTGGTCGGCGATGCCGGACTCCTTGTGGCGGGTTTGATCCGTATCTTCAAAACGAACGATGAAAGCCCCGTTATGCCGGCGGGCCAGCAAATAGTCAAAAAGCGCGGTACGGGCGCCGCCGATATGCAAATGCCCGGTAGGACTGGGCGCATAACGCACGCGTAATGGATGACTCATGATAAATCCCCTCTTTGTCCATAATTATCTGCTATTCTAGCACATCTCGAATTAAACAAACAACCGATTGCGCGGCGATGCCTTCGCCTCTTCCGGTGAATCCGAGCTGTTCCGTCGTTGTCGCCTTGACGTTCACCTGCTCGGGCGTCGCCTCCAGCGCCTCCGCGATAATCGCTGCCATTTGCGGAATATAGGGCGCCATTTGCGGCTTCTGCGCAATGATCGTCGAATCGGAATTGCCGAGCCGGTAGCCTTTGTCTTTGGCCAGCTGCCAGACCTGTTTCAGCAGCACCAGACTGTCGGCATCCTTGAACTCGGCGGACGTGTCGGGAAAATGCTTGCCGATATCCCCCAGACCGAGCGCTCCCAAAATCGCGTCAGTGATCGCATGCAGCAGCACGTCGGCGTCCGAATGGCCGAGCAGCCCCTTTTCATAAGGAATCGTGACGCCCCCGATAATGCATTTGCGGCCCTCCGCCAATTGATGCACGTCAAAACCTTGTCCAACTCGAATCATGACTTACCCTCTCCCCTTGCATGTTCTAGAAGCCATTCCGCCCAAGGCAAGTCCTCGGGGGACGTAATTTTGATGTTGTAGTAGTCCCCTTCGACAACGAGAACTTTTGTTCCCATTCTCTCCACCAGGCTTGCATCGTCCGTGCCGATAAAGCCTTCCCGGGCAGCTCGCTCATGCGCCTCTCTTAAAAGAGAAAGCTGAAAAGCCTGCGGCGTTTGGATCGCCCACAAGCTTCGTCTGTCCGGCGTGGATTGAATTTGCTTCGCTTCATCGACAATTTTGATCGTATCCTTCACAGGCACGGCCAGCACCGCGGCACCCGCCTCCTTCGCCTTTTGCAGACAATCGAGAACGTGCTCCACGGCTACGAAAGGCCTGACGCCGTCATGCACAAGCACCCACTCCGTGTCCGGCCCCAGCGCTTCCAAGCCCAGTCTTACGGAATCCTGCCGCTCGGCGCCGCCGACTTGAATGCGGGTCACTTTGGTCAGCGCGTTATCCGCCACGAATTGCTGGCAGCGGACAACATCCGCCTCCGGAGCGACCAAAATGATTTCGTCCACTTCACGTATGTTTTGAAATAATTGCAACGTATGTACCAAAATCGGTTTTTTGCCGATCTGCAAATATTGTTTGCTCTCTACCGTCCGCATGCGGGACCCTTTGCCCGCCGCCACGATGACAACCCCTAGCTTCCCCATAAATTCCCCACCTGGATAATTGCTGATTTGCCTCCCCCTATCATACTAATTTTACTGGGCTTTTTCCAACAATTTCGGCTTTGCGAAAATCATCCGGCCCGCCGATGTCTGCAGCACGCTCGTAACCATCACTTCCAGCGTCGTTCCGATAAACTCGCGCCCGCCTTCCACTACGATCATCGTGCCGTCGTCGAGATAGGCAACGCCTTGTCCGTGCTCCTTGCCGTCTTTGATGACCTGCACAATAATTTCTTCCCCGGGAAGCACCACCGGTTTGACGGCGTTAGCCAGATCGTTGATGTTCAGAACCGAGACGCCTTGAAGCTCGCACACCTTATTCAGGTTGAAATCATTCGTAATCACTTTGCCCTGCAGCACTTTAGCCAAGCGGACGAGCTTGCTGTCTACCTCGGAAATTTCCTCGAAATCCCCTTCGTAGATCAGCACCTTCACTTCCAGCTCTTTCTGAATCTTGTTTAAAATGTCCAGACCGCGCCGGCCGCGGTTACGTTTGAGCAAATCCGAGGAATCCGCGATATGCTGCAGCTCTTCCAGCACGAATTCCGGGATTACCAGCGTGCCTTCGATAAAGCCCGTTTTGCAAATATCCGCGATGCGCCCGTCGATAATCACGCTCGTGTCCAAGATTTTATGCTCCTCATACGGTCGATGCGTCTGCTTATCGGAGCCTTGGGACCGGCTTTTGGCCCAAATTTGCATCAGCTCGTCCCGCTTGTTATAACCGATGCGGAATCCCATAACGGCGAGCACGGCAGCGGCAACGACCGGTACGAAAGGCCCGGCCCAAGTAGCTTGCGCAAGCACGGGAAAAGCGAGCGCCGAGATCAGCAGGCCGATGACAAGTCCGACAGTTCCCGAGAGCAGGTCGGCTGCGGGAATGCTTTCGACGTTCCTTTCTCCCCGGATCAGCAGCTTCATGCCATAATCGGCCACCCAGGCCGACAACACGAACATAGCGGCGGCACACAAGCCGGCCAGCCAGAAAGCTTGTCCTTTTCCGTCGGCAAAACCCGTCATACGAAGTATCGAATCACTCCATTGATAGCCCAAACTTCCCCCCATGATTGCAAAAATGATTTGTATCCATTTCTTCATCATAGATTCACCTCCACGTCAAACTATGTTTAAGTCCCTTTTACAATTATGTTCCAATTTATCCAACGTTAATCATTCAAATTGAAATATTAGGGGGCTTCCATTATAATGAAGTTGGAAGTTACAAACACACCGAGGTGGATAAATGAGCACCCTGACCTTAAAGCAGTTCCAGGATCAAGTATCCGAGTTGTTGCTCCGTCACCGCAGCTTGCTTGACGTCCTATCCAAATTTCAACAAACGAATGCAGCAACGAACCGCTCGGTCATTAAATCCATTACGGAATGCGGATGTATCGGGATTCATGCCGCCAAACAGCAGTATCATTCCGATATGACGTTGGACGAGGCCAAGGAAGTACTGGAGACTCATGTGAACGGACAGTTGTGCGAGCAATGCAGCGAAGTTCTGAGCGCCGAACTCGGGCGGAACTTGTTCTATATGGCGGCTCTTGGCAACATTCTTCAGGTAGATTTGGAGCAAGTTTTGGAGAATGAATCCAAAAAATGCTCGACACTCGGACTTTTCAACATGTCTTGATGACGATGACAAAACAAAAAAGCATTTATTTTTTCTGAAGCGCTTCAGAGAAAATAAATGCTTTTTATTTTCGGAATGCCGGTCTTATACGTCGGATTTGACGGAGTTGTCATCCATTGCGCGTCTTTTGTTGCGTCTGCGCAATCGGATGAAGATGCCATCAACGTTTTTTTTTAAGCCGTACAATGCGTAGAGCAGCAAAGGTACGAAAATCATTTTGGAAATCGACTCCGGCCATTTCACCGCTATTAAGACCGCAACCGCTACGATAAGCGGCGTCACCCATATGGCGGCCTTCGGAATGCCGGCTTTCTTGAAGTTCGGGTATTTTACCGTGCTGACCATCAAATAAGACAGAAGAACAGTGCTGACCAACAGGACGTACACGTTAATTTCGTTATTGAACAAAGCAAGCGTACAGAGCACGCCGCCCGCAGCCGGTATCGGCAGCCCGATGAAATATCCGGGAGTTCCGGCCACGACATTAAAGCGGGCCAGACGCAGAGCGCCGCAAATCGGGAATATCGCCGTTACGATCCAGGCAAAAGCCGGACTGATTACGGCCGGATTGTTAAACGCAACGACATACATAATAAATGCGGGAGCAACACCGAACGAAATAACGTCGGACAGCGAATCCAACTCTTTGCCAAATTCACTTTGCGCATTCAGCGCCCGTGCCACTCTTCCATCCAGCCCATCCAGCAACATGGCTACGATTACAAGAACTGCGGCGCGTCCCGGTTCTCCGTTGAACACCAGGATGATCGAGAGAACGCCAAGGAATAAGTTCCCTACGGTAAAAAGGCTGGGAATCGATTTTGTTAACATATGTTTTTGTCCACCTCTGGATTTACTATACCCTAATTCACGCCTTAATAAAACCTCAACAATGATACTTTATGATTGTATCTACTTTAAATATGTCTGTCAATGAAGACTTGTTCCTGAATTCGCTTCAAACCTTCCTTGATCGCGCGCGCTCTGACCTCTCCGATGCCGTCGACTTCATCCAGCTCCTCGATGGTTGCCATCATCATATGCGGCAGGTAGCCGAATTTCTCGACCAGATTGGCAATAATGATCGAGGGAAGCCGCGGGATTTTGCCGAGCATTCTGAACCCTCTGGGCGATACGGGCTCTTCCGCAATCGCATTCGTATGTGAGTAGCCCAGCAGGCGGATAATTTGTTGAGGTTCCAAAAGCTCATCCGACGAGAGGCGCTTCAGCCCCGTCAACACGTCTTTGACCTTGTCATCCGATAGGTCGCGGACGTAATCTTTGATCAGCAGTCGCGCCTCCAACTCCGAATTGCCGACCAGTTCTTCGAGCTGCATGCTGATTAGACGGCCCTCATTGCCAAGCTCGTTGATGTACCGGTTGATTTCGGCCCTGATTCTAAGCACCATCTCGAACCGGGCGATGACGTTGGTCACATCGTGCAAAGTAACCAGCTCTTCGAATTCCGACGCGCCCAAATTGGTGAGCGATTGATCCAGCACCACTTTGTACCGTTCCAGCGTCTGAATCGCCTGATTCGCCTTGGTCAAAATAACGCCGATATCTTTCAGCGCATAGCGCAAATTGCCTTGATACAGCGTTATGACATTACGCCTTTGCGAGATCGAAACGACGAGCTTGTTCGTCTGCTTAGCCACCCGCTCGGCGGTCCGATGCCGGATGCCTGTTTCGGACGACTGGATCGACGAGTCCGGAATCAGCTGCGTGTTCGCATACAATATTCTTTTTATATCTTCGCTTAAAATAATCGCCCCGTCCATCTTTGCTAGCTCGTAGAGGTAATTGGGCGAGAAATCGCAATCAATCGAAAAGCCGCCGTCTACGATTTCCATCACTTCCGGACTATAGCCGACGACAATCAGTCCTCCCGTTTTGGCACGCAGGACATTTTCCAATCCGTCTCTGAACGCGGTACCAGGGGCTACCATTTGCAGCAACTGGCTCATTACGTCCCGCTTCGTCTCTTCTTTGCTCATTTTATTCCTCCTGATGACTGGCTGGCTCCATGCAGGCGAGTCAACCCAGCGCCGCTGCTAGTGCCTCTGATACCGTGTTTACTCCGATAATCTCCATTCCGGGGGGATGCGTCCATCCCTTCAAGCTTTTCTCCGGCATAATGACTCTGCGGAAGCCCAGCTTCTGCGCCTCTTTCACCCGCTGATCAATGCGGGAAACGCCGCGCACTTCGCCCGTCAAGCCGATCTCCCCAAACACAACGTCATACGGCCGGGTCGGCTGGTCCTTGAAAGAAGAGGCTATACTGATCGCCACAGCCAGATCGACTGCAGGCTCATCCAGTTTGACGCCGCCAGCTACATTCAGGTAGGCGTCCTGATTTTGCAGGAAAAGCCCCATGCGCTTCTCCAGCACCGCCATAATCAGCGAAAGCCGGTTATGATCGATGCCCGTAGCCATTCTGCGCGGGGATGGAAAATTCGTAGTTGATACTAATGCCTGAATTTCGACGAGCACAGGCCGGGTTCCTTCCATACTCGCTACAACCGTGGAACCCGCCACCCCGAGCGGCCGTTCGGACAGGAACAGCTCCGACGGATTGCTGACTTCGACAAGTCCCGCTTCCTGCATTTCAAAGATGCCGATTTCATTGGTCGAACCAAAACGGTTCTTCACCGCTCTCAGCAAGCGATAGGAATGATGCCGCTCGCCCTCGAAGTACAGCACGCAATCAACCATGTGCTCCAGCATTCTCGGTCCTGCAATGGCCCCTTCCTTCGTGACGTGACCGACGAGGACCGTTGCAATTCCTTTGCCTTTAGCAATTCTCATAAAATGGCCTGTGCATTCACGAACTTGGCCAACCGTGCCCGGAGCGGACGCAATAGCCGGATGATAAACCGTTTGAATGGAGTCAATGACCAAAAAATCGGGATCCGTTTCCTGAATCGCCTCTTCGATCAGCTCCAGATTCGTTTCGCAGAGCACATACAGCAGCGGCGACGACGCTTCCAGGCGGTCAGCCCGCAGCTTCGTTTGCTTAACCGATTCCTCTCCGGATATATAAAGCACTTTCTGCCCGGCTTGCGTAAGCGCGAATGAAGTTTGCAGCAGCAGCGTCGACTTGCCGATCCCCGGGTCTCCTCCGACGAGAATCAGGGAACCGGGAACGATGCCTCCGCCCAACACGCGGTTCAATTCCTGGTTATTCGTCAATACTCTCGGCTCAGGGCTGCTCTCGATATGTATGATAGGGGTGGGCTTTTCTTTCGTTCTGGCGAAAGAGGAATTCATCCCCTGGGTGCGAACAACGGTTTCCACTTCTTCAACCATCGTGTTCCACGATTGGCAGCCTGGGCATTTGCCCATCCATTTCGGCGATTCGTAGCCGCACTCCTGGCAGCAAAATTTCGTCTTCTGTTTGCTCATTATGCACTTGCTCCCTTATAAGACATGCGGAAATATCTGGCTATACTTACCAATAAAAGTTTACCACTTTTGCTAAGTGTGTGAAAGGGCCGATGAAAAATATACGAAAGAAAAAGCATTTTGCCGCCACCGCAACGGATGGAGCAAAATGCTTTTCAGGAACATTATTGGGCTGTTACGCCTTCGCCGCGAAGGACGACAAGCTCGCCTTCTTTTTCGTCGATGGTTAAGGAATCGCCTTTGGAGATATTGCCTCTGAGCAGCTCCTCGGACAGCCGGTCCTCGATATGCTTTTGAATCGCTCTGCGCAGCGGTCTTGCCCCGTAAGTCGGGTCAAAGCCTTCTTTGGCAAGGAACATTTTCGCTTTGTCCGTAAGGTTGAAGTCCACTTCCTGCTCTTTCAGGCGCTTGCGCAGATCGTCCGCCATCAGGCTAACGATTTGAGCGATATGCTGCTCATCCAGAGAGTGGAAGACGATGATCTCGTCGATCCGGTTCAGGAACTCCGGACGGAAGCTTTTCTTCAGCTCGCCCATCACTTTGTCTTTCATGTTGGAGTATTCTTTGCCGGCATCCTGCACGGCCGTAAAGCCGAGCGTGGAGTTTTTCTTGATCATCTCCGCGCCCACGTTGGACGTCATGATGATCAACGTGTTGCGGAAATCGACGGTGCGGCCTTTGGAATCCGTCAGGCGTCCGTCCTCCAGCACTTGAAGCAGGATGTTGAACACTTCAGGATGAGCTTTCTCGATCTCGTCAAGCAGGACGACCGAGTATGGTTTGCGGCGCACTTTTTCAGTAAGCTGGCCGCCTTCCTCATATCCGACATACCCCGGAGGCGCTCCTACCAGGCGGGATGTGGAGTGCTTCTCCATGTACTCGGACATATCGATGCGAATGACGGCGTTTTGATCGCCGAACAGCGATTCCGCCAGGGCGCGTGCCAGTTCCGTTTTACCTACGCCGGTTGGTCCAAGGAAGATGAAGGAGCCCATCGGGCGCTTCGGATCTTTCAGACCGGCTCTGGCGCGGCGGATGGCGCGGCTTACCGCTTTGACCGCCTCTTCTTGACCGATTACGCGCTCATGCAAAATGTCTTCCATTTTGAGCAGACGCTCGGTCTCTTCTTCGGCCAGTTTGCTGACCGGAATTCCCGTCCAGCTTGCAACGACCTGAGCGATATCCTCCGGAGTCACTTCGGTATCCAGACGGCCTTGTTTTTCTTTCCACTCGTTTCGCGTGGAATCCAGTTCCTCGCGAAGTTTTTGCTCGGTATCGCGCAGGCCGGCCGCTTTTTCGAACTCCTGGCTTTGCACGGCCGCATCTTTTTCCTTGCGGATATCATCCAGCTTATTTTCCAACTGTTTCAAGCTAGGCGGAATCGTGTAGGAACGCAGCCTTACTTTGGAGCTGGCCTCGTCAATAAGGTCAATCGCCTTATCCGGCAGGAAACGGTCGGTGATATAGCGGTCGGACAGCTTCACCGCTTCCTCGATAGCCGCATCCGTAATTTTCACGCGGTGATGCGCTTCGTAACGGTCGCGGAGCCCGTGAAGAATTTGAATCGCTTCGTCAGGAGACGGCTGGTCTACCGTAATCGGTTGGAAACGGCGCTCGAGCGCTGCATCTTTCTCGATATATTTGCGGTATTCGTCCAGCGTAGTCGCCCCGATGCACTGCAGCTCGCCTCTCGCCAGCGCCGGCTTCAGGATGTTCGACGCATCGATCGCGCCTTCCGCCCCGCCTGCGCCGATCAAAGTGTGCAGCTCGTCAATGAACAACACGATATTGCCCGCTTGGCGAATCTCGTCCATAATCTTTTTGAGCCGGTCTTCGAACTCGCCGCGGTACTTGGTTCCCGCAACGACCGAGCCCATATCGAGGGTCATGACCCTTTTATCTTTCAACGTTTCCGGAATTTCATTGTTGATGATTTTTTGCGCCAAGCCTTCGGCAATCGCCGTTTTACCGACGCCCGGTTCCCCGATCAGGACCGGATTGTTTTTCGTTCTGCGGCTCAGCACTTGAATGACGCGCTCGATTTCCTTGCTGCGCCCGATAACCGGATCCAAATGGCCCTCTTTCGCAAATGCGGTGAGGTCTCTGGCCAAACCGTCAAGCGTCGGCGTGTTCACATTCGGATTAGCGCCGTGGCTCGGTGATACGGTTTCGCTGCTGCCGAGCAGCTGCAGCACTTGCTGGCGCGCTTTATTCAGGCTGACGCCGAGGTTGTTCAGCACACGCGCCGCGACCCCTTCGCCTTCGCGAATGAGCCCGAGTAAAATGTGCTCGGTTCCTACGTAAGTATGGCCTAATTTTCTGGCTTCGTCCATAGAAAGCTCAATGACTTTCTTTGCTCTCGGCGTGTACGCGATGTTGGTCGGCTGTTCTTGACCGCGGCCAATCAAGGATTCCACTTCGTCCTGGATCTTCTCAAGCCCCAGGCCCAGTGCAATCAGCGCTTTGGCTGCAATCCCCTCGCCTTCACGGATCAGTCCGAGTAAAATATGCTCAGTTCCAATATTGTTGTGCCCCAACCGAACGGCCTCTTCTTGAGCTAAGGAGAGAACCTTTTGCGCTCGTTCCGTAAATCTTCCAAACATCATAGAGAAACACCTCCAAAAGTAATATATCTATGGAAAACCCAAAGGATGATGCTGCCTTTAATAGCGGCCGAATTTTTCCCGGATCAATTCCGCCCTGCGGATGTCGCGGTCTTCGGCGGACAACTTTTCTCCCGCGCTCTGCTGCAAAAATCCGGGCTGCGTCATCACCAGCAGTTCATTGAGAATGTTGGATGAAACATTGTTGATGATCCCAACGTCAATGCCCAGCCTCACATCCGACAATCGTTGGGCCGCTTCCTTCGAGTCCATAATCCCCGCATAGGATAATATCCCGAGGGAGCGGTTGACGCGGTCGATGATGCGCATTTTGGATTCTTGCATTAGCTTATGCCTTGCGGCGCGTTCATGCTCGATAATTTGCCGCGCTACGCTAAAAAGATTGTCGATGATCTCGTCTTCCGACTGGCCCAACGTAATCTGGTTGGAGATTTGAAACAGATTACCTAAAGCTTCGCTGCCTTCCCCGTATAATCCTCTAACGGTCAGCCCAACTTGTGTAACCGCCGATAAAATCCGGTTGATTTGTTGGGTGAGCACGAGCGCGGGGAGATGCATCATGACGGAAGCCCGAATCCCTGTGCCCACATTCGTAGGACAGCTCGTCAGATAGCCTCTTTTCTCATCATACCCGTAATCAAGCTGGGATTCAAAAATATCGTCAAGCTGATTGGCCAAATCCCATACTTCTTTAATCTGAAATCCGGGACACAAGCACTGGATCCGCAAATGGTCTTCTTCGTTGATCATAATGCTGATAGATTCATTCTCGCTTAATATGACGGCTCCATTCCTGGATTCGTTCGCCAGATTCGGGCTGATCAAGTGCTTTTCCACCAGCACCATCCGCTCCAGCTCGTTAAGCTCCGACAACGGAATCAGCGAAAAATGACTGATCGTTTCCAGCTCTTCGTTGTCCAAAACCCCAGAGAGCCGATCAAGCACTTCCTCCGATTGCTGATTCGTCGCGAGCATGGGATAAGGATAATCCTTGAGGTTGCGGGCAATGCGTATCCGACTGCTGATGACAATATCGGATTCCGGCCCGTCCCCCTTCATCCATTCGCTTAAAGCATCTCCTGTAAAACGATGCAGCGCCATTGAAATCATACCCTCCTCAAGACCCTAATTTCCGGCGATCTTCTTTTCGATTTCCCGAATTTGATCGCGGATTTTAGCCGCCTGCTCGAACTCTTCGCTTTCGATGCGGGTCATCATTTCCTTTTTGAGACTTTCGATTTCCCGCTTGTATTGAACAAGTCCTCCAGTGCGTTTGGGAACTTTGCCTACATGAACCGTGTTGCCGTGCACTCTTTTGAACAGAGGATCTAATTTCTCCGAAAAGCTTTGGTAGCATGAACCGCAGCCGAATCGCCCGAGTTTGCTGAATTGGGTGTAGGTGAGACCGCAATGTTCGCAGCGCACCGACTGCGGCTTGGCAGAAGCGACCGACGAAGGCTCAAAATCCAGAAGTCCCGACAACAAATTGTGGATGGAAAATCCGTTGGAAGAGCCCGGAATCATCTCGCCCTTCTCGCGGGCGCAAGTTTCGCAAATGTGAAACTCGTTTTTGTCGCCGTTTATGATCTTGGTGAAATGAAGCGTCGCCGGCCGTTTGCCGCACTCCTGACAAATCATAAAGTGTACCCCTCCCTCATTTGCTCAGCAAGGATATCAGCATTGCCTTAAGAATATTAGCGCGGATTTCATCCCGCAGCGGGAGCTCGAATGTCAGCACATCCCTGGAGATGGCCGCCTTGATCAGATTGGCCTCACGTGCAGAAATAAAATGGCCTTCCTGCAGCTGATAAATAAGTCCCTCGGAGGCGACCTGATCTATGTGAGTGTGAATCGTTCGAAAAATGTGATCGAGTATGGAGCCGTGCTGACGCAGCTCGATTTTCTGGATGCGAATATAGCCGCCGCCCCCGCGCTTGCTCTCCACAATGTATCCCTTCTCCAAAGTAAACCGGGTGCTGATAACGTAGTTGATTTGGGACGGAACGCATTGGAACTGATCGGCAAGCTCATTGCGCTGAATCTCGATCGCTCCTTCGGGACTTTGCAGCAAAACTTGTTTCAAGTACTGCTCGATAATTTCTGAAACATTACGCATCAATTCATCCTCCCAGAATTCTAGAAGTAAATTGACTTTGACTTTCTTTGACCTTAACTAAATTATAATCATTTCCTTTCTTTTTGACAAGTGTTGCTGTTAAAAAGTATTTTGCGCCTGATTTGCGGCTCTACACTCAGTATTTACAAAATTACTCCAACTTAACGTCACGGCGCTTTCCAATTGATTCTTTTTTGCTTTTTTTGCTATTGACAAGCAAGCGTACTTAGGAGTACGATTTCAAAGGAATTAAATATGTCCTCGTTAGGTGAGGCTCCTATACAAACATAGGCCACTGCCCGGAAATATCGAAAGATGCCAATGGGTAGAACAGGAACTGCCGGATTAAGGCTTTTCTTAAGGTGGCTAAGCGAACGAACGTTCGCTTTACGTTGTATAGTGTCAAAACTGGACTAGGGGGAGCCGTTTTATTGCCTTGTAAACGCATGCCCTCTGGGACCAATCCCTGAGGGCTTTCATATTGTATGTACAAAGGGGGGAAACTGGAAATGGACAGTAGTAGTCGAATGCGACAGATGAATAGCTTGCCATATGCATTGTTAGCTAGGAAACGTGTGCATCCATTATTCAGCGTACCCTCAGATCGTCATCAAGCATGTTCAAAGCCCGGCTTGCCCAAGGGCTTGTTCTGCCGCTGATTCATCTGATAATCAACCTGAATAGATGGAATATTTGCGCTCTCCTCCTGCCAATTGCAGGGGAGAGTTTTTTTATTTCGCCCAAAGGGGGTTATCACGATGAAATGGAACGGCTTCTCCACCATCAACAGCAAACGTAAGTTCGGTTTGGCGGACATCATCGTCTTTCTCATGCTTATGTCCATTCTTTATATGGCTGCCCAGCTTGGCGCCGGTATGCGCGCCCCATTTTCTCCAAGCCAGCAGCCTGTTATGAACCTTGACCCCTATCTGCTTCCTTATTACGCGGGGCGCTCGCTTTTGAGAATGTTCATCGCCTTCGGCGCTTCGCTATTGTTTACGTTCGTATACGGGCGAATCGCCGCGAATAACCGGATTGCCGAGAAAATTATGATCCCTGCGCTCGACATCCTGCAATCCGTGCCTGTGCTCGGTTTCCTGTCGGCAACCGTCTTGATGTTCATGGCGCTTTTTCCCGGCAGTCTGCTCGGCGTCGAATGTGCTTCGATCTTTGCCATATTCACCGGTCAGGTATGGAATATGACATTCAGCTTCTACCACTCGCTGACAACGATACCGCGGGCGCTGGACGAAGCAGCCAGCATTCACCGGCTTGGCCGGTGGCCGCGCTTTACCAAGCTCGAAGTGCCCTTTTCCATGTTGGGGCTCGTGTGGAACAGCATGATGTCTTTCGGCGGAGGCTGGTTTTTTCTCGCGGCCAGCGAATCGATCAGCGTGCTCAATCAAGACATTCATCTGCCCGGCATCGGCTCTTACATGGCTTTGGCCGCCGATCAAGGAAACGTGAAAGCCATTGTATACGCCATTATCACTATGGTCATTCTGATTATTCTGGTAGACCAGCTGTTCTGGCGGCCGATCGTCGCTTGGGCGCAAAAATTCAAGAACGAGCAAACGGAAGCGGGCGAAGTGCCGCAATCCTGGGTATACGATATCCTCAAACGCGCCAGATTCGTTCGCTACGCTAATCATGCCGCCGGAACCTTTTTTCACGACCTAAGCAGTCGTTTCAAAAAGCGAAGCGCCGCCATCCATTGGCCGAAACCGCCTGCACTCGCATCCAAAATAGCGGTCCGGCTAATCGGAATCGTCATCATTTTGTTCGTCGCGAGGTATGTGTATGAAGCTCTGCTCGAAATCGTACAGTTAAGCTGGAAGGAATTGTTGCGGGTTGTCGGACTCGGGCTTTTAACGGCTCTTCGCGTATTCGTGGCAACGCTGCTGGCCGCAGCATGGACGGTTCCGGTCGGGGTCATGATCGGGATGAGTCCCAAACTATCCAGGATTGCTCAGCCTGTTGTGCAGGTCCTCGCTTCTTTTCCGGCCAATATGGCTTTCCCGTTGTTCGCCATCCTGTACCTGAAGCTTGGGATCAGCATGGATATCGGCGCTGTTCCTCTCATGATGCTGGGAACGCAGTGGTACATCCTGTTCAACGTCATCGCCGGAGCGATGGCCATTCCTTCCGATTTGAAAGAAGCTGCATCTATTTTGCGTTTGTCGCGTCTACAAACATGGGTGAAGTTAATTTTGCCGAGCATATTTCCTTTTCTGATTACGGGATGCATAACCGCCAGCGGCGGCGCTTGGAACGCAAGCATCGTATCCGAGCTCGTCTCGTGGAAAAACAACAACCTGCAAGCGTCCGGGTTAGGAACATTCATTACCGAGGCGACAACCAAAGGAGATTGGCCGCAAATCATTTGGGGAATTATCGTGATGTGCCTGCTGGTCGTTCTGGTCAATCGCTTGGTGTGGCGCAAGCTGTACGCCGTCTCCGAGAAAAAATATCATTTGGAATAGAGGTGTCTTCACCATGAAACATGCATTGATCGAACTGCAGCAAGTTCTCAAACATTACGATATGCCGGGCTCGGCCGGCGCCAACATCCTGGAGGATATCCATCTGAAAATAACGGAAGGCGAGTTTGTCTCCATCCTGGGTCCATCCGGTTCGGGCAAATCCACTCTGCTTCGAATCATTGCCGGGCTCATCCCTCCCTCTCAGGGAGCCGTCTTTTATAACGGTAAAGAAGTACGGGGGACTAATCCCGGAGTCGGCATGGTCTTTCAGTCTTTTGCGCTTTTTCCGTGGCTGACCGTTCTGGAGAACGTAAAACTGGGGCTTGAAAATAAACCGCTGACGGAAGCGGACAAAATGCGCAAAGCCCTCTCGATCATCGATATGGTCGGATTGGACGGATTCGAAAGTGCCTATCCGAAAGAACTGTCGGGAGGGATGAGGCAGCGTGTCGGCATTGGCCGCGCTTTAGTGATGGAGCCCGACATTTTGCTGATGGATGAGCCTTTTTCGGCCTTGGACGTTCTGACCGCGGAGAACCTCAAACGCGACTTGCTTGAACTGTGGACGGAAAAAAAGATTCCTACGAAGTCCATTATTATGGTCACGCACAGCATCGAAGAAGCGGTGTACATGTCCGATCGGGCCATCGTCCTGTCTCGCGACCCTGCCCGGGTCATCGCCGATATTCCCATTTCCATGCCTCATTGGCGAAACAAGCAGGAGCCGCACTTTACAGGCCTTGTCGACAAAATTTATTCTATTTTGACCAAACGCGAAATGAAGCAGGATGAACCGTTTGGCGGGCAAAAGAAAAAGATCGAAAAAGTGCCGAAAGTGCCGGCCGGTGCATTAACGGGATTTATCGAATTGATCGACGATCTCGGGAAAACGGTCGATTTATATAAGCTGGCCGATCAATTAAGCCTGAATCTTGAAGACTTTTTGCCCATTGTCGAAGCCGCGCAGATGCTCGGGTTTGCCAGCATACAACACGGAGATATCGAATTAACGGAGATTGGGCGCCATTTTGCCGATGCCAGCGTTCTGGACAGGAAAGAAATTTTCAAAAAACAGGTGCTGCATCACGTCCCCATGATTGAAAAAATCATCTGGATCTTGCATTCCAAGTCCAATAACAAAATGGAGCGGGAATTTTTCGTGGAAATTTTTGAAAAGCACTTTGGTTCGGAAGAAGCCGCCCATCAGTTGGACATTTTGATTGACTGGGGACGGTACGCCGAATTGTACGCCTATGACGAAAAAGCGAAAAACCTCTATCTTGAACACGATGCAACTGCAGCATCAGAAAATATGTAACCCGGAAACAAATGAAAGGAAGGGTGGCGCATGCTCCAGGAACTGCTGCTAAGAGCGAAAAAATTAGACCCTGTTATTATCTCCTTATTGATATGTTTTATGGCGATCAGCACGATTGCAATTTATAGCGCCACGAATAACACGAAGTATGCCGGGCTGCATATATCGAATTTGGTTATGTTTGCCGTCTTGTTTGTGCCCATGTTGGCCCTCGCCATGATCGATTACAGGGGTATCGTGCGCCACTTATCCGTATATCTTTATATATTCAGCGTCCTTTTGCTAGTTTTCGTCAAGTTTAAAGGGATGAATATTAACGGGTCCCAACGTTGGATTAACCTTCATTTCATGCAATTTCAGCCGTCGGAGCTGGCCAAAGTATTCGTCATCCTGCTGTTGGCGAAAATGATTGAAAAACGCAGCGGCGACTATCTGCGATTCTTTCGAGATATCGTTCCAATGCTGGCCATTGTAGGCATACCGTTTCTGCTCATCATGGATCAGCCCGATATGGGGACATCGATCGTTTTTATTTGCATATTGATCGGCATGTTGTGGATCGGCATGATTCGTGTAAAACATGGACTTATCGGCTTTATCACCTTTATCGTAATTGTCGGCAGCATAACGGCCTTATATTTCGTAGACACGCCTGTTTTCAACAAAATCATAAAAACACACCAGCTTCACAGAATTCAGACCTTTCTGGACCCGACTCTGGATCCGGATCAAAGTTATCATGTTGTCAATTCCATGAGAGCAGTCAGTTCCGGCCAGCTTATGGGCGAAGGCTACCTCAAGGGCAAAATGGTGCAAAGCGGATATATCCCTTATGATTATGCCGACTCGATTTATGTCGTTATCGGTGAGGAATTCGGCTTCATAGGCTCAGCCGTGCTGCTGCTGCTCTATTTTCTACTGATTTATCGAATGATTCTTATTGCGATCAGATGCGAGGATTTAGCCGGATCTTATATAATTATCGGCGTGGTATCGATGTTTACGCTGCAAATTTTTGAGAATATCGCCATGCATACCGGGTTAATGCCGCTTACGGGAATCGCGCTCCCTTTTGTCAGCTATGGAGGAAGTTCTTTAATGAGCAACATGCTGTCCATGGGGCTGGTCCTCAGCATCGTCGTGCATCAATCAAAACCTTTTCATTTCGGGGAAAAATGAAAATATTGTCCGCCTCTGAATGTCGTCGGGGGGCGGCCCTTTCGGGGGCGTTTCTCTTCGGCCGGATACAAAAATAGCCTTCTTGAGATTGTTTTCTCAAGAAGGCTATTTGCAGTGCTTGGCAACGTTCTACTCTCCCAGAACCCTTCGGTTCAAGTACCATCGACGCTGGAGGGCTTAACGGTCGTGTTCGAGATGGGAACGCGTGGATCCCCTCCGCNGCTTGGCAACGTTCTACTCTCCCAGAACCCTTCGGTTCAAGTACCATCGACGCTGGAGGGCTTAACGGTCGTGTTCGAGATGGGAACGCGTGGATCCCCTCCGCCATCATCACCAAACAGGATGTTTCTGCCAGGAAACATCAATCAAACTCCTCAGGCTGACTTGCACCCTGAAAACTAGATACGAAACTTGCGTAAAGTGTGAGTTGAATTGTATAGGTTAAGCCCTCGACCGATTAGTATTCGTCAGCTGCACACGTTGCCGCGCTTCCACCTCGAACCTATCTACCTCGTCGTCTACAAGGGGTCTTACATACTGGGAAATCTCATCTTGAGGGGGGCTTCACGCTTAGATGCT